>JAVEZE010000099.1:0-10348 GCA_034003145.1 Spirochaetia bacterium
TATCTATATATGTCCAGTGGCCGCCTGAAATTGTACCTCCGGAATATGTAAAATTTTCTCCATCTGATGTGGATTTTATCAGTCTGTTCCACCCTTCAAATATTGTAACATTATCAAAGCTGTAGGTCTCTCCTGAATCTGATCGTGTCCCGTCAAGAGTTGTTTTTGCGGTGGAATACCAGTAAATATACCATTCCGCCGGCCATGCGCTGAAATTGCCAAATGCGATATCATCGTTGTTATAATCACCAGCTCCAGCTCGAACTTCAATAATGGCTGTAGTAATTTCTGCTGCGGGATTACTCGATGTTAAACCGCTTCCCCCTGCAGTACTAAAAAGATGATCAAGATGTGTTGTTCCGCTGTAACTAATATTAAGCTCTTCATTGCCATCTTCATCGGAAGCATAAGGAGTGTCATCACTTCCGTCCTGTAGTTCAAAAACCGTATAGGTGGCCTCTAGTGGATTTGTAAAGGAAGAACCTGCCCAGTCATCAATATTGGGAGGGGTAAATGTCCGGTCAACCGTGCCTGAAAGCGTAAGGGTATTTCCCAGTTTTGTCGCTTCGCTGCCGCTATCGTCATCGCCGCTTGAATTGTCGCAGGAGATTAATAATCCAAAGCCAAGAAGAAAAATTATAGCCAATAAAAGAGTAATCTTTTTCATAAAGCCGTCCTTGATCTTTATTTCTTCAATGATAAATTGAAGTTTAATAAATCCTATATTCACGCCAGGTCTCCTGTCGTCCCATAATGCAAAATGGGACTTCAAAAAAGATAAATAATGATTGGGTCTTAAGATGAGTTTAATTAATCTGCTGCGGCATCAGATTGTTTGACATATTCAGAAGGAGTCATTCCCATATTTTCCCTGAATAATCTGTTAAACGTGCTTTTTGAAGGAAATCCCGCTTCAAATGCAAGATCAAGAATAGATTTATTTTTATGCGCTCCATTTTTAATCCGGTATTTAAAGTATTCAAGACGTTTTGAGTTAAGGAAAGTCCTGAAGCTTACCTTGCAGCATTGGTTAATAGCATAGGAGAGGCGGTTGGGATGTACCTTGAACTCAGAGGCAAGGTCTGAAATTACAAGATCGGGATTTTGCCAGGCTCCGTCATTAAACCGCTTCTCTATTTTATCCATCAGATATCTGCACTCAATATCAGAACACAATTGTACAACAGGGCATTTGCCTGCTTTTTCATGCTCACCATACTCAGGAAAGGAGATATCAGGAGCTGCCAATAAAAGAAAAGAAATACCGTAAATAAGCACGGCCATTGTTATTGACAGAATCAGAAACGGCCATGCTGTTTTATTCAACATGTGCCGGGAAACTGAAGGTAACACTGCAACATAGGCAAATGATGTCAGCACTATGGACGGGATAATTACCAGAGATCTGATCCAGAAACGTTTTACACCAGAGAGCCGCTCTGACTTTTTACCGAAAGCAATACGTCCTGAAACAACCAGATATATTATATTGACAAGTACTTTTAACCCGTTTCTTACAGGCAGCCACAGTGGCGGATTTCCGGAAAATACATTGTTTAGAAAAAGTTCATATTCACCACTGTCCATTGTATACAGGGTAAATGAAACAGCCAGTACCTCAAGTAAATAAGGGAGAAAATGGATAAACAGAAATTTTGGAGGATTTAATTTGTCGCTTACCAATTCCCTGATATACCACCAGATTAAAAAGCTGAAGAGAAAAGGGAGGGGGGATGTCATTGGATAAATCCAGGGATATGAGAGCAGTATCTCCGGTTTCCACGTTGGTATTGTTGCAAGCCGCAGCGAGAAAACTATTAAAAGAAGGGCAAGCGGCAAGTTTTTACGGTGCCTGAACCTGAAGAGAATAGAAAGGAGGATTAACGTCCCGTGAATGCCTCCTGTCGCAGCTATGATAGTGAGGATTCGCATTGGTCTATTATAAAACAGATATAAGGATAATGAACCTTCAATTTTTTAATCCGGATTTGGATCAGGGTATGATAAACTGCTTAACAATGCTGTTTTGTTTAATTTATCATCTTATCTGTAGACATCATTGCGATGTTTTACTCTTATGATTTCAATAAGAAGTTCGTTATCATAAAGATTGTAAATAACTCTGTAATTTCCAATTCTTATTCGGTATGTCAGTTTTGCACCAACGAGTTTTTTATATCCTTTAGGATAAGGATTCAAAGCAAGTGACTTTATAGACTTAATAATCAGGATTTGTTTCTTTTGAGGTATTTTTTTTAACTCTTTTACTGCAGATTTCTTGAAAAGAATTTTATACATGCACCTAAAGCCCTAATTCTTTTTCAACTTCTTCTAATGTGAAGGTTTCTTCATTTCTCCGTTGTGCTACAACTGCGAGATCTTCAAGGTCTTCAAGAAGTTCATAGAATTCTTCTATAGGTAAAATAACTTCTGTTTTCTCGCCTTTGCTATTAGTGATATATTTAAGATTTAATGCCTGTATTTCCATATCTATACCTCCATACTATGATTATACTTTAATTTTTGCTTTTTGTGGTGAAAGAGTATAAAGCAAAGAAATGTGAAAAAGCACAGCCATTGTTATTGACAGAGTCGAAATGAACCTGTTGTTTTATCCATCTTAAATGCCTCCTGTCGCAGTTATGATAGTGAGGATTCGCATTGGTCTATTATAAAACAGATATAAGGATAATGTAACCTTCTATTTTTTAATCCGGATTTGGGTCAGGGTATGAGAATCTGATAAAATCCAATAATTCCAGTCTGATTGATTAAATATTGCAAAAAATACTAATATTATGAGTATATTTGATTAATGAGGAGATTTGTATGCTTAAACCGCTTGAAATAAATAACAGATTCAAAAAAAGAAAAGGGCCTGTTCTGCTCGTCATTATGGACGGTGTAGGATTTGGTAAATATAAGGAAGGGGATGCTGTACTAAACTCACTGACGCCTCACCTTGATAATCTGATAAAAAAATACCCATTTACAAAGCTTAAAGCCCACGGGAAAGCTGTGGGACTGCCGTCTGATGATGATATGGGAAACAGCGAAGTAGGGCACAACGCAATGGGCTGCGGCAGGGTATTTTCGCAAGGAGCAATGCTGGTCTCAGATTCAATAAAAACCGGCAGGATGTTTGAAGGGGCAACCTGGAAAAAACTTGTTTCAAATATTGTTCCAACAGGAAAAACACTTCATTTTATAGGCCTCTTTTCTGACGGCAATGTCCACAGCCATATGGACCATCTTAAAGCAATGATTGAAAAAGCAAAGGATGATAAGGTCTCCCGCGTAAGGGTTCACATACTTCTTGACGGAAGGGATGTGGGCGAGACTTCCGCGCTTGAATATATCAATCCCTTTGAAGAGTATCTTGGCAGCCTTAAAAGCCCATCCTTTGACTGCGCTATCGCATCAGGCGGAGGAAGGATGGCAATAACGATGGACAGATACGGGGCTAACTGGAAAATGGTAGAGGATGGCTGGAAGACACATGTGCTTGGAGAGGGGCGGATGTTTAAATCGGCAAAAGAGGCGGTTGAGACATTGAGATCTGAAACCGGCGCGATAGATCAGGATATAAAGCCGTTTATTATTGAAAAAGAGGGGAAAGCAGCCGGAACTATCGAAGACGGAGATTCAGTTATATTCTTCAATTTCAGGGGAGACAGGGCACTTGAAATAACAGAAGCTTTTGAGAAAAAAGATTTTAATAAATTTGACAGAAAAAGATACCCTGATGTCCAGTACGCTGGAATGATGGAGTATGACGGGGATCTGCATGTTCCGGCTCAATATCTTGTTGAACCTCCGTCAATCGACAGGACAATGGGTGAATATCTTGCATCTTCGGGGGTTAAAACACTTGCGATAAGCGAGACCCAGAAGTACGGCCATGTAACCTATTTTTTCAACGGCAACAGGACAGGAAAGTTTGATGAAAAACTTGAAGATTATGTTGAAATACTATCTGATGTTGTACCGTTTGAGGAAAGGCCGTGGATGAAATGCGCCGACATTACTGATAAAGTTATCGATGCACTTAAATCGGGCGAGTATGATTATATAAGGCTTAATTTCCCAAACGGCGACATGGTGGGGCACACAGGAATCTATGAGGCAGTAGTTTGCTCGATGGAAGCGCTTGACCTGTGTCTTGGGAGGCTGATCAAGGCAGTAACTGAAACATCAGGGGTGATGGTTGTAACAGCAGATCACGGAAATGCTGATGATATGTATGAGCATGATAAAAATGGCGTAGTTAAAATCAAGGAAAACGGGAAACCCAGGGCAAAAACTTCCCACTCGCTTAATCCTGTTCCATGTGTTGTATATGATCCTGATTACGAGGGCGAATATGATAAAAAGCTTAATGAGGGGCTTGGAATCAGCTCGATAGCCGCCACATGTATAGAACTTTTAGGTTTTAAAGCGCCTGAGGATTATGACAATTCAGTTTTAAACTGGAAATAACAGAACTTCGCAGGTACAGAATAAGTGTGAAATAAATAAAAATTAAAACGCAGTGATATTCAATAATTTGAGCAATTATATTATATATGTATCTGTAATTTTTAATTCAGGAGAATTTAATGTTGAAAATTGGTTTTGTAGGCTACAGGGGGATGGTTGGATCTGTCCTCATGAAAAGAATGGTTGAAGAGGGCGATTTTAACGGATTTGAGAAGGTTTTTTTCTCAACTTCACAGACAGGGAAAAATGCTGTAATAGCAGGCGGTATTGAAACAGGCATCATGGAAGATGCTGAAAATATAGATAAACTTAAACAGATGGATATAGTAGTAACATGCCAGGGAGGCAGCTACACTGAAAAAGTATATCCAGCTCTTATGGCCTCCGGCTGGAAGGGATACTGGATTGATGCTGCATCAACATTGAGGATGAATAATGACAGCATAATTGTTCTTGATCCTGTAAACAGGCAGGTAATTGATAAGGGACTAAAAGAGGGGATCAAATGCTTTGTGGGCGGCAACTGCACAGTAAGCCTTATGCTGATGGGATTAAACGGCCTTTTCCGGAACAACCTTGTTGAATGGGTAAGTTCCATGACTTATCAGGCTTCCTCCGGCGCAGGGGCGAAAAACATGAAAGAACTTCTTGCCCAGATGGCCTCTCTTGGAAGCGCCGCCGGTGAGATGATATATGACCCCGCATCAGCGATTCTTGAGGTAGACAGGCTTGTTACAGATAAAATGAAAGAGAGCAGCTTTCCTGTTGATAATTTCAAAGTGCCTCTTGCCGGAAGCGTAATTCCCTGGATAGATAAAAAGCTTGATAACGGGCAGTCAAAAGAGGAGTGGAAAGGGGCAGCTGAAACCAACAAGATACTTATGACAAAAAAACAGATCCCAATTGACGGCATTTGCGTAAGGGTTGGAGTTATGAGATGCCACAGCCAGGGGATAACAATAAAGTTGGCCAAAGATATTCCGCTTGATGATATCTACAATATTATTGCCTCAGATAACGAATGGGTAAAGGTGGTTCCCAATGATGTTGAAAACTCGATCAGGGAACTTACACCTGCCGCCGTATCAGGCACACTTACTGTACCGGTAGGAAGGATCAGAAAGATGAATATCGGCCCTGAATATCTTACCCTGTTTACAGTAGGCGATCAGCTTTTGTGGGGTGCAGCTGAACCTGTAAGGAGAATGCTTAATATAGCGATTGATCATCTGGGATAAATCACAGAAGCTTTTTTGCAGCTGCCTTTTTGAAAGCATCAGAATATAAAGCTTTGAAAAGGCAGTTTTTATATATAGGTCTGTAATCTTAACATATCTTCTTTTTTCCCCATCATGACAAGAACATCCCTCTCTTCAAGTATTTCTGTCGGCAGGGGATTGAAAATCATCTCGCCGCTGTGCTTTTTTATCAGGACAATAATTACCCCGTAATCCCTTCTTAGATTGGATTGTATAAGGTTTTTTCCCGTCAGAGGGGAGCCGGAACTAACGACAGATTCCTCCATCTGCAGTTCCAGATTGTTTTCAAGTGTCGCGATATCGATGAAGTCCACGACAGTCGGTTTGATAAGAATCTGGGCCATTCTTTTTCCGCCTATTAAATATGGAGAGAGAATCCGTGTGGCACCTGCTCTTTTAAGTTTTATCTCATTTTTTTCTTCGGAAGCTCTTGCAAGTATAAAAATATCCGGATTAAGCTCCCTTGCCGTAAGTGTTATAAAAACATTATCAGAATCTGATTTTACAGTAATAACTATGGCTTTTGCCTTTTTTATTCCTGCTCTGATAAGTGAATTGTCAAGTGTGGCATCAAGTGGTAAAGAGATGTTTTTGTCATACTCAAGCTCTTCATAAACTTTGTCGTCATTTTCAAGTATCACATTTTTCATCTTTCGTGCGTTAAGCTCATCAACAATAATTTTCCCTATAGTACCGTATCCGCAGATTATGTAATGATCTGATATTCTTTTTATTTTTTTTCCACACTTCTTCTCCCGAGACTTTTATGAATATCTCCTTCAACCAGCATCTTTAAAATACTTCCCAAAGTATATCCTGCTATGGTTATTCCAGTCGCAATTACAAACATTGTAATTATACGCCCCGGCATAGAAAGATCTTTAACCTCTTCAAAGCCGACTGTGCTTATTGTTATGATTGTCATATAAAATGCATCAAAAACCGGCATTTTTTCGACTATGTGGTAGCCGAGTGTTCCTGTTCCAATTGTAATTGCAAGCAGCAGTAAAGCGATGCGGAGTTTTTTCAATATTTATTTCCTGACTATCAAGAATCTGCTGCCGGTACCGGCAGCAGGATGACACAATTAAATTATTTAAATCAACATAAAAACATATTTGTAATCCGGCAACTGTTATACAGTATCAGTAAGGCCAAACCCAGTCTTTTATTTCACTCATGTCATCACCGTGTTTTTCGATGTATTCCTTGTGTGTGATAAGGGTGTCCCTCATTTTCTGTTTTACGTGTGCCCCGGTTTTTTCAAGCAATGGAATACGTTCAATAACATCCATTACCAGGTGGAAACGGTCAAGATCATTCATCACAACCATATCAAACGGGGTTGTTGTTGTCCCTTCTTCCTTGTAGCCCCGCACATGAAGGTTTTTATGGTTTGTCCTTCTGTAGGTAAGTCTGTGAATCAGGGTAGGGTAACCGTGGAACGCGAAAATAATTGGTTTATCCTTTGTAAAGAGGGAATCAAAATCCTTGTCAGAAAGCCCGTGCGGATGTTCTTTCTCTGACTGAAGTGTCATGAGGTTTACAACATTGACTACCCTGATTTTAAGGTCAGGAAAATTCTGCCTTAAAATATCAACTGCCGCAAGAGTCTCCATTGTCGGGATGTCTCCGCAGCAGCCCATCACAACATCAGGCTCAACCCCTTCGTCATTGCTTGCCCATTTCCATATCCCGGCTCCGGCGGTGCAGTGTTTTACTGCGCTGTCCATATCGAGAAACTGAAGCGCGTTCTGCTTTCCTGCAATAATTACATTTACATAATCGCGGCTTTTAAGGCAGTGGTCTGTAACTGAAAGGAGGGTGTTAGCGTCAGGCGGAAGATATACTCGGACAATTTCAGCCTTTTTATTGATTACGTGATCTATAAATCCCGGATCCTGATGGCTGAATCCGTTGTGATCCTGCCTCCATACATGTGATGTCAATAGATAGTTAAGGGATGCGATCGGTCTCCGCCAGGGGATTTCACTTGTAACTTTAAGCCATTTCGCGTGCTGGTTGAACATGGAGTCGATTATGTGGATAAAAGCCTCATAGCATGAGAAAAATCCGTGGCGTCCTGTAAGGAGATAACCCTCAAGCCATCCCTGGCACATATGTTCGCTTAAAACTTCCATAACCCGTCCGTCAGGGGAGATATGTTCATCATCAGGTATAATCTCTTGTGTTGATACCCTGTCTGTAACTTCAAAAAGGGCAGAAAGCCGGTTTGAAGATGTTTCATCCGGCCCCATAACCCTGAAATTGGCTTCATTCATGTTAAGTTTCATAACATCACGAAGAAATTTGCCCATTACCCGTGTCGCCTCTGCATAGGTTGTTCCAGGTTTTACAACATCTTCCGCGTAAGCCCTGAAATCCGGCATTTTCAGGTTTTTCATTATTGCACCGCCGTTAGTGTGCGGGTTTGCTCCCATTCTCCTTGTTCCTTTGGGGGCAAGCGCTTTTAGCTCCGGAATAAGTGTTCCGTTTTTGTCAAAAAGCTTTTCCGGCTGATAGCTTTTCATCCATTTTTCAAGTATTTGTATATGGTCAGGTTTTACAGCAAGCTCTGATAGGGGAACCTGATGAGATCTGGATGAGCCTTCAATTTTTTTTCCGTCTATTGTTTCAGGGCATGTCCACCCTTTTGGTGTTTTAAGTATTATCATCGGCCATCTGGGCCTTCCCTGATATCCTTCAGTCCGGGCTTTTTTCTGTATAGCCCTTATTTCCTTAACTGCTTTTTCAGAGATTTCCGCCATAAGGGTATGAGTTTTTACAGGATCGCTCCCTTCAACAAAATAGGGTTTATAGCCGTATCCTGAAAACAGCATTTCAAGCTCACTTTGAGGCATTCTGGCAAATATGGTGGGGTTTGCTATCTTGTAGCCGTTAAGGTGCAGTATAGGCAGCACAGCGCCGTCTCTTACTGGATTTAGAAACTTGTTTGAATGCCAGCTTGCGGCCAAAGCCCCAGTTTCCGCCTCTCCGTCGCCTACGACACAGCAGGCAATAAGGTCGGGATTGTCAAAGACAGCACCGTAGGCATGGAGTACTGCATAGCCGAGTTCTCCCCCTTCATGTATTGAGCCTGGTGTTTCAGGTGCGACATGGCTTGGAATTCCGCCGGGAAAAGAAAATTGCTTAAAAAGCTTTCTCATCCCTTCCTCATCCTCTGAAATATCAGGATATACTTCGCTGTATGTCCCTTCAAGATAGGTATTGGCAACCAGCCCGGGGCCTCCGTGGCCGGGGCCTGTAATATAGATCATGTCAAGGTCATATTTTTTGATAAGCCTGTTAAAGTGCACATAGATAAAATTAAGCCCCGGTGTAGTTCCCCAATGGCCGAGAAGGCGCGGCTTAATATGGTCAAGTTTTAGCGGTTCTTTTAACAGGGGATTGTCCATCAGATAAATCTGCCCTACCGAAAGATAGTTTGCCGCGTTCCAGTACGCTATCATTTTGTCAATTTCTTCATTGGAAATCACTTTATTTTTTTTATTTAAAGCCATAGTTTACTCCTTTGTTTTTTAATCATTTATTTCACCGAGAAGCATTTTAAGTTCCCTTATCTGGCTGACAAGCTTGCTCCTGTCAAGGTTCTGGAATTTCTTTGGAACCATTTCCCGGCTTGTGCATTCAACGACAGCCACAAGGTTTTGAAGATCTATCTCATGGGGATAGGCAGGCGGCACAAAATCCCTGATTGTTTCTTCAAGATCATCCCTTGTTATGATGATGTGATTGTTCATGGTTGCGGTAAATTTCGCCCTGATCAGGATAGCTTCAAGATCTGCCCCTGATGAATCGAATTTATATTTTTTTAAAAGATCTGAAATTGATATATCCTGCTGTACCTTGATTTTAAGTTTTTTGATTAAAGTATTAAAAAGATCTTCCTTTTCATCATTTGTTTCAGGGTAGAAGAGGGCAAGGTGCTCTTCAGCCCTTCCCTGTCTTTTAAGATCTATCGGCAGCAGGTCGGGGCGGCATGTTATTAAAAACCAGATAATTTTACCGCGGTATTCAGTGTTGCCCATAAAGGAGGCAAGCTGCGCAAATATCCTGTTGCTTGTTCCGGAATCCCCCTCCTGGTTTCTGTTGCCAAGGAATGCGTCAGCCTCGTCAATCAGCACCCCCACAGGGGCCATTGCCTTTAAAATATTCAAAACTTTCTCGAAGTTTGACTCGCTTACTCCCTGCCATTTTGATCTGAAATTTTTAAGTTTGATAATGGGAATCCCTATTTCACCGGCAAACGCAGTTACCATAAATGATTTTCCTGTCCCTACAGGGCCTGAGACAAGATAACCCATTGGCAGGACATCAAGGCGCCCCTGCTTTATGGCGCGGGAAGCGCTCTTAAAACGCTTTTTTACAAACTCATGCCCTGATACCATGGAAAGGTCATGCTCTGACTCGACAAATTCAAGAAGACCTGAGGCTTCATTTTCTATTATCTCTTTTTTTCTCTGTTTTAGATATTCAAGCGAAATTGGCCTGTCCTCTTCAAATGATTCTGCCGCAAGCTGATTTAAATTCATCAGGTTAAGCCCGCTTGTTATCTTGGCCACCCGCTCAGGGTTGAGGCGGTCTTCAAG
>JAVEZE010000100.1:0-10327 GCA_034003145.1 Spirochaetia bacterium
CGAAAATTTTCTTGAAAGGTTTGAAACCTCTTATGTCAATGAGGTTCAGGAATTTGTAAAATGTATTATTGAAAATAGAAAACCTGATGTTACAGTTTATGACGGAACAAGGGTTTCTGAAATAGCATACCGATGCAAGGAATCATTTGAAACAGGGGAATTGCTCAGGTTTTAAGCAGTTTTTTATCGCTGCGCGGTTACGCCGTTGTTCAATTATAAGGTTGAGCAGGTGTTCAGCTGCGCCGTTGTTCAGTTGCGCCGTTGCGCCGCAGAAAAGGTACCAGACTACCGGACTTGCAGGTAGTGGTGGTACCTTTCTTTACTTATACTCCAAGGTATGCTTCACGCACTTCCTCGTTAGCAAGAAGGTTTTCCGCTGTATCATGCAGCTTTATAACACCGTTCTGAAGAACATATCCCCTGTGCGCGATCTTAAGCGCCATATTCGCGTTCTGTTCCACAAGAAATATTGTAGTTCCGTTTTCACGGTTGATTCTTGAAATAATTTCAAAAATCTGGTGAACAATAAGCGGAGCAAGGCCAAGTGACGGTTCATCAAGAAGAAGAAGTTTAGGCTTAGCTACAAGTGCCCGGGATATGGCAAGCATCTGCTGCTCACCTCCTGAAAGGGTTCCTCCCTGCTGTTTCCTCCTTTCGGCAAGGCGGGGAAACAGGGAAAATATTTCATCAAAATCAGTTTTTATATTTTTTTTGTCTTTTCTCAAGAAAGCTCCCATATCGAGGTTTTCAAGAACAGTCAGCTGCGGGAATATACGCCGCCCCTCAGGCACCTGTGATATTCCAAGGGAAACAATCTTTTCAGGCTCATAATGGGTTATATCCTTATCCTCAAAAAAGACATGCCCCCGTTTTGGGTGGACAATGCCGCATACCGACATCAGCGTTGTCGACTTTCCAGCTCCGTTAGCTCCTATAAGGGTGATTATCTCACCTGCATTAATATATATATTCACACCTTTTAAGGCTTTTATATTACCGTAAAATGTTTCCACATTTTCAAGTTTTAACATACTCATCAATCATTCTCCGAGATAGGCTTTAATTACATCCGGATTTCTCTTGACTTCATCAGGAGTTCCTTCAGCTATCATTTTTCCATAATCAACCACATATATATGTTCAGAGATATTCATGACAAGACTCATATCATGCTCAATAAGGAGGATTGATATATTCTCTTCACTGCGCAGCCTGTTGATTGTCTCTTCCAGTTCCCTTGTTTCAAGCGGATTCATCCCTGCCGCAGGTTCGTCAAGCAGAAGAAGAAACGGGTCTGTTGAAAGGGCTCTGGCGATCTCAAGCCTTCTCTGCGCGCCGTATGGAAGATTCCTTGCCATCTCATTTACAAATTTATGAAGGTTTATTTTTTTAAGTATCTCATAGCTGTCATTTACAACCTTCTCTTCTTCCTCTCTTGTTTTTCTGTCCCGCAAAAGCGCGCCCATAATACTTGCCCGCAGCTTATGATGCCGCCCTACCATAACATTCTCAAGAACAGACATGTTGCTGAAAAGCCTGATATTCTGAAAAGTTCTTGCAAGCCCTTTTCTGTTTATTACATGAGGCCTTAAACCGCTTATTTTTTCACTTTCCTTCTGTCCCGGCTTCCTTATATAAACACTGCCGGCAGTCGGTTTATAGACACCGGTTATGCAGTTAAATAATGTTGTTTTTCCGGCGCCGTTAGGGCCGATAAGAGCGGTAATCGCTCCCGGTTTAATACTTATGTTTATATTATCAATTGCCTTAAGGCCGCCGAAAACCATGGACAGGTTATCTATTTCCATTATCTTTTCCATCAGTTCTGTCCTTCTGCTGCTGTATCATTTACTTCATCAAGCGGGAAACGGTAAACCTTTCTTACCTTTTTAATAATACCTCCCGGCCTGAAAATCATCATCAGAACAAGCGCAAGCCCGAATATAAGCATCCTGTACTGGGCGAAAGCCCTCATATATTCAGGAAGAAGCTTGATTATTAACGCACCCAGTATTACACCGGAAATAGAGCCTGTACCGCCAAGAACTACAATACATAATATCAGTATAGATTCCCAGATTGTAAAGCTGTCTGGGTTTATATAGGTTGTCTGGGAGGCAAAAAGAACTCCTGCTACCCCTGCCCAGACTGAACCAAGCACAAACGCGGTAAGCTTGTTTCTGACAAGATCAATCCCCATTGACTGGCAGGCTATCTCGTCTTCCCTCATTGCTTCCCATGCTCTGCCGATCCTTGAATTCTCAAGCCTGCTTACAGTTATAATGCTGATAATGACAAACGCGAAAACAATATAATATATGTAGATAGCGGCAAGTTTAGGGGTAACATTAACTCCGAAAAACCATGGCCGGGGAATAAGGCTTATTCCTGTCGCCCCTCCGGTCACACTGCCCCAGTTCTGGAGAACCATCCTCGTTATCTCTCCGAAAGCAAGTGTTACAATCGCTAGATAATCACCCCTCAGCCTTAATACAGGAAGACTTAAAAGTACTCCGAAAACTGCGGCCATTAATCCCCCCGCAGGAAGTGCAATCCAGAACATCCACCCGGTGCTTATCCCGGCATTAATAAAAAACTGTTCTGCATACCGGAAAAAGAGGCCGTAAGTATAAGCTCCTACAGCAAAAAACGCAGCGTGACCCAGATGGAGCATGCCGCCAAGGCCAAGGACAATATTAAGGCCAAGTCCGAGCATTATATAGATTAGAGCTGAAATCATGACATTTGTATTATACATGCCGGAAAAAACCGGATAAAAAGCCATAATCAGGATTGCAAGAATTATTGAGGTTATCTGTATTTTTTTGTTTTCAATAAAAGCTTTACGGAAAAACGCGGCAATTTCGCCTCTTTTTTCATTTGACTCTCTCCCCTGCTGCCTTTCCCTGAAATATTTCCAGAGCGCGGAAAGTATAAAGGCTGCAACCGGTACAATAACCATATAACCCCATCTGTAGGTTACATCTGCCATACCCCCTTTTACAGTTATCTTCATTACAAGCATGGGGAAAAGAAGAAGGGAAAACCATATCATTGATATAAAAGAATTTTTTAAATATTCTTTCCATTTAATATCTTCCATTTGTCACACCTTTTGGTTCTCTTTTTTGCCCAGAATACCTGATGGTTTGACTGTCAAAATCAATATCAGAATAATAAAAGCGAAAGAGTCTTCATAATCACTTGAGATGTATCCAGTGCCAAGGCTTTCTGTCCATCCGAGAACAAAGCTTCCAAGAACTGCTCCGGGGATACTGCCTATACCTCCGAGTACAGCGGCAACAAATGCCTTTATACCGGCAATAAAACCTATATAATAATTTATCTGACCCATATAGGAACAGATAAGGATTCCTCCGATTGCAGCGGTTGCAGAACCGATAATAAACGTAACTGTAATTACACTGTTTATATTTATCCCTACAAGTTGTGCCATTTCCCTGTCCTGTGAGGTTGCCCTCATGGCTTTTCCGATCAGGGTGAATTTAATCAAAAGGGTTAATAGAACCATTACTATTGATGTAATGATCAATATTATAAACTGTGTGGAATTTATATAGCCTCTTATAGGCTTTAAAAAAAGGAATTCAGGAAGAAAAGATGGAAAAGAGAGATATTTTTCCGTCTGGGAAAGCAGCACCAGATTCTGAAGAAACATCGACATACCTATGGCGCTGATAAGAACTGAAAGCCGGGGTGCCGCCCTTAACGGTTTATAGGCAATTTTCTCCATGGTTAAACCGTACGCTGCGGCAAAAAACACTGCGGCAAGTGTTGATACAATTAAAATAACAGCCGGATTAACCCCTGCTGCCTGCAGTGTGCCTCCAACCATCAGGGCTATAAATGCCCCTATCATATATATTTCACCGTGAGCAAAATTGATCAGCTTGATTATACCGTAAACCATGGTATAACCCAGCGCAATCAAGGCATATATACTGCCTTTGGCAGTTCCGCTCAACAGCAGTTTTAAAAAATAATCCATTAAAGATTCCTGCTTCGCAAAAAGACCAGACAATCCTGATTTAAAGTTAACTTGCCTGAATTGATTGTCTGGCCTTATTAAAATTAATTTATTTTACTGGCTTACAACAACATATTTGCCGTTCTGAACCTGGTAAACTGAAAATCCGATACCAATGGCATCTCCCCTGCTGTCAAAACTTATTTTACCAAGAGGTGTCTCAACATATTCGCTTCTTAGAGTGTTTGTGATTGAGTCGTAATCAGTTTTTCCGCTCTTGTCAATTGCGTTAAGAACAGCAACAGTCGCCGCATACGCGTTCAGGAAAAAAGCGCCCGGCTCATCACCATATTTTGTCTTGTGGTCAGCAATAGCCTGAACTGCCATCGGATTTGATGATGTATCAATCGGGCCTGTAGCGTAAACGCCTTCAGCATATTTTCCCGCAACTTCAATAAATGTATCATCCTTAACTCCGTCATCAGAAACAAAAGGAATATTCATTCCCTTGTCTTTCATCTGCTGTACAAGTTTTGAAGCTTCCGGGTGATATCCTCCCCATACAACGCCTGTTGCGCCTGAATTGCCGATTTTGTTTACAACTGCCGAATAGTCAGGAGCCCCTGGGTTAACACCTTCAAAAAGAACAACCTCTATTCCGTTTGCTTCAGCTTCAGCTTTGCAGAGTTCCGCAAAACCTTTACCGTAATCGCCTTTATCATGTAATACAGCAAGCTTTTTAAGGTTGAGTGATTCTACAATATAATCAACCGCGAGTTTTGCCTGGGCATCATCCGGCGCGATAGTTCTGAAAAAGTTGGGATAATCACCGCTCTGTGTAAGAGAGGGAGTTGTCGCGGAAGGGGAAATTGTAGCGATTTTGGAATCCTTATAAATGCCAAGAGCAGCTTTTGTCGCTCCGCTGCAGATATGCCCCATAACAGCAACAACCTCAGCCCCT
Organism: Spirochaetia bacterium; assembly: GCA_034003145.1. Taxonomy (GTDB): domain Bacteria; phylum Spirochaetota; class Spirochaetia; order CADAEX01; family CADAEX01; genus JACKPD01. Next base: position 4,950 of record JAVEZE010000100.1, read on the forward strand.
ACAAGTTTTGAAGCAGTGTTGGTAGCTAATTCAGGCTTACACTGATCATCTTCAACAACAAGCTCAATTTTTTTACCAGCTACTCCGCCTTTGGCATTGTACATTTCAACAACAAGCTCTGCGGCATGAACTGATGGAATACCATAGGAAGCAAGGTCTCCGGAATGAGCGCCGGCAACACCGAGTTTTATGTTTTTACTTTCCTTGCTGCATCCAGCAAATACAATAAAGACAGTCAATCCTATCAAAAGTAATTTTTTCATAGATTTCTCCTTTTACCAAAATTGATTTGGATATAATACTTATAGTTGTAATAAAAAAACCTGTCAATTGCAATAAATGCAAGCCGTATATAGAAAAAATATGCTATTTATGGTTAAAAATTCAAAGAATTTGGTGAATTTTCAATATAATTCTGTTTTTTTAATGATTTATGTGTTATTTAGCAATATTAGAGTGCATTTTATGCATTATATTGACAATTTGCCCCTCTTTTTGCGTTTAAAAGTTATTAATACAGGTAATTTGCGGTTTAAAAAGTTAAAAAATCACAAAAACCAGACTGCTCCTGCCAAAAGCATAAAAATCATGGATAAAAGCGCTTTTGATATATGGATATTACTCTGAAAAAATGAATTTATTCTCTCTGCCCTGTAACCGGCAGCAAGGATTATAAAGACAGCAATCACCGGCAGAACAAATCCTGTATTGTAAATAAGCAGCAGGATAAACCCGTATCCCGTGTCCCCTTTCTGCAGCATATATATAATTGAGGGAAGATATATCTGCCCGGTACATGCAAGCTCCATTACAGAAACAATAACCCCGGCAGCAAAAACTCCCCAAAGGGCACTGTTTTTTTTGACCCTCCCCCTTACTGCCTCATGAATCCTGCGCGCAAGAAAATCAGGAAGTTTAAGCAGGCTCTCTGCGTTTGCCTTACTTGCCGTACTTGCACTGCTTGATGTACTAGCCGTACTTGCAGCCCCGGCATCCCTTCCGGCTTTTTTAAAAAGCAGATAATCATAAAAACTCGCACCTGCGAAAAAAAGCGTCATTACCGTAACTGCAATTTTTATGGCAAACCTTACCATGCTGATATCCATAGCTTCAGAGAGTAGGGTATAAAATCCGAACCCGATAAGAATATAGGTTAAAAAAACAGCGAGAATAAATACAACACCTGATTTGATAAAATCAGCATATAATTTTTTTCTTAAAGTAAGGTATGAAAAGAAAAAAAGAAGAACAGTGAAGGCGCAGGGGTTTATCCCGTCTATAAGTCCTGCGCTATAAACTACAGCAGCTGATTTATAATCCCCTGAAGCGGAAAGTGAGATCTTTTTAGGACGATCCGGTACAGCCTCAGGTGCTATGCGGGGCAGATAAACGCTGTTTTTCCTGAAATATTCAAGCTCTCTGCCGAGATATTTTTTTATCTCACTCTCCCCCTGATATATATTGTTTCCGACTATGACTACAGGGAAATAGCGGAATTCATAACCATTATCTGCCAACCGGGTTTCGCATTTCTCATAAACTGCAGGGTCAAGGATATCAAAGGAATTCACGCTGATGGAAACTCCATGTTCCTCTTCGAGGCGGGGGATTGTTTTTTCAATAAAGGTGTCGCAGTGGCTGCACCCTATTTCACCGTAATAATCGATAACAACTTCCCCGTCCGCGTAAACTGAAAAAGGCATGGAAAACCCGATCAAGAACAGAATTGGGAAAAGAAGCGCGAATATTAATCCTGTCTTTATGGAATCACCTTGTCTGGACAAGGGCAACACCTGCGATAATAAGGACTACCCCTGCAATCCTCGCGGGGCTCAATGCAATCACCGGCATACCGAAAAAACCGAAATAATCAAAAACTACAGACATTAAAAGCTGCCCCGTTACTATCATCACAAGTGTGCTTCCTATGCCGATAACAGGTGCTGCGAAAATTATGGATGTGATAACCATCACGCCGTAAATTCCGCCTGTATAATAATACCACTTTATACCTGAAAAACTGCTTAAGGGAGGCAGTCCCGAACCTGATGCTGCAATAAACAAAGCAAGAATGACAAGGCCTCCGGCAAAAGAGATAAAGCCGGCATAAAGCGGCCCGTTAAGATACTGGCTTAACCTGGAATTGACAGCACTCTGAAGCGGCATGGAAGTACCAGCGATAAACGCAGCAAGAATTAATATGTATTTCATTGACAGATATTAGCATATGTCGAAAATAAATTCTAACCTGAAAAACAAAAGAAGATTAGCTGCTATACAAGGTATTTCTCTTAATCAATTCATTCAAAAAGCAGTTCAAGAAGAGGTTGAGAAAGAATTATTGGTTTAATGTAAAAAAGCTGGCAGAAGATATTTCATTCCCGCCAGCCTTATAATTTTTTGGGAAAAGACTATTCCTTCATGATATCGCCGAAAAGATCCTCATCATTGGGGATTACTTCTGGGATAGGCATGGAAAGCCATGTTGTGTTGATAAAATGCTTCCAGGTGATGTTCTCATTCGAGATGTTGCCGCCCCATGTTCCGCACCCCAGTGTCAGGGTAAAGGGTAATCCGTTGTCCCAGTTACCGCTGTTCCCGAAAACCTGAGGCTGCCTTATCATTACGCGGCTTGTCTTTGTCTTAATCCCGAACTCTTCAATCCGCCCCATATCATTTGAATAAAGACCGCATGAGTGTCCCGGCCCCTGATAGGAGGTTATCGCATTTACCTTCTCTACCGCGGCTTTGAAATCACGCACCTTGTGGACTGCGGCAATCACGCTCATTTTCTCTCCGCTGAAAGGATGAGAAGCTCCTACTCCGTCTTCTTCTACCATTATAAACTTTGTCCCTTCGGGAATCTTGAAACCTGCAAGTGATGCTATCTTCTGGGCGCTCTGCCCGACATGATCACGCCCGAGGTGGTTATCGGGAAATACTACCTTCTGCAGTTTTGCCTTTTCCTCTGATGTACACATATAGCCGCCCTCTGCTTTTAAGGCATCAACCATTTTTGAATAAACTGCATCGATTAAAACAATGTTGTTATCAGCGCTGCAGCTGGTGGCATAATCAAATGTCTTGCTCAGCATTATTTTCTTGGCACTGTCTTTTATGTCTGCTGTATCATCAACCACGACTACTACGTTTCCCGCCCCTACTCCGTAAGCAGGAGTTCCTGATGAATAGGCTGCCTTTACCATCCCGGCTCCCCCTGTCGCTACAACAAGGTCGCACTGGGCCATAAGCTCTCCGCTTGACTGGACTGTAGGCTCTTCTATTCCAATTACAAGATCTTCAGGCGCTCCGTGCCGTTTAAGGGCGTCCCTCATTATGTTAACTATTAAAGTATTTGTTTTCTTTGTCCTTGGGTGAGGCGCAAAAATTATGGCGTTTCTCCCCTTGATTGCGCTTATCGCTTTAATTACAGGGGTTGCCTCAGGGTTTGTGCATGGGACAAGCGCCCCGATCACTCCAACAGGTTTTGCAATCTTGATCAGCCCCTTTGCCTCATCTCTCTCAATAATTCCTACAGATTTTACCCCGTCAAGATCACGGACAACACCCCTTATTTTCTTCTGAAGTTTTCCGTACTTGCCCTCATAATTGCCAAGTCGTGATTCATCAACTGCAAGATTGGCAATCTTTTCTGAATTTTCTTTCTTTACTATTGCCCAGGAGACTGCCTTTACAAGTTCATCAACCTTTTCCTGGCTGTATCCTTCTGCTATTTTCTGCGCTGCTCTTGCTCTTTCGATCAAGGCTGCAACCATTTCTTTTGCTTCCATTATTATCCTCTCTATCTTTTTATTTATCTATTTCTGATATTTTAACAGCTCTTCCTTCTTTTACAGATTTAAGCGCTGCCTTGGCAATAATAACAGGCTTAAGCCCGTCTGTTACGCTGACAGGGACTGCTGTTTTATTCCTGATTGCTGCAAAAAACTGTCTTTTTTCCTCTGTAAAAGATTCCATATATCGCTCAAGGAAGAAGTAAAGTGGCTTCTCGCCTGACACCCCTTCTTTGGTGCTTAAGACAGCAGATGAGGGTGTATCATTGGATACTTCTACAGCTCCCTTGCTGCCGAATACCTCTACCCTCTGGTCATAACCGTAAACTGCCTGTCTAGAGTTTTCTATTATCCCCAGGGCCCCATTTGCGAATTTAAGGGTTATCACAGCTGTGTCAATATCACCTGCCTTGCCGATAGCAGGATCTACCAAAACTGCACCGTATGCGAAAACTTCTTCCACCTCGCTTCCGGAAAGATACCTTGCCATATCAAAATCATGGATAGTCATATCCAGAAACAAGCCGCCCGAGCCTTTTATATATTCTGCAGGAGGTGCGGCAGGGTCCCTTGATGTTATCCTTACAACATGGATATCGCCTATCTTGCCTTCTTTCACAAGACTCTTTACTTTCGAAAAGTTGTGGTCAAATCTTCTGTTAAATCCAACCTGGAATTTGACTCCTGCTTTTTCAACTGCTTTTACAGTTTCCTTTATTTTATCAATTTCCATATCAATCGGTTTTTCGCAAAAGATATGCTTACCAGCGTTAGCTGCTTCTATGCTATACTGTGAGTGTGTGTTTGTAGGGGAACAAACAAGAACAGCATCGATATCCTTGTCATTTATTATCTCTTTATAATCTTTGGTAACTTTTTTTACACCAAGATTTTTCATGAATTTCTCGATATCAGCGTTTAGAAAAGGATCAGATACTGTAACCAGTTCCGCCTCCGGAATATGATAGGCGATGCTTTCGGCATGAACTTTTCCTATCCTTCCCGCGCCGATTATTCCAACTTTTATTTTATCTGCCACAATTGCCTCCTTTTTTATATTCCTGCATTTTCTTTAATGTATTTCCTTGCCTTGAGCGCGTATTCAAACGGGTTTGCCTTCGCGGGATCCTGTTCCGCCTCAACTACCATCCAGCCCTTGTATTTTCCCTCTTCAAGTACTTTAAAAATTGCAGGAAAATCTATACATCCATCGCCGGGAACTGTAAACGCGCCTGCCCTGACAGCATCAAGAAAACTCATTTTTTGTGATTTAACTTTTTTCAGCACATTAGGCCTTACATCTTTAAGATGGACATGTCCAACCCGCTTGATATGTTTTTTAAGAGCTTCGACCGGATTTTCACCTGAAAAGAAAAAATGGCCTGAATCAAAAAGAAGATAAACATAAGAGGGGTCTGTATTTTCCATCAGCCTGTCTGTCTCTGCAAGACTCTGCACCCCTGTTCCCATATGATGGTGATAGCAGAGCTTGAATCCTTTTTCCTTTGCTATTTTACCAAGTTCATTTAGCCCATTGGTAAGTTTTTTCCATTCCTCATCAGTGAAGGCCGGCTTGCCCGCGAA
>JAVEZE010000101.1:0-10281 GCA_034003145.1 Spirochaetia bacterium
ATGCTGAATCAGGATGTAGACGGAGAAGGCCAAACTGATATTCTTACTCTTTTGGAGTGCTTTACAGGTTTACAGACACTTTTTACGCAGGAATAACGCCGGGGATAAGCTTCGGAGGCGACTTCGGCGCTTTTATCTCTATGGCATGGACAGGTGATCCTGATCTTTTTATTAACAGCTTTTCCTTTTTTGCAATTCCGTCATCAGATTTTGTAATGTTTGGAGCGTTTTACAACATGGCCTACAGGAGGTTTTATTTAGGTCCGATGGTCTGGGTAAATAGTAATTTAGATAGATTTTCATCAGGCTTATTCGCGGGATATTATTTTTAATACTTTATTGATCTGGCAGCCCGAGGTTTTGATGGAAATAATGAAGGATGAAAAAAATGTGCCCTGCAGCTGGTTGCCCTTGTAGAATAAAACTGAATAATTCCATACCCGCTGTTCTGGAATTATTAATTTCAATTTATAAAATATATTGCAAACACTTGTTAAAACCGAATAATATAAGGTAAAAAAACTTGACAGACGAATAAAGCGGGGGTAAAATTACTTATTTCAGTCTGCTTGCTTTAAACTATTCGATATGTCAGGAGTTTGCCATGCAGGAAGTATTGGTTCTGGGAGATGAGGCCCTTGCTCTGGGGGCAGTAGATGCCGGATTATCAGTTGCTTACGGATATCCCGGCACACCTTCAACAGAAATTCTCGAATATTTAATCAATTATCATGAAAAAAAAGATCCTGAACTTATTGCCAGATGGTGCACAAATGAAAAAACAGCGTTTGAAGGTGCTGTAGGGGTTTCCTATGCCGGCCGCAGATCTCTTGTTACTATGAAGCATGTAGGACTTAATGTCGCATCAGACGCGTTTATGAACTCCGCACTGATGAAAATAAACGGCGGCCTTGTTGTCGCGGTTGCTGATGATCCGGGAATGCATTCTTCCCAGAATGAACAGGATTCAAGGTTTTACGCTGATTTTGCGCGGATTATCTGTTTTGAACCGGGAAACCATCAGGAAGCATATAATATGACAGTTGAAGCCTACCGCGTCTCTGAGTTTTTCCATATTCCTGTTATGATCAAGCTTGTTACGCGCCTGTCACACTCAAGAGCTGTAATTATCCGGGGGGAGACAGCTTCAAAAACCAATTTCGGCAAAGCTCCTGAGAGAAAGGACTGGATGGCTTTACCTGCCTTATCCAGGAAAAGCTGGGAAAATCATATCAAACTGCAAAAGGATTTCGAGGAATATTCTGAAAAAAGCAGTTTCAATAAACTTGATATTAACTCCGGGCGGCGGGATATCGCGGTTATAACAACCGGCCTTGGAGGCAACTACTACAGGGAAAACCTCTCTGATCTTGATCCTCCCCCTTCTCATCTTCATATAGGTCTATACCCTGCCCCTGTGGAAAAAATACGCAAACTTTGCGGATGCGTGGATAAGATTATCATAATAGAAGAGGGTTATCCCTTTGTTGAGAGGTTTGTCAGGGGAATACTGCCTCATGATAAAATAATAAACGGCAAGATGGACAGTACTGTCGTCCCCGCAGGCGAGCTTGATCCGGATAACGTAAGAAAATCACTTGGGCTTCCTCCGCTTCCTGCCCAGAGCCCTGTGCCGGGGCCGCTTCCGGGCAGGCCTCCCCAGTTATGCGCGGGATGCCCCCACAAGGACAGTTTTACAGCGCTTAATGAGGCAGTTGAAAAACTGGGGGGAGGAACAGTAACAAGCGATATAGGCTGTTACGCTCTTGGTGCATACCCCCCCTATAACGCGATTGAAACCCTCCTTTGCATGGGGGCAAGCATCGGTATGGCAAGGGGGGCTGCCGAATCAGGACTTAAAAATGTAGTTGCCACAATCGGTGACAGTACCTTTCTCCATTCAGGAATTACCGCGCTGATAGACGCGGTCTCAACAGATACTCCAATGACAATCATGATTCTGGATAACTCCACGACAGCCATGACAGGGGGGCAGGATACAATACTTTCATCTGCCCGGATTAAACAGGTTGTCCTTGGCTGCGGAGTAAGCCCTGAGCATCTGCGTGAAATAATCCCCCTGCCCAAAAATCATGAAAAAAATGTAGGGATATTGATGGAAGAGATTGCGCATAACGGATTATCTGTTATCATTCCTCTCAGGGAATGTGTGCAGACTCTGCGCCAGAAAAATAAAAAATCACAATAAAAAATGTAAGGAGAAATTAAAATGAACATCAAAGTGAAAAATAATGTTGACTGGGTCGGTAAAATTGACTGGGAACTTCAGAAATTCCATGGAAATGAATATTCAACCTACAAGGGCTCAACTTATAACTCCTATTTGATAAGAGAAGGGAAAACCGTTCTTGTCGATACAGTCTGGAAACCATTCGCGAAAGAATTTGTTGAGAACCTTAAAAAGGAAATAGATTTAACTAAAATTGATTATATCATAGCAAATCACGCGGAAAGCGATCACAGCGGAGCACTTCCTGAGTTGATGAGCCTGATTCCCGACACTCCGATATACTGTACTGCCAATTGCGTGAAATCCCTCAAAGGGCACTATCACAAGGAGTGGAATTTTCACCCTGTCAAAACAGGAGATACCCTTGATATTGGAAATGGGAAAACACTCGCGTTTGTGGAGATGAAAATGCTCCATTGGCCTGACAGTATGGCAACTTATTTAACAAAGGATAATATCCTCTTCAGTATGGATGCGTTCGGCCAGCATTATGCCAGTGAATACATGTTTAATGATCTTGTTGATCAGGGTGAACTTTACACAGAATGCATTAAATATTACGCAAATATCCTGACTCCTTTCAGTATGTTTGTTGAGAAAAAGATAAATGAAGTTCTGGCCATGAATCTTCCCATTGATATTATCGCGACTGCCCATGGTGTAATCTGGCGTGATAACCCGCTGCAGATAGTTGAAAAATATATGCAGTGGTCAAAAAATTATCAGGAAGATCAGATAACGATTATGTATGATTCCATGTGGGAAGGGACAAAAACAATGGCGGAAAATATCGCGCTTGGAATTAAACAGGCTGACAGCAAGGTCAATATCAAGCTTTACAATATCGCGAAAACTGACAAGAACGATATTATTACAGAAGTTTTCAAATCAAAATTAATCCTTGTAGGGTCACCTACTATTGGAAAAGGAATCACAAGCGCGACCGCAGGAATTCTTGAGGAAATTGAAGGGCTGGGCTTTAAAAATAAAAAAGCAGCTTCGTTCGGATGCTATGGCTGGAGCGGTGAATCTGTCGCTAAAATCAACGGGCTGCTTGAAAAATCAGGATTTCAGCTTGTTAATCAGGGTATTAAATGCCTGTGGAACCCTGATGACGCTGCATTGCGGGAATGCATTGATTTCGGTAAAAAATTAATATAAAAGAGGTAATAAGATGAAAGCAAGTGTTGATCAGGATCTTTGTATCGGCTGTAATCTTTGCGCAGATACATGTCCCGAAGTCTTTAAGATGGAAGATGATAAAGCAGTTGTGATTGTGGATGTTGTTCCGAAAGATGCTGAAGAAACATGTCAGCAGGCATGTGATGACTGCCCGGTGACAGCAATCACAGTAACTGAATAATATTTTGGAAGAGAAAAAACAGTAAAATATCCCGCATTGATTTGGTCATGGATTGCTGTCATTATTTTGCAGGGTAAAGGAGCATGTTATGTCAGAAAAAATAGATATTATTTTATCAGGCGTAGGGGGGCAGGGGGTATTGTCTGTCGGTGCAATTGTTTCCATGGCTGCGATGAAAGAAGGCTTTAAAGTCAGGCAATCAGAAGTTCATGGAATGGCCCAACGGGGAGGAGCTGTTCTTGCTCATCTGCGAATATCAACAGACGTTATTGAAAGCGACTTAATTCCCCGCGGCGGGGCAGATGTAGTGCTGAGTATGGAACCGCTTGAATCTCTCCGTTATGTGAATTTTCTTAAGCCGGACGGCGTTCTGATAACTGCTTCTGAACCTGTTGAAAATATTTCTGACTATCCTGATCCTGAAAAGCTTTACAGGATGATTAAAGGACTCTCTTCTTCCCGACTGATAGAAACCAAAGCCCTGGCAAAGGAAGCAGGATCGCAGAGAGCTGTAAACATGGTGCTTGTCGGCGCCCTCTCCCCATATCTGCCGTTTAAACCGGAGGCAGTTGAAACCGCAATAAAAGAAAAATTCACCTCAAAGGGGGAGGATGTTGTTGCGGTAAATCTTGAAGCTTTCCGGCTTGGAAAGGAAAACGGAGGGATGAAATGAAAAATACCGCCTCTCTGGAACCGCTTTTCTATCCCCGGACTATCGCTGTAATTGGAGCTACTTCCAAACCTGATAAGGTGGGAAATATAATCTTCAAACGGCTCATGACTACGCGGATACGGATTTATCCTGTCCATCCCAAAGAAACAATTCTCTACGGCATACCAGTTGTCAATGACATAAACGATCTTCCGGATGACCTTGACATGGCAGTTATTACAATAGGGGCGGCGGGGGCGGTAGAAGCTGCCGAATCCTGCGCAGCGAAAGGGACAAAGATACTTATTGTTGTTGCAAGCGGTTTTGGAGAGGCAGGGAAAGAGGGTAAGGCTCTTGAAAAAAGGCTTGGGGAAATACCGGAAAAATACGGAACAAGGATACTTGGCCCCAATACTCTTGGAGTTTTTCTTCCCGAAACCGGACTCAATACAATTTTTGTGGAACATGGAGACCGCTCCCTGGCAGCCGGCGGCGGGGTTGCTATATTGACGCAAAGCGGCTCTGTTGGATCTGAGGCGCTCGGTTATGCCTCCAACATCGGTTTCGGCATGAGGGTTTTTGTCGGACTCGGTAATAAAACAGATCTTACTGAACTTGATTTTTTAAAATATTTCGGCAAAGACAGAAAGACCAAAGCTATCGCGGTGTATGTCGAAAGCATTGAAAACGGCAGAAGATTTCTTGAGACTGCCAAAGAAATAAGCCTTGAGAAACCTGTTGTTGTCTTAAAGGCGGGCCGCACCGCCGCGGGGCAGTCTGCGGTAAGTTCGCATACCGGAAAACTCGCTGGCTCAGACCGTGTTATAGACGGGGCTTTCCGGCAGTACGGGATATTAAGAGTACTTGATGATGAAGAGCTTTGCGATGCAAGTAAAGTTCTTTCCATGACAGCCCTTCCCAACAGCAACAGGATCGCCATTCTCACTGCTGCCGGCGGCTACGGTGTAATGTGCGCCGATTATATAGAGGAAAAACATCAGAAGGGAAACCTTGCTATGGCAGTTCTTTCTGAGGAAACTTCAAAAAAGCTTAAAGAAGTAAATATCGGATTTGCATCTTCGAAAAACCCTGTTGATATCACAGCAGCCGCAGACAGCGAGACTTATGCGAAAAATTTAAAAATACTGCTTGAAGACGAAGGTGTAGATATGGTTATCTGTATAGCTTTTTTCTCTCCTGTCGGTATGTCAAGTGATTTGGTGACCCATATTTCAGAAGCTGCCCAGACTTCGGATAAACCTGTTCTTCTTTTCAGTGAATACGGCCCTTTTACAGACAGCTATTTAAAGCGTTTTTATAATGAAGGAATTCCCGGATATCCCACAATTTCACGTGTTGTAAGGGCTGCAAGATTTTTGGTAGAGCGTAAAGCTCTTCTGGAAAATATTGGAGGCAAGGTATGAAAGATATGGTTTCCAGCTGGCTTAAAAATATCCGCAAAGAAGGCTTTCCTGATGAATGGGAATCCAAGAATCTGCTCAAAAAAGCTGGTGTTGCTGTTCCTTCAGGAAGGCGTATCATGCCTGATGAGCCTTGCCTGGCTGATGAATTTTCATTTCCCCTTGTGCTAAAAGTCTGCGATCCTGCAATTCTCCATAAAACAGAACATGGGGGGGTTATTTTAAACGTAACAAAAGAGAGGTTTCCTGCTGTTAAAAACGAACTGCAAGAACGCTTTCCCTCCTCTCCCCTGCTTGCTGAGGCTATGTGCGGAATCACAGGATCAGAGTTCATCCTGGGAGGATTGATGGATCCTGTTTTCGGCCCCGCAATAATGGCAGGCGCAGGAGGAATACTCACAGAACTTTATGAAGATGCTGCTTTCCGTCTTTGCCCGTGCACCGAAGATGAGGCGGTAAGAATGCTCCGCGAGCTCAGGATTTCGCCGGTGCTTGAAGGGTACAGGGGAAGTACTCTTGACCTTTATTCTCTAGCAGGGATTGTATCCAAAGTAAGCAATCTTATTTATGCTTTTGACGGCAGGTTAAATCAGATTGATATCAATCCTCTTGTTTTTTCACAAGGAGTCTGGACTGCCCTGGATTGTGTTTTGATTTTAAAGCAATAAACTGGAGAAAAACTGTTATGCTGGATAACAAATATTTTGTTGGCTTATTTGTTCTTTCACGTATAAAATATGGATTATGAGCAAGATTGATGAAACAAATAAGCAGATATTGAATATTCTCCAGGAAGATGGGGCAATCACAAATGCCGAACTTGCGAAGAGGATCGGTCTTGCACCTGCAAGCACTCTTGAGCGGGTAAAGAAACTTGAGCGGACCGGCATAATTAAAAAATATGTTGCCTTGGTTGATTCTGAGAAAATAGGCAAGGGGATTATTGCTTTTGTGGAAATATCATTGAATGATCATTCTGCTGAAACAATCAAACAGTTCAACCATGATATAATAAAAATTCCCGAAGTGCTTGAATGTTATCATATCTCGGGAGACAAGGATTATCTGCTCAAAGTTGCTACCGACAGCATAAAGAATTATGAAGTTGTCGCTCTTGAAAAACTGGCTGTTATTCCGCATGTCGGGAAGATCAGTACTCTTTTTGTGTTATCCACCATAAAATCAGAGACTTCCATTTATCTGAATAACTAATATATTATTTATTAAAAAATATTTAACTCCGAATATGATAAGGTAAAAATTGTTGACAGCCGAATCTTACTGGATTAAAATTATATGTTAAAAATTTTTTCAGGAGGTGTCAATTGAGTAATGAAGTTCAAAGAGAGCATCTTGCCAGCAGGCTGGGTTTTATTCTTCTATCTGCCGGCTGCGCAATAGGGCTCGGCAATGTATGGAGATTTCCATACATTACAGGTAAATACGGCGGAGCTGCCTTTGTTGTAATTTATCTGGTATTTCTTGTAATTCTGGGTCTTCCCATTATGGTAATGGAATTTGCTGTCGGCCGGGCAGCGCAGAAAAATATCGCCGGAGCATTAAGAGCACTTGAGCCCAAGGGAACCAAATGGCATCTGTACGGATATTTTGCGATTATCGGAAATCTTGTTCTTATGATGTTCTACACAACAATTGCCGGTTGGATGCTTGCCTACTTTTTCTTCATGGTTAAGGGGGATCTTGCAGGTTTGACGCCGGATCAGATTGGCGGTTATTTTGGAGGATTCTTAAGCCAGCCTGGATCTCTTGTTTTCTGGATGCTGCTTGCTGTAGTACTCGGTTTTATTGTCTGCTCCATTGGCCTTCAGAAAGGGGTGGAGAAGATAACCAAACTGATGATGGGAGGGCTCTTTGTTATCCTGATTATCCTTGTCTTCAGGTCGGTAACTCTTCCAGGCGCTGGAAAAGGGCTTGCTTTTTACCTTATGCCGGATTTCGGAAAACTTGCTGAATCAGGGCTGTGGGAAGCAGTATATGCCGCAATGGGGCAGGCTTTCTTTACATTAAGCCTTGGTATCGGAAGTATGCTGATTTTTGGAAGCTATATCGGCAAGGAAAATTCTCTTACCGGAGAATCAGTCAATATCATGCTTCTTGATACAGCTGTAGCGCTTCTTGCCGGTATGATTATTTTCCCCGCATGTTTTGCCTTTAATCAGGATCCTGGCGCAGGACCTGGCCTTGTATTTGTAACACTGCCTAATATTTTCAACACAATGGCTGCCGGAAGACTGTGGGGTTCACTCTTCTTCCTTTTCATGAGTTTTGCCGCCATGTCTACAGTAGTTGCGGTATTTGAAAATATCATGGCTTTTACCATTGATGAATGGGGCTGGTCAAGAAAAAAAGGCGCTGTCATAAACGGTATAGTTGTGGCTCTCCTTTCAATCCCGTGCGCGCTTGGTTTTAATGTGTGGAGTTCATTCGCTCCTTTAGGTGAAGGAACAATAGTTCTTGACCTTGAAGACTTTATCGTAAGCAACAACCTCCTCCCGATCGGATCGATGATTTTTGTTTTTTTCTGCTGCTACAAGGCTGGATGGGGCTGGGACAATTTTATTGAAGAGGCAAATACCGGAAAAGGGATGAAATTCCCTCAGTGGATAAAACCATATGTCAAGTATGTTATTCCCGCGATCATGATTTTTGTATTTGTCCAGGGATATATTGACAAATTTTTCAGCTGATTTTTGATCCGGCAGTTTTAGCCAGACCCGGTTTACTGTAAAATGCAGAAGGCCGGGTTTTTTTTGCCATGGTAAACTGACAAGTCCACTTTCCTTTAACCGGGAAACACTCGACTCCTTTACTCTGCCGCATTTCGGCATTGCGGAAATTATCCTTTAAATGTATTATCATTTTTATGAAAAAACTGCCTCTTTCGCTTCAGGTTCTCTACGGTGTAGGTGTAAGCTATGCTGTTTTTGACCAGATATTTGCCCAGTGGGTCCTTACCTATTATCTGCCGCCGCAGCGGTTCAGTTTCCGGCCGTTTCTGTCCCCTGCCCTTATCGCGCTTGCACTTGTTATCTCGCGCATTGTGGACATGGTCTCAGACCCCCTTGTCGGCCACTGGTCAGACAGGGTTTCCACAAAGTGGGGGAGGAGAATCCCGTTTGTTTTCGCAGGGACAATCCCTCTTGCAATCTGCACAATAGCCTTTTTTTATCCTCCCAAAGCAGGGGGCGCTATCTCTTTTTATTATCTTGCCTCTGCCGGAAGCCTTTTTTTTATCTTCTATACAATAGTCGGCGCCCCGTATAACGCCCTGATCCCGGAGCTTTCATCAGGAAGGGAAGACCGGCTCAACCTTTCAACCTGGCAGGCAGTCTTCCGCCTCTTCTATACTGCGATAGCCATGATCCTTCCCGGCATTCTGATCTCAACACTCGGCAAAGGCGATGACGAGAAGGGCTTGCGTCTTATGGTCATAATCTTGTCGTTATTTGCTGTAGCAGGGCTTTTTATAACATCTTTTACTGTAAATGAAAGAAAATATTCAGGCGGAAGGACTTCAGAATCTGATTTTAGATCTTCTCTTGAAACAGTTTTCAAGGACAGGGCTTTTATCTATTATCTTGGAGGACTTTTGTTTTTCTTCATAGGTTTTAACATACTGAGAGCCTCGCTTAATTATTTTGTAACAGATATTATGGGAAAAAGCCCTGCATCTATTACAACCGCATCTGCCCTCCTTTTCGGAGTCTCTGCCCTGTGCTTTGTTCCCATAAACAGGGCTGCTTCCAGAACCGGATACAGGAAGCTCATGCTTTTATTTCTTTTTATGCTTTTTATCTTTTCACTCCTCCTTTTTCAGGTAGGGAAACTGCTTCCAGCTGAATCAGGGTTTATCATATTTGCCCTTTGCGGGATTCCGGTCGCGGGAGCCGCGTTTATCTTCCCCCCCGCCATGCTGAGCGAGATAAGCGCATCAGTATCTGAGGCTACAGGAAAACAGATAGAGGGTGTATTTTTCGGGATACAGGGTTTTTTCCTTAAAATGGCGTTTATGGTATCAATTGCAGTCCTTCCTGTTATTCTTGTCTCAGGCGCCGGCCATTCTTTGGTAAGCATGCTCACAACTGTACCTGAAAGGCCTGAAATATCAGGGATTTACAGGACTGCCGTTTTTGCAGCCCTTTTCTTTGCCGTTTCATTTATATGTTATTATCTTTATCCGGAGAAGGAAGTGAGCGGCATTATGAAAGGTGATGGAACCTGACAGGCAATGAAGAGTAATGAGGAGAAGATAAATGGATAAAGCAAATTTAAACAATCTTGGCGCAGAGGCTTCCTCTGCCGGTGATTTTGAAAAGGCTGAAAAATACTTCAGACAGGCGCTTGAATTATCGCCTGATGATCCGCTTATATGCTATAACATCGGCTTTACCCTTTTGAAAAAAGGAGAAAAAGATGTGGCTTTAAAGTGGTTTGATACCGCTATAGAAAATGCTGATGCTCCTGCCTCTGCTGACAGCACCACAGACATCGATACCGCCGCAGACAATATCAGCGGAAAACTTGCACTTGACTGCGGCCTTGCCTGCTTTGAAGCATCACTTTATGATTCAGC
>JAVEZE010000102.1:0-10239 GCA_034003145.1 Spirochaetia bacterium
TGGAAATACACTATATGTTTTTTTAACATCTCCGTTTTCAACTAACTTCTATTTTGGAAACATGCTTAATTACGCAAGTCTTCTGATAATTTCAGCTTCCGGCATATCACTTGTTTTCAAGGCAGGAATGTTTAACCTTGGAGGAGAAGGACAGATATATTCAGGTGTATTTACAGCAACCGCAGTCTCTATCTCTCTCTCCTCAATAAACCCTTTTTTAGCTATGGCAGTGGCAATAGCTGCCGGATCACTTGTCGGAGCAGCGATGGGAACTGTTTCAGGGTATCTCAAGATGAAATGGAATACCAATGATCTTATAACATCTTTTCTCCTCTCCGCGGCAGCTATCCATATAGTAAATTACCTTATAACCGGCCCGATGAGAGATCCGGCAAGCTATCTCATAACAACAAGGGAAATACCACTTGCCCTGCGGCTGAAACAGCTTCTTCCGCCGTCAAAATTCAACATCAGCTTTCTTGCAGCTATTATCCTTGCTGCCCTTTACTTTATCTATCTTTACCGGACAGCAAGCGGACTGAAGTTAAGGACAAGCGGTAAAAGCAGGCTGTTCGCGATCTACAGCGGTGTAAGAACAGAGTACTTTGTTACACTCCCTTTTCTTGTAAGCGGGTTTTTAAACGGGCTTACAGGCAGTATCGCGGCACTTGGAACATACTACATGTGCGCATATAACTGCACCGGCGGCATTGGCTGGAGCGCTATCGCAGTATCGCTGATCGGAAGAAACCATCCCCTTCTTATTATCCCTTCCGCGTTATTTATATCTTATATGGAAAGCGGGCTTTCCGGCATTGTCCTTTATTCCGGCTTTCCTTTCGAGCTTAGTCCTATTCTTCAGGCATTTGTTTTTTTCTTTATTACAGCCAAATTTTTTACCAAAGAGGGCCCTGGTGATAGAAGATATTTTTAAAACAGCTACCCCATATATTCTTGCCTCTATCGGCGGACTTTTCACAGAGCTGTGCGGATCATTGAACATCGCACTTGAAGGGCAGATACTTGTCGGCGCTTTCTGGGCAATAGTTGTCTCCAACATGACAGGAAGCATTCTCCTTGGTATTCTCGCAGCAATTGCTGCCTCTTCTCTCCTCGCCCTTATAACAGCGTTTTTTGCTTTCCGCTTTAAAGCAAATATATTTATATCAGGGCTTGCCGCGAACCTGCTTGCCTACGGGCTTGTTACAGTATTCTCCACAATACTGGTAAAAGGGGGGGGAGTTATCAGGGCAGAAACCGCAATCCAGGGGAGCTCATCCTTTTTTATGCTGTTTGCGATCCTTATTCTGCCCCTTTCATGGTATGTTATCAATTATACCCCTTACGGAATGAGGTGCCGTGTCGCGGGGCTTTCCGAAGTTGTCCTTTATTACAGGGGAATCAATCCCGATTTCTACCGCTATACCGCGCTTCTAATCTCAGGTATTCTCTGCGGAATCGCCGGAGCATCCCTTGCCGCAAGGATAGGGGCGTTTGTGCCAAATATATCATCAGGAAGGGGATGGATCGCCCTTGTAGCAATCTATCTTGGATATAGAAAACCGCAGTGGGTTTTTTTAAGCTGCATTCTTTTTGCATCTGCCGAAAGCCTTGCCAACTGGACACAGGGTTTTATTGGGATGCCTGCTACAGTAATCCTTGCGCTTCCGTATCTGATTACCCTCTCTGTGCTGACAATTGTATCTGCGTTAAGAAAAAAAGGCTGATCCCGGAGGCAATGTGATTCCGGATCACATTGCGATCGCGATTGCTATCACATCAATATCACCGGACATGATTACAGCGCGGATCACAGGAGGCAATCACATTGAGAACGCTGCCTCGGTCGCGATAGCATCCGGCCCTAAGCAATCAACCCTCAACCGGATATTGCGCTGCTCTTCCGTTACTGCTTTTAATCTGATAAAAACCATTTTCTTTTTTTACAATTGAAGACATCTCAAGTGCAGCCTTGCCTCCGCCGCCAGGAAGATCAACAGCAAACAGGGGCAGCGAAAGGAGAGACATTTTTTCCCTTAAGCTTTGCATCAGCCTAAGCCCTTCATCAAGAGGAGTCCTTAAATGGGAAGTACCGGAAGCAAGATCGCCCTGAAAAAGATAATACGGCTTTACAGAAATTGAAACCAGCGAATAAAACAGGGATTCAAGCTCAGCTTCAGAATTATTAATACCGCGCAGCAGAACACTCTGGTTAAAAACAGGGATTCCGGATTTGACAAAAAGCTCTACCGCTTTGCTGCTTTGGTCTGTAATCTCTCTTGAATGATTAAACTGTGTAAAAATATAAAGAGGCCTGTATTTAGACAGCATTCCGGCAAGAGAATCATCCACGCGGGAAGGATAAACAACCGGGACACGAGTCCCGATACGTATTACAACCCCTTTCCCTGCAGCTCTTATTCTGCGGCAAATATACTCAAGAAAATCATCTTCAAGCATAAGCGGATCACCACCTGAGATTAATACCTCCCGGATCTGCCTGTGTTCAGTAATATAGCGGATCAGGCTATCTACATCGCTTTCATCCGCATCCTTGAATCCTCTTTCTCCAAGATACCGTCTGAAACAGTGCCTGCAGTAAAGCGGACACCGGCCGGAGGCAAGAAAAAGGATGCGGTCGTGATATCTGTGAATTATTCCGCCGCGGGGGGAAAACTGCTTTTCGCAAAGAGGATCAGATGTTTCATAGCCGGCAATATCAATCTCTCTTTTATCAGGGATAAACTGCATCCTAAGGGGATCATTTTTATCTTTCCCCGCAATACCTGAGTAATACTCTGTTGTCCCGATTCTGTGCAGATTATCAATATTCTTCTCGATAAAATCAATTTCATCTTTATCAAATAAGGATCTATCTTTCATCCTGCTGTATCCAAGAATCATATCAGTCCTGTTTGTCATTTTTTCGTCCATAAATTCAATATTTAAAATATTTTATCAGTAATTGAATCAGTTTCAATTTTAAACCGGTATTATAATTATCCATATAAGGGAATTATATACATGTTTCTATGTCTTTTAAAGTGCCGGCGGTAAGGCCACTCCATGCACTCCTGAAACGGCATATTTATATATTTAAAAAACATGGAGAAAAATTATGAAAAAGCATGAACTTACCTCAATGCTTGTTTCCTACAGAAAAGGAGATATTTCAAGAAAAACTGTATTTGAAGCAATATGCCTTTTTGTTTATAAATTCCCGGGGAGGATTTATAACTGGAAAGAAGATGACTGCAGTGATTTTTTCAGTTATTTTTATCCGAAAATTGAAAGAATGGTGGATTCATTTAGAATCAGGGAAGTCCCTTTTGAAGTATATCTTGTAAAAACCTTAAAACTACAGATCAAGACATTCGCGGCAAGAAAGACAGCAGTGGAAGTATCTATCAAAATACTGAAAAACAAGGAGCTGTGGCCCTATGAAAAAATAATAAGCTCCTCGGTTTCAGGTAATGATTTTGTATGCGAACCGGAGCCATCCCCTTTTGCTGATTTTTTTCATGACGTTCTTACCCGGGAGCCCTCAAGAATCAACAGGGAAAATACATTAAAAAAAAGATTATTAATGCTTGCGCTTAAAAATATGCAATGCGGCGGGGATAATGAAATATCACGCATCTCAGCTTTACTTGACTGCGACGCAGATTGGCTAATTGATGCATTCAGCCAGCTTAATGAAAAAAGGACAGAAAAGAAAAAGAAAAAAGTTTTTCTTGAAAACAGGAGAAACAGGCACTTCAGCAGACTTTGCCTGCTGCATGAAAATTCCCACTCCTCTTTAACTCCTGAAGAAAAGGAAAAAATATATTTAAAGATAGCAAAAGAAAAATCAAGCATAGACAGTCTTTCAAAAAAACTTGATATGATCACAGTTGAGCCAACCCATCAGGATATCGCGGAAGTGATGAAACTACCAAAAGGATCAGTAGACTCAGGTCTTTATTATCTGAAATTATATCTGGAAAATTTTTGATATTTTTTTTATATTAAACAGATATGAAAATACTGCTTGCATCATCCAACAAAAACAAGGCAATTGAGTTGTCTCCTGTAATGCCGGGACACAAAATACTGCTGCCGCAAGAGATCGGAATAAATTTTGATTTTGAGGAAACAGGGCTGACATTTCTCGACAATGCACTTGGCAAAGCCAAAGATTTATTTAACCAGACAAAAACACCTGTAATAGGAGAAGATTCCGGCCTCTGCGTCCCTGCGCTTGGGGGAGAACCAGGGATATATTCTGCCCGTTATGGATCTGACGGAACTAACAAACTCGGTGATAAGGAAAGAAACTCCTATCTTTTAAAAAAAATGGAAAATATTACTGACAGAAGGGCTTATTTTATCTGCTCCATGGTGCTTGTCCTTGACTGCGACCGTTTCTACGTTTGTCAGGAAACTGTAGATGGGGAAATACTCCATGAGCCGCGCGGAGAAGGGGGGTTCGGATACGATCCCCTCTTTTACATCAAGGAAAACGGCAAGACAGCAGCTGAACTAACAGCTGATGAGAAAAATATTGTCTCCCACAGGGGCAGGGCTGGAAGGGCAATGGCAGAACTTATAAAAAGCCTCAAGGAGTTAAAATTATGCTGAAGAAACAGATACCACAGAGAAATGAGGTAAAAACTTCTGATAGGTGGAACCTTGAGAAACTCTATAAAACTGATGAAGAATGGAAAAACGGGTTAAACGAGTTTAACAGCCTTGTCAAAGAAGCACCTTCATTCAAAGGGACACTTTCCCTGTCGCCTGAAAATCTTGAAAAATGCCTTACCTACCTTAACCGACTGGGAATCTTGGAGGAAAAAATCGGATACTATGCCCAGCTTAAGCACAGCGAAGACGGAAGCGACAGCAAAAACCAGGAAAGATTTTCACGGTTCATGACAGCAGCCGCCAATGCCCAGAGCGAAACCAGCTTTATAACACCGGAAATCACATCTATTCCCGATTCCACAATGAAATTATTTCTGGAAAATGAAAAAATAAAGCCATTTTCAATATTTCTTGAAAAACTGATCAGATTCAAACCCCATATTCTATCCGACAGTGAAGAAAAACTTCTTGCGCTTCAGACCGAGGCAAACCAGACTGCCAAAAAATCATTCTCTGCGCTAACAGACGTAGATATGGAATTCGGCTATGTCGAAACAAAGGAAGGGGATAAACCGCTTTCACAATCCACATTCTCCACTTTCTTGATTGATCCTGACAGGGATGTAAGAAAAAAAGCGTATGAAAAGTTTTACAGCGTGTACGACAGCCACAAAAACACACTTGCATCGTTATATGCCGGAAGCGTTCACCTTGATGTATACGGATCAAGGGTGAGGAATTATAAATCCTGCCGAAGCGCTGCCCTTTTTCCCGACAAGGTGCCTGAAACGGTTTATGACAGCCTGGTCAGCTCTGTCAGGGAGAATCTTGATAAACTCCACAACTATTACACTTTCAGAAAAAACGCACTCAAACTTGATAAACTTCACCTCTATGATGTATATGTCCCTCTTATAAGCGAAATAAAGGTAAAACATACATACGAGGAAGCAGTTGAAAAAGTAATTGCCTCCCTTGCGATACTCGGGGAAGAATACACATCCACACTTAAAGACGGCCTTTTAAACGGGTGGGTAGACAGATACGAGAACAAGGGGAAAAGGTCAGGAGCGTTCTCTGCCGGATCATTTAAAGGAGATCCCTACATCCTTATGAACTATAAGGAAGATGTGCTGCGCGATGTATTTACCCTTGCCCACGAGGGAGGGCACTCAATGCACTCCTGGTACAGCGCCAGAAACAACCCGTTTCAGCACTACAACTACACAATATTTGAGGCAGAGGTAGCATCAACCTTTAACGAACAGCTGCTTGCCGCCTATTTATTAAGGGAATCTGATAATGAGCGGATGAAGGGATACCTTTTATGCAAGCAGATTGATGATATTATAGCGACAATATTCCGCCAGACAATGTTTGCCGAATTTGAGCATAAAACCCATGAAATGACTGAAAACGGTATTCCTCTCACGACAGATTCACTCAGAAGTGAATATAAAAAGCTGCTTTCCGCTTATTTCGGCCCTGACATGGAATTTGAACACAACAGCGATCTTGAGGGGCTGAGGATTCCCCACTTTTACAGGGCTTTTTATGTCTACAAATACGCAACCGGGCTCTCTGCCGCCATTGCCCTCTCTGAGCTGGTATTAAATGGAGGAGAAAAAGAAAAAGCAGATTATCTTTCTTTCCTAAAATCGGGAGGCTCCCTCTATCCGCTTGAGTCGCTTAAACTCGCAGGTGTTGATATGGAATCAAGGGAAACTGTAAACGCGGCGCTTGGGAAATTCGCCTCTTTACTTGAAAGCCTTAAGGAAATAAAAAACTTTTGAATTAAAGGATATTGACAATATTTTTGCTGCTATATAAAATGCATTCCGAAATGCGGCGATGGTGAAATTGGTAGACACGCTAGCTTGAGGGGCTAGTGAGGGTTCCCTCGTGAAGGTTCAAGTCCTTTTCGCCGCATTAAAGAGATTCGCTTTGTCGGGTCTCTTTTTTTTTTGGCTTAAAATTTAATTTCAACATAATATAAAACAAGGACTTGATCCGGAGTATGCGCCGACCCACAGGGAGGTAAGCAAAGCAGGACGCTTTGCGCCAGCATACGCAGGCGGGCCGCAGGGAGAAGGATGCTTACCAGACTTAAACCGGGGATACACCCCTATCATACAACCCCAAAAACCCGGCAATTCAAATCCATCTTTTATTTCAGCACAAGCTCTGACGCTGCCGCGTTTAGCTTAACCTGATCAGGCGACTTGCTTCCAGGAATAACCGCAGTTACAACAGGATTTTTAAGGCACCATGCAAGAGCCCAGGATGCCATTGATACCCCTTCCGGCACTTCACTTTCCCTTATCTTCTCTGCCTCAACAAGGTTTTTCGCAGTCTCATCAACCGCGTTTACCGCCCTAACATCATTATCAGGAAACGCATGCCCTGATCTGTATTTTCCGCTTAAAATTCCGCTTGCAAGGGGGACCCTTGCAAAAACACCCAGATTATCTTTTTCGCACTGCGGAAAAACCTCTTTCTCCGCTTTCCTGTCAAGCCGGTTATAAACAACCTGCACTGTCTCTGCCCCAAGGCTTTTAGCCTTTGATACCTGATAGATATTTGTATTCGGGGTAATGGAAATCCCCAGGTGCCTTATCTTCCCCTTTTCAACTTCACGTAAAAGAGTTTCCCATACATTATCAGTTAGAAACTCATCATCCTTTGCAGAGTGCATCTGATAGATATCAATATAATCTGTATTAAGGCTTTTAAGTGAATCATCAAGCTGCCTTACTACTTCATCAGGCTTGAAATGGCGGGTTCTCTCCATAAAACTATGAAAATGGTGGCCGAATTTTGTCGCAACAATCCACTTATCCCTGCTGTTTTTTATATAACCGCCTATCAGTCTTTCAGACAGGTGGTCTCCGTAACATTCTGCTGTATCAATAAGGTTAATCCCGTTATCAAGTGCAGAAGCAAGAATGGATGAAACATCCTTCTGAGTGAAATCCCTGCCCCACTCGCCGCCGAACTGCCATGTTCCAACCCCAACAACACTTACTTCAAGATTTGTACTTCCAAGTTTTCTGTATTTCATATATTAAAGATATTGGATACACGATGGTGAGTCAAGAAAAAACCCCGGATAACCGGGATCCGGGAAACGGGAACCAGTAACGGGAGGAAAGAGGGATTTATGAGGGATTTGGAAATTAATGAAAGCTGGAAAAAGAAAACGAGAAGAGAAATTGTTTTTGGCAGATATATCTTTTCACACTGTTGATATATTATATTTAATGTATTCCGCGCAGACAAAAACATTGCGGAATACGCAGAACTGGAGGAAATATGAGAAAAATTACTGTATTGCTTCTTGTAATACTTGCAGGAGCTATGCTGCCTGTGACAGGTTTTTCCCTGCCCAAATTGGGAGATTTAAAAAACCCTGTCACAAATATCAAGGAAAAGGCACAGGCACGGCTTGACGCCGAAGCTGCTTCTGCCGCAGGAATAACCGGCATGAACCGCAAAATGATGTTCAACACACTATATGCCCAGATATTCTTTATGGGAGGATTCGGCGCCGGCTACTATGAGCTTGAGGAAACTCAAGGGACAATATGGCGCCTTTCAGCTACTGACAGCGAAGGGAAGGTAAGCTCGGTTGAGGCAGAACGCGCCCTGCTTAAAAAACTACCCGACGGCAGCAGCTGGTGGTACCTTGCCTGGAAAAGCGAAGGGGAGGCATGGGAATTTGAAGGGCTTATGGACAAGGATCTCCTTGCCAGAAAAATACGATACTACAACGAGGATGTAAAAAGGGTTCAGGAATCAGAATTCAAGTACTCAAAGGAAAAAGCAGACCCCGAAGCGGAAACAACCCCGCCGGAAGAAGCCCCGGCAAGCAGCCTTGATTTCAGCGATCTGCAGAATTACAGCAAGGGAAAGGAAAACATAAAAATCAGCGGAAAAACCTTCACCTGCGATCGCATTGAATGGTCATATTACAACGAAGATGACAAATCAACATTGACCTATACATGGTGGGTTGATGCATCTGCCGCAGGCGGCCTTATCAAATATGAGTGGAAACTCAGCAATTCAAAAGAAATGGTAAAAGGAGAACTTGTCTCAATCAAAAAAGGCTACAAGACAAAGTTCAAGTCTTACTAGAATATCCTTGGGGGGGAAAGCCTTCCCCCTGCGGCAAGCTTCCGGCCTTGCGTCCGGTGATCTTGCCGCACCCCCTTCGCCGGGGCACAGCCCCGGAACCCATCTTGGCCCTTATTCTTTGCAGTTAAAACAAAAGAAAACAAACCAATCAGGAAAGCGTTTTATCTGTTGAATCAACAATAACAGGGATTTTATCTAATTCATCCGCCATTTTGCCTCTAATCTCACGCAGATCCAGTTCATTCTGGAGGTTCAGCCAGAATTTTGAAGAAGTATTAAAATACCTTGAAAGACGAAGAGCCATTTCTACAGTAATTTTTCGTCTGTTATGAATCAGATCCAGAACTGAACTGGTAGAGACTTTAATATCTTTGGCAAGCCTGTAGGCAGATATACCAAGAGGGTCAAGGAATTCTTCCTTTATTATATCTCCAATTTCAGGGGTTTCAATAATTATTTTATCCATTTTTCCATCCTATGAGTGATAATCCACTATCAATACATCAAACATACACTTCCTGTAATTATTTAAATCAACCCCATTGCACTGATAATCACCATCTCTGTTGGAACCAATCAGATAAAGATATCAGGAAAGGAAAGGATTTATAATTTTCAATCTGCCCTCAATCATTTGATTATGCTGCATATCTTCCGAATAAAAAACGGAACATCCTGTATCAAGCGCTGTTGCAAGCATTAGACTGTCAAAATGGGAATATCCGTACTTCAGACCGATCTTAAGCGAATGAAAAAAAGTTTTCATTTCTGGAAAAACAATATTCAATCTGGCAAGTAAAAACTCCACATCTTTTTTGATAAACGGAACAGGCCGGTTTAATTTTTTTCTGCAGACATTGGTATATTCATTAATTACATTGATCGATATTATATTTCTATTCCTGCAGACGGCCAGTGCTTTATGTTTTTTTTGCAGATTATCATCAAGCAGATAAATTAAAACATTTGTGTCAATAAATCCGTCACCGTTCATTTGCCTCTTCCCTGTCGAATTTATAACCAGCCAAATCTATTCCGATGTCAATAAAATGCTTTTCAAATTCATCGCTTTCAGAAGAATCCATCTGTCCAGGCAGTTCAAGGATCATTTTCACTTTTCCTAAGACACCTTTCAAAGGATGCTCGATGCGAATGGTATGTTCGTCTATTAATTCCCCTTCAACAACAATCGTATGCTTCATTGAAACCCTCCTGTTATTAAGTATACTCCATCCCCGTCAATTCAGCGACCAGCCAAACAGGAATATCTAAGGGCTTCCGGCATTGCACCGGTGATCCTGCCGCACCCCCATCGCCGGGGCACAGCCCCGGAACCCATCTTGGCCCTTATCCTTTGCAGTTAAAACAAAAGAAAACAAACCAATCAGGAAAGCGTTTTATCTGTTGAATCAACAATAACAGGGATTTTATCTAATTCATCCGCCATTTTGCCTCTAATCTCACGCAGATCCAGTTCAT
>JAVEZE010000103.1:0-10188 GCA_034003145.1 Spirochaetia bacterium
CCCGATATTTGCGGGAGAAGGGTTATACCAGGTATTTCCCCTGTTTTGATTAATCTAAAGGGCTGCCAATTAAACATTCCCCTTATCAGTTTTTGCAAGCATGATAGAAAGCATTGTGCTGTCAACGCCTGACATACCGTATTTGCTTATCTCGCTAAGATGAAGTATTGTCTCTTCCGCGGTTTTTCCCACAAATCCGTCTGTATATGTAATTCCATGATTATTAAGTGCCATATAGGCGCTTCTGATGGCAGAATCTGTTGAACTTGCCACCTTCAGCGCGCATCCTCCTTTTGCACCATCACATAACATGCCGCCCAGATCGCTTATAAGGTTGTTTACCGCAAGTGTTATCTTGTTTTCATCATTTCCGCAAAGCTGATATACAATTGCGGCTGCTGCCCCTACTCCCGCTGCTATCGCGCATCCGCAAAGCGGGGAGAGCTGGCCTGTGTAGCATTTTATATAGCTGTTTACAAGGTGGGATAAAGCTATGCTTCTGACTATTTTATCTTCGCTTATCTTATAGTATTTTCCGACTGAATAAGGGACAAGTATAGCGACTGTTCCCTGGTTCCCGCTCCCTCCGCTTGACATTACAGGATATGAAAGCCCTGCCATTCTCGCGTCTGAGGCTGAAGCTGTAAGAATCTTGCTTGATGCGAATATGTCATCCTCAATCAGCCCTTTATCCTTTAAATTGGCTATATAGTACCCTACTTTTTTAAGTTCCCGGCCTGCCTGGGACACTTCAAGGTTCATTGCTATTCCGCTTTTTACATACTCATAATCTTCATCATCCATTTCTTCGGCAATTTTTATAAAATCGGAAATCCGCATTTCTTTAAGAATTTCCTTGTATCCTTTTTCATGAACCTTTTCCGCTGCATTTGTCTCATCAGCGGTAAAAATTGTTTCGCCGTTTTTTTCAAGAAGAACAAGGTTTGTATGAGAAGACTCAACCAGTGCCCTGATTACGTTCCCTTTTCCGTCTGTAACAGATGCTTCCAGGTAAAGATCAGTTTTCTCAGGATCATAGGTTATATGAGCCCTCTCCTCTTCTATCATTTTTCTTGCTTTTTCAAGCAGAATAGGTTCAGATGCTTTAAGTATTTCCATTTCAAGCTCAGGCCTGCCTATAAGAGCGCCGAGCGCGCCTGCAATAAGGTTCCCCTTGCCTCCGTCAGTGTTTGGGACAGAGACAGCAAATCCATTCTTGAATATTCCTGGATCTACCTTGATTTCAAGATTCAGGATTCCATCTTCCGCTTCTTTTCCCGCGGCAGCACAGGCAAACGCTACAGCAATTGGTTCTGTACAGCCGAGGGCTGGAAACACTTCATACTTTAAAACCTCTTTAAGAATATTCATGATAAACTCCTGAATACTTTCTCACTATCCATAGATATGATGATAATCATGAAGAAGTTCCTGAACTTCCTCTACACATCCTCCGCAAACAGTCCCGATTCCAGTTTTTTCCTGGAGCTCTTCAAATGTTTTACCGCCGTTCTTGACAAAATCCTCAATTTCGCGGTCTGTAATATTTTTACAATGGCAGACTACCCTTGCCGGTTCCACTTCAATCTCATTTTCAAGATTGTTGCGTTTGTAGTAATCCTCAATAGCTGCCCGCAGTGCCCTGTCTCCGAGAACAGAACAGTGGATTTTATGTTCCGGAAGTCCGTCAAGACTTTTAACAATATCCTCCGGCTTGATATGGTAGGCATCTTTCAGATTCATCCCTACAACCATTTCAGACATCATTGAAGTACTTGCAATAGCGCTTGCGCAGCCGTATGTTTTCCATTTACATTCTTTAATTTTATCATCTTCTACTTTGATTACAACAAGCATCTGGTCGCCGCAGGTAATATTTCCTACCTCTCCCCTTCCGTCGCTTTCAAATTTATCCTCATCCTCCAGAATATTTCTTGGATTTGTAAAATGTTCCTTTACTTTATCTGTATATAGCCATGATCCACCTGTCATCTTTTTCCTCCTGCGTAAACTGTCGACATTTTTCTTATTTTAGCGATTATCGGCGGCAGTTTTTCTATAACATAATCTACATCATTTTCTGTATTTTCCCTTCCAAGGCTGAACCTGATCGAGCCGTGGGCGAGTTCAGGCCCCAGTCCGATTGCCAGCAGAACCTGTGAAGGTTCAAGAGAATCGGAGGAACATGCAGAGCCGGTTGAAACCGCAATTCCTTCCATATCAAGGTAAAGCAGTATGGATTCCCCTTCCGCTCCGGCAAAAGAGACATTCAGCGTATTTGGAAGAACATCAGTTTCATGTCCGTTTATTGTAATATCAGGAACTGATTTTAAAATTCCTGCCTTAAGCCTGTCCCTCAAGCCCTGCATGGTAATATACTCAGTATCAATCTCCTTAAGTGCAAGTTCAGCAGCTCTGCCGAAACCTATAATGCCGAGATTGTTGAGTGTCCCGGCTCTTCTGCCTGACTCCTGATGCCCTCCGTGAATAAACGGACAGTATGGCGCTTTTCTTCTCGCATATAGAATTCCAATACCTTTAGGAGCGTAAATCTTGTGTCCTGAAAGGGAAAGATAATCAACACCAAGATCTTTCACATCTATAGGTATTTTTCCGGCAGCCTGCACAGCATCGGAATGAACCAGGACTCCATGTTTTTTCCCGATCTGCGCAATCTTTTTTATATCCTGAATTGTGCCTATTTCATTATTTGCCATCATAACTGATATTAACGCAGTTTTATCTGTGATGCTTTCTTCAAGCTCTTTAAGATCAATCTTTCCCTTGCTGTCAACACCAAGAATAACAGGAGTCCCACCCTGTTCTTTTATAAATTCCATTGTTGAAATTATACTTGGATGTTCAATAGCGGTAGTGATTACCTGGTCACGCCCCGCCTTGCTGCAGCATCCGCCTGAGCATCCCTTGTTGGGGCTGCATACAACATATTTTAATACTGTATTATTGGATTCAGACCCGCCTGCCGTAAATATTATCTCATCAGGCTCGGCATTTATAAGCTTTGCAATATTAATCCTTGCCTCGATTATTTTTTCTGTCGCAAGCCGGCCTGGCGTATGCAGACTTGATGGATTTCCGTACAGATCAAAACTTTCTATCAAAGACTCTTTTACCTCAGGCCTGATAGGTGTTGTAGCATTGTAATCCATGTATATTTTTTTCGGTTCATTCATTTGAAAAACCCCTTATATCATATTTTCTTATAGTATTTTTCAATTATATCTGCAAGTGACAAGTTGAGCATATACTTTTTAACATAATCCTGGTAATCAGACCAGAAATCCCTTACTCCGCATTCAGAACTGTTTTCGCACAAACCTTTCTCATCAATACACTCAAGCAGGGAAACCTTCCCTTCAAGCGCTGTGGCAATCTCATAAAGCCCGATTTCTTCAGGCTTTTTGATAAGCGCATAACCGCCTTCCCGCCCTCTTACGCTGCGTGTAATCTTGCTTTTTTTAAGCAGTTTGAATATATTTTCAAGATATTTTCTCGAAATTCCCTCATTTTTGGAAATTTCATGCAGACTTACTGTACCTGAGCCCCCATTGGTGCTAAGATAAGTGAGTGCTCTTAATCCATATCTTAATCTTGTAGAAATCTGAAACATTGACACATCCTTTATATCCTACTTTTCTAATATGATATCATTTATCTTGATTGTCAACAACATGGGCATATTTAATATACTATTTTTACTGCTTTTTTGGTTAATTTATTTGAATAATTTACTGAAGAAGTATAATAATAAACAGGTAATTTTCATCATGGAAGGTGAACAAGATGATTCGCTCAATAAGATTCGAAAATGGGTATCAGGTTAAACTGCCCGGGATAGGAAAGAAAAAACTTCAGTTCAACGACAGGCTCAATCTGCTGTCAGGGCCCAACGGCTCAGGAAAAAGCACAATACTTAAAGCGCTTGCGGAATCCGCAGGATGCGGCTCAGGCGGCTGGTCAGCCGGAGATGAGAGTCAAACCGGGGGACAAAACAGAACAATGTGCGGCAATTCTTCTTATCAGGTAGAGTGGGACGGCAGTCCGGTTTTTTTCCAGGACTGTTATTCGAATTCTGAAAAATCATTTATCAATCCTTCCTTTTTTGATGATTTTACCCATTTGCGCTCGACCGGAGAAAAACGGATAGGGCTGATAAATGAACTTATAAACTATATTGAAGAGAGATTTCTTACATGGAAGATGAAGAAAGAGGAACGGCCTACCTTGCTGCTTGATGAGATTGACAACCATATAGGATTTGCCGGGCAGGCGCTGCTCTGGAAAGAGATTTTCCCCCGCCTGATAAAAAAATATCAGCTTGTAGTGTCAACACACAGTATTTTCCCGCTTCTGCTGAAAAAAGAGAACAGCCTGAGGCAGGATAATATCATATCCCTTTACAGGGGATATGAGGATATCTGCATTGGTGAACTTGCCAGGGCTGTTGACTTTTATAACAGCAGCAATTAGAGGGTACTGTCAGCTGCCAAGCATGGCTTCTTTGAGATTTTTATCAGCAGGGTCGTTTCCCAGCCAGATTGAAAACAAAACCTCGCGGAATTTATCGTCATCTATAACGACAAGCTCTTTGTCTCCCTTGTAGGCAGTTACCCCTTTTCCCGGAACACTTACAAAGATAAAAGAATCTCCCTTGGAAATTTCATCGCTGAAAACCGCGATAAAACTGTCTATCCTGCCCTGAAGTGATGATGTATCACCCCCCATTGCTTTTTCAAATCCTTCCTGAACAGTTTCTTTCATCAGCTTGCTTGTTATAATCCCTGATATTATATCAAGCCTGATTACGGATGAAACTGCCCCCTTAAGAACATCTTTCTCATCTGTGACTTTTCTTTCTGTATAGAGCGAGCCTACATAGAGCTTTAATATCAGTTTTTTTCTTATCCCAGCGCCGTTAAAATTATACTGCTTACCGCTGTAGGAAACGCTGTCTGAGACATTGACACCCGCGATTTCAGGCCCCGCGAATGCTGCCATGCTGAAAAACATCAGCATCATGACCGCAAAAATCTTTTTCATCATTTTTTACCCCTCAAAGGAGTATATAAGCAGATTATTAAGCCGGCAAGTTATCTGTTATCATATTCAAAAATAATTTGCTGAAAATAATGATATAGCAACAAACAGATACTGTTTTTTATTGTGTTTCCATGTGGAATATTTTTTTATTATTTTTTATTTTCCTGAAAGTATTCTATAATGGATTTATTGCAGGTTTACAGGGTGCAGGTTCACAGGTTAAAAAAGTAAAAACGGGGTAATTTATGAATTACAGTATCCGTATAGTTGTAATTAATGACGACCCGGTACAGGGGCGTCTCTTTCTTCTTTTACTTGAAAAAAAAGGATATAACGCAGTTTTTTATGAAAACGCTGAATCATTCCTTGAAGCGGAAGATGGCAACAGCATACCTGATTTGATAATAACTGATCTTTATATGCCTGGTATTGACGGATGGCGGTTATGCAGGCTGCTGAGAACAGAGGAATATTCAGCTTATAATAAAACACCGGTACTTGTAATATCATCCACATTCGCGGGAGAAGATGCATCTGCCATTACTGCAGACATGGGGGCAAACGCCTTTCTATCATCCCCTTTTGAGAACAATCTTTTTTATTCGATTATAGAGCAGCTTCTGAAAGGGGAGACCCCTGTCAGCCGCCTTAAAATACTTGCCGTGGAAGACAGCAGTGTTTACAGGAATCTTATAACCAGGGCTTTTGAATCTGAAAGCGGTATTGTTACAGCTGCGGAAACAGGAAAAGATGCTGAGGAATTGTTTGAAAAAACACTGTATGACGTTATAATTATCGACTACCACCTGCCTGACTGCAAAGGAAGTGAACTGCTTCAAATTTTCAGGCTAAAAAGGCCGGACAGCATCATAATAATGATTACATCCGATCCTGATCCTGCTCTCGCGCTCAGCTGGATGAAAAGCGGAGCGGCAGCTTACGCGAGAAAACCGTTTGAACCAGGGTATATCGTTGAACTGTGCAGAAGGGCAAGGAGGGAACAGCTCCTTCTAAGGGTTGAAAGCCATCTTGACAGAAAAACAAAACAGCTTAACAAGGCACAGGAAGATTACAGGGATTTTTTCAACAACCTGCCGGTATGCGCCTACAAGGCTGAAATAAACGGTAAAATCGTTACAGTAAATAATGCCTGCCTCGAAATACTCCGGCTTGGAGAAAGCTGTAAAGAGGATTTAGAGGAACACAGTATTTTTGATTTCTATGCTGACCCGGAAGCAGTCAAAACTTTCAAGGATCATCTCATCAAAAAAGGATTTGTCAACAATCTGGAAGCAGCAATAACAAGATGCGACTGTACAAAAGCATGGATATCCCATACAGCGCGGCTTGTAAATAATTCTGAAGGCAAGCTTTTTTTCATCAGCGGAACAGTTCAGGATATTACAGAGAGAAAATCGGCAGAAGAATCCAGGCTGAATTCAGAAATCAGGCTTTTTAATCTTATCAACAACTCATCCGATGTGCTGATCCTTCTGGACAAAAATGGAAGGATAAAATTCGTAAGCAACTCTATTGAAAGAATTACAGGGTTTAAGCCTGAAGAGCTGACAGGAAATTTTTATACAGATTTTATTCATCCTGAGTACCTTCCTGAATCTGTAAAAGCCTTTAATACCCTGCTTGTATCAAAAAACCCTGATGAAGTGTTTAAAATCGAATACAGTGCTCCTCATAAATCATCCGGCTGGGTAACAATTGAAGCGATAGGGCGTAATTTCATAAATGATCCGGCGACCAACGGAATAGTTGTCAGTGTGAGAGACATAAGCGAAAGAAAGGAGAATGAAATCAGGCAGCTCATGCTTGAAGATAACCTCAGGCACGCTCAGAAAATGGAATCGATAGGGACTATGGCAGGAGGTATTGCGCATGACTTCAACAATCTTCTTCAGGCGATAAGCGGCTATACCCAGCTGCTTATGCTGGATAAAAACCCTGATGATCCTGATTATTTGAAACTTGACGCTATAAACAGGGCAGGAGAAAGCGCTGCCCTTCTTGTCAGGCAGATGCTTTTATTCAGCAGAAAAGCTGAATCTGTCAAAATCACATCAAACATCAATGTCTCTGTCAAACACTCTCTTAAAATAATAGAGAGAACAATTCCAAAAATGATTAAAATTGAAACTTCTCTTGATGAAAATGTCAACCCTGTGAAAGCAGACCCTCTTCAGATTGAGCAGATTATCCTTAACCTGTGCAGCAACGCCTCTGACGCGATGCCTGACGGCGGAGTTCTAAGGATAGAAACAGGATCTACAATAATTACAAAAGAGTTTTTTTCCGAGAACGGGCAGGTTCCCCGCGGCAGATATACTTTTCTTGATATTTCAGATACAGGATGCGGAATTGACAGCAGTATTATAAGCAAGATTTATGATCCCTTCTTTACAACAAAGGGAACAGGAAAAGGGACAGGTCTCGGGCTGTCTACAGTCTACGGAATTATCAAAAGCCACGGAGGGTTTCTGACATGCGAAAGTTCTCCAGAAAGCGGAACAGTTTTCAGGCTCTATTTTCCCGCGTCAGAGGATGAAATATCAAAGAATACAGATCACCCCGGTATTGATGATAAAAAAACTGCTGCCGGCGGAGAAATATTGATGATTGTTGATGATAACAAAGCAATTCTTGATTTCATGGATATAAGCCTGACTTATTATGGATATAAAGTTATCCAGGCTGAATCGGGAGAAGAGGCACTTGAAATTTTCAATAGCTTGAAAAGAGAAATTGATCTTGTGATCCTTGATATAAACATGCCTGGAATGGGAGGCCAGAAATGCCTTGAAAGCCTGATTAAAACCTCTCCTGGATTAAAAATTATTATCGCAAGCGGCTATTCAAGCAATCTGCCTGAAAAAGAATTACTTGATAAAGGGGCATCAGCTTTTATCTCAAAACCATATACATTGAAAAATCTCCTTTCTGTGACAAGAAAGGTTCTTGACAATATCTCCTGATACTTGAGAATGTTTTTGATTTACTATAATCTTGAGTTATGGAATGGAAAGCAAGTCACATACTTATTAAAGACAGGCGCCTGGCAGAAGAGCTCCTCAAAAAAATAAAACAGGGGGCCAGTTTTGAATCACTGGCAAGAGAACACTCCACATGCCCCAGTAAATCAAAGGGAGGGGACTTGGGATGGTTCGGCCCAGGGCAGATGGTAAAACCGTTCGAGGATGCTGTAAAAAAAACCGGAGCAGGCTCTGTAAGCGATGTAATATCAACCCAGTTCGGGTACCATATAATCAAGGTAACGGCAAAAAAATAGGGAAGAACTTTTTCAAGGCTCTTCCCTGCTTTATCTATCAGACCTGAAAATTATCATTTAAAATCAAGGCTTGCCTTCATGGTAGCAGTGCTTTCATAGAATTCAAGATATTTTGCATCCCCTTCAGGAGTCATTGTATGGTCAGCATCTCTCCACCATTTATTGGCAAGGAAATTCTTCTTTACAAGGTCATGCCATTCGGCGGGAACAGGTACGTCTTTAGCCTCATAGCTTAAGCCTTTAGGTGAAATATTATACATTGTATAGCGCATCGGATAGCTTGTAAGGGCTGCGTTTGTTATATGATATACCCCGTCAACATTCTGGGCTCTGGTTGAAATATGGTGATGTCCCGAAAGAACAGCTTTTACACCGTATTTTTTATAAAGTGCCTGTACCTCTTTCCCGTTTTCAAGCATAAACCATCCCCAGTAATTGTGATTTGTCTTGTCCCCTTCGGCGAATGGTACTGTGCCGTGATGCTGCATTACGATAATCGTTTTCCCCTTGTTGGCTGCAAGAGTTTTTTCAAGCCATACCATCTGGGCCGGATCTATGCTGCCGCTGAAATCGGCCATACCTGCTACCGGGTCCCAAATCTGAAGATGGGTGGAGTCAAGCGCGACAAGTACAAGGCCTTCCGCGAGTTCTCTTGAGTAATATGTCCTTCCAGGTTCCATTCCGCCGCCGTACATCCCGGTAAAAGTATTTGAAACAGCATATTTGGAAAGGCCAACCGGCTGATCTTTTTCGTTGTGTCTTATCGGGCTTGAATCATGGTTTCCCAGGATTACAAAATAAGGAACATTCAGCCTTGAGAGTATTTCCTTTGTCTTGTCAATGTTCCAAGGTTCCGCGTCAACAGTAAGGTCGCCTGTCACAAGAACAAAGTCAAGATCAGAGTCTTTATTGAATTCCTTAACAGTTTTTTCCAGTATGCTTACTGTTTTAAGGCCAAGCCTGTAGCCGTCGGAATTCCCTTTCTGTTCAGGAAGAACAAGGTGGATATCAGTAATTACAGCGAATTTAAGATTATCAAATGCCGGAAGCTTCTCCATCTCTCCGCCTTTTTCCTTTCCCCCTCCCGCAAAAAGAAGCGGGACAGCAATCAAAATAATTACCAGAAATAACAATTGTTTCTTATTCATATTTTCTCCTGTATTGAATATTTTTAAGTATATATTCAGTATTTCAGATAAAGCAAGAAAATATTTTTTACAGGAATTTTTTTTCCGGATTTAAAGCAGTAAAAAAAAGACTGCCGCTATAATGTGAACCTTGCGGCAGCCGTAAATATTATACCGGCAGCTACAGGCCCCATTTTTCGGTCAGGTATGCCTCTATCTGCTGCCGTTTTTCGTCGGTAAGGGCGGTGTTAAAATAAAGCACCTCTGCAATATCGCCGATGAAGCTGTTAGTTGTCGCAAGTCCTCCAAGATAAAACTGATTAATTGTATGAGTAGCAGGTATTGATGTTATATTGTCATTCATTTCTGTTCTGTTCAGCCAGATCCTGATTTTATCAGGAACTGCCACAGAGGCTGTGGTATCACAGACTGAACTTAATATTGTGCTCTGCCCGTATGTTAAAGGGAAAGGGACAGCATTATATGTACTTGCAGCTGTTCCATTTTGATAAACCCTTAGCTGCCCTGTTGAAACCTGAAGTAAAACAGGAAATGAGTTTGTTGAACCGCTCCGCGCTCCCATAATATAGCTTGAACTATAGGATTGAACTTTGTATACAATAAAAAAAGTTAACTTAGTTTGAGCTACTCCAAATCCTGAATAAATATTTGTCAGAGCGGTATTGGAAAGCATATCTGTAT
>JAVEZE010000104.1:0-9727 GCA_034003145.1 Spirochaetia bacterium
TTGCAAAAATGCTTAACAGACTGAACAGCAAAAATTCGTAGTCAGGAGAGTTTTTTCAATCTTAAATAAGCAAAAAGCCTGTATTGTATAACTGTTATTCATCAATAGGTAAGGAAAGTGAGTGCTGACAAACTGACAAAAGCTGAAATTCTTGAAAATATATACGAGCAGACAGGTTTTAACAAAAAAGATATTCACACGATTATGGATAATATTTTTGAAGAAATTAAAAGTGCTCTGATTATGGACAAGGTTGTAGAACTAAGAGGTTTTGGGACGTTTGAGGTTAGAACAAGAAAAGGCAAGGAAAAAGCTCATAACCCAAAAACCGGTGAAATTGTCAAAGTTGGCAAACATGGGGTAGCGGTTTTCCGCCCTGGAAAGGACTTGAAGAGCAGTGTCTGG
Source organism: Spirochaetia bacterium (assembly GCA_034003145.1). GTDB lineage: Bacteria > Spirochaetota > Spirochaetia > CADAEX01 > CADAEX01 > JACKPD01. The sequence continues at coordinate 406 of JAVEZE010000104.1, forward strand.
CCGATCAGGGAATAAAACCTTCGGCCTGACCTTGTTTTTAACAGGAAATACAGGTCTTCTGACACTTTCAGCAATTCTTTTTACCCTATCATTCCCATCATTTATTAATACCAATGGTTTTCCGCTTCTCTCCTGGTTTTCACTGTTCCCTGCGTTTATTGTAACATACAGGATGAGCTGGAAAAGTGCCCCTTTTTACGGCCTTTATCTGGGACTTCTCTCCTACGCGCTTTTTAATTATTGGCTTGCAAGCTTTCATCCCCTTACAATATTTATTGTCCCTTTTTTATATGCTGCATATTACCTGCTTCTTTTCCCTTTTCTAAAACTTTCAAATACACTTTTCCCCCGTTACAGTTTTGCTGTAAATACTGTTATCTGGGTTGGTTATGAATACTTAAGGACAAAAGGCTTTTTGGGATATTCATATGGAATAATGGGGTATACCCAGTATCTTTTTCCGCATCTTGTCAGGCTTTCCTCGATAACCGGGGTATGGGGTGTTTCATTTCTTGTAATTTTCCCATCCGCATTTATAAGCTATGCATTAAAGGATCTGTTTATCAGCACTGAATCGGTCAATCTTAAGGATTTGCCAGGGCAATCCCTGACAGCGCTAAGAAATGCCTTCTCTGCCGGGAAAAAACCGGTATCAATCTATTTTATCCTTTTTGCTCTTGCCATCTTCTGGGGTTTTGCAAGCAAAACTGAGATCAAAGATCTTGATACATGGAAAGTCTCGCTTATCCAGCAGAATATTGATCCATGGCAGGGCGGTTTTAAGACATATAAGGAATCTCTCTACCGTCTTAAAAAGCTGAGTAAAATAGCGAAGAAAGAGAATCCAGACATAATAATCTGGTCTGAAACTTCTTTTGTCCCTGCGATAGAATGGCATTCAAAATACAGGACCGACCCTGATACCTACGAACTGGTAAAGGAACTCAAGGAATTTCTTGCTGATGAAACCATTCCCTATCTTATTGGAAATGATGAAGGAAGGCTTATTACAGATGAAAACAACAATAGCAGGCGTGTTGATTATAATGCTGCTATTTACTATGAAAATGGAGAAGTTATTGATATCTATAGAAAAATGCATCTTGTTCCTTTTACCGAGCATTTTCCTTATAAAAAACAGCTGCCCTGGCTGCATGAACTCCTGTTGAATAGCGACACCCATTTCTGGGAAAAAGGGAAAGAATATACAGTTTTTGAATCAGGAGATGTGAAATTTTCAACACCAATCTGTTTCGAAGATACTTTCGGCTACATTTCGAGAGAATTTATAAGGCGCGGCGCTGATGTAATTGTAAATATCACAAATGATTCCTGGTCCGGTTCTGTCGTTGCCGAGGTTCAGCATATGATGCATGCGGTTTTCAGGGCTGCTGAAAACAGTCGGAGCGTGGTAAGGAGCACAAACGGCGGTATAACCTGCATAATAGATCCTGATGGGAGGATAATAAACAGAATCGCACCTTTTGAAGAATCATGGCTAACAGGAGAAGTTCCTCTCAAAAAAGGGAATTGGACAATATATACGAGATATGGAGACTGGGCTGGGGTAGCTGCTGTAGTTGTTTCATTATTATTACTTGCTGCCAGGGCAGTTTTCCTTTTGCGGAAACGCATTAAGGAAAAAACTGACTGAATTTGTGCATCAGTAAGATATCCCTGTTTTAAAGGTCTCCTTAATATCTGATCTCCTTAATATCTGATTGACAACTCTCTCCAATTATAGGAAAATATCATAAATTATGGTAAATGAATTATTGGCATAAAACAACCATAGGGTCAGGTGAATGGATAAAAAACGAAGAGTACTTATTGCAGATGATGAAAATGTAAACCGGGAATTTTTTGACATAATGCTCGGAAACCTGGATTTTATTGTTGATAAGGCGGAAGACGGCGAGGCAGTCTTTGAGCTTATTAAAAAGAATAAACCTGATATTATAATAATTGACGATATGCTGCCGCTGATTACAGGATGGCAAATTATCAGATTATTAAAGACTGATAAAAAATATTCTGATTTCAGCGATATACCAGTGATTATGCTTTCGGAAATGGCTGACCCTGAAGCTGTTGTTGAAGGGTTTAGTATCGGGGTTGATGACTATATCAGGAAGCCGTTCAGTTTCGCTGTAGTATATGCGAGAATAAAGGCAGCGCTAAGAAACCGCGAAACAATGTACAAGCGGGCCCAGCATGAAGAAACTGTTGCTGTTATTAAATCTTTAAGCAACACTTTTGAATTTCTTTCTGATCATTTAAAAACACCGGTTGGAAATCTAAAATCAGCGATATCAGATTTCAGTACTACAGAATGTATTGACCGAGACATGTTTGTGAATCTGATATCAGAAAACACAAACAGAATAATGGCTGCGCTTGAAAGCCTTTCAGAACAGATTGCAGAGATTAAAAAAACGGAAAATGCAATAAGCAGTCATTCTCTTGACATTTCAGACCTTGAAAAGAGGTACAGAAGTATCCGCAACAAGATGAAAACATCAGGTGGTGTGTGATGGTTACTGAAGAAAAACTCAAAGCGGTTGAGCTTTTTGCAGAAGGAAGAAAATACTATAAACTTATGCAGTTCAGTGAGGCAGCCGGCTGTTTTAAAAAAGCACTTGATGTCTGTCCTGATGACGGCCCTTCAAAAGTATTCCTTGATAGATGCACCTATTATATCGAAAATCCGCCGCCCGAAGACTGGGATGGTGTTTTTGTAATGACAACCAAGTAAAAAAGCAGGTAATGCGATGGCAAAAAGCAATGATATTAAAAGTATTGAGAAAATAAGCACAACTCTTGGCAGGGAAACAGTCTTCAAGGGAACGATGAAATTTTCAGAGTCTTTGAAAATTGACGGTAAATTTGAGGGTGATATTGAATCAACCGGTTTTCTGTATATAGAAGACGGTGCTGTAGTTAAGGCAGATATCAAGGTCAGGGCTGTCGTTGTCGGCGGAATTGTCCGCGGGAATATTGAAGCTTCTGACAGGCTTGAAATGCTTACTACAGGCCAGGTATACGGCAATATACGTACTTCCAAGCTGAGGATTGCGGACGGAGTTGTTTTTGAGGGAAAATGTGAAATGATCAAAGGGGAGAGTAGTGTTGATATTTTCTCTACCGGAGTTCAGTCACTGAAGGAAACAGTTAAAACTGTCTGATGGATGTTTTTAAAAAAATAAGATTTTTTATAATTTCTCCTGTTTATCTTGGAAAAATATGCGAAGAAAAAAAAATTCCGCATCTTGATTACAGCATTCTTACAGATGAATACGGTGTAGTTCTTAAGATTGTTTCCGGAGACAAAGAATACATAAAAATATTTCTTGAATCACTGCCGAAAGATCTTATGTTTTTCTCCGGACCTGATTTTGACTGTCATGTAGCTGATCTTGCCGCAGGAATTCTTCTGGAAAAGGATTTAAAACTTTCAGTTGTGGAATCCTGTACCGGCGGGCTTATCGGGAAAATGGCAACAGATAAACCTGGAAGTTCATCCTGGTTCTGGGGAGGTTTTATAACATATGACAACAGCGCAAAGAGAGCGCTGGGTGTTCCTGCCGGAATTATTGAAAAATACGGCGCTGTTTCCAGGGAAACTGTGGAGAGTATGGCGGAAATGGGGCTTGAAAAGTCGGAATCAGGTATATGCGTGTCAGTTTCAGGTATAGCAGGGCCGGTTGGGGGAAGTTTTGAAAAACCTGTCGGAACAGTCTGGATTGGTGTTAAAAAAGAAACAACTAGTTCTTACAGGTTTCTGTTCAGCGGGTCAAGAGGCGAAATCAGGGATAAAGCTGCTCAGGCCGCATTGCTGATAGTCTATAAAAAATTATTGAATAAAGCAGGGGTTGACAGTAATATATTTGAATACTATATTTAAGTTGGTGTTCTGAAAAAGTTCTTATATCTAATCCTGCTAAAATAAATATGCAATATTAAAAATTGATGATAGTCTGTGGTTTGTTTGAAAATCCCGCATACAATCGTTATCAAAAGACTAATAAAAAAGAGGAGAAAAAACCCTTTCATGTTGGATTCCGAAGAAAAAAAAGAGGATCAGCCTCCTGTTTCAGGAAAATCTGAAAACCCTTCCACTTCCGCACCCCATCCAGATAATGTAAAACGGATAAGAAAAAGAAAAATCAGGGTTGAGCTTATTAAGGATAATAATGTTCCGCAAGAGGATGAAAAAGTAAAAAAAACAGAAGAAAAAAATGATACAATAAAAACAAAAGACGATGAAGAGTCATTTAATAAACCTCCGATGTTTCTGGAGGACCAGTCTGAAGAAGATATTTCAGCGGCGATTTTCTCAAGGCTTACCAAGGGAAAAGGCTCCAATGGCGATTCAAATGGTGAAAATGATGATACAAAACCCAAGCTTGGCATCAACGATCTCACCAGAATGGGTCTTCCAGATTTAAGGGAATTCGCGATTCAGATAGGCGCTTTTCATGATAATATCGGGAGTCTCCGCAAACAGGAACTGATTTTTAATATACTTAAAGCGCATACCGCAAAAAACGGGATAATTCACGCATACGGCTCTCTTGAAATTCTCCCGGACGGATACGGTTTTTTAAGATCACCCCAGAACAGCTACCTTCCAGGCTCGGATGATATTTATATATCGCCTTCTCAGATCAGGCTTTTTAACCTCAGAACAGGCGATACAGTCGGCGGGCAGATCAGAACTCCGCGGGAAGGGGAACGCTTTTTCGCAATGCTGCGTGTTGAAAAGGTAAACTATGATGACCCCTCTGTCGCACAGACTCGGGTTCCTTTTGACAACCTTACACCGCTTTATCCTGATAAAAGGATAAATATGGAAATTGAAACCGGCGATTCAACAACCAGGATGATAAATCTTTTCTGTCCTGTCGGAAAAGGGCAGAGAGGCCTGATTGTAGCTCCGCCGAGGACAGGAAAAACAATAATACTCCAGAAAATAGCTAATTCAATTACAACAAACCATCCTGAGATCCACCTTATTGTTCTTCTTATAGATGAGCGGCCTGAAGAGGTTACAGACATGAAGCGCAATGTAAAGGGTGAGGTTATAGCATCAACCTTTGATGAACAGGCAACCCGCCATGTTCAGGTAGCTGAAATGGTAATTGAAAAAGCGAAAAGGCTGGTTGAGCATAAAAAGGATGTTGTAATCCTTCTTGATTCAATTACCCGGCTTGCACGGGCTTATAACCAGACTGTTCCGACATCAGGCAAGATCCTCTCCGGCGGTGTTGATTCAAACGCGCTGCATAAACCCAAAAGATTTTTCGGCGCGGCAAGAAATATTGAAAACGGCGGAAGCCTTACTATTGTGGCAACAGCCCTGATAGAGACCGGCAGCAGAATGGATGAGGTTATTTTTGAGGAGTTCAAGGGAACCGGTAATATGGAAATGATCCTTGACAGGAAAATATCAGACCGGCGCCTTTATCCTGCCATAAATATCAAACGCTCCGGAACACGGAAGGAAGAGCTTCTTCTCACAGAAGAAGAAATGAACAAGATGTGGATACTCAGAAAAGTTATCAATCCCATGGAGGATGTTGAAATCATTGAGTTGTTGATTGACAAAATGCGAAAAACAAAGAACAATGAGGCGTTCCTGAAATCAATGAACACGACAGGTCCTGGCGATTTCCAGGGCTGATTGGAGGATATAAAATGAAGAAAGATATTCATCCCGAATATACTGAAACAACTATTACCTGCGCTTGCGGCAACGTGATAAAAACCAGATCAACTGTTAAAGATCTTCAGATTGAAATTTGTTCAAGCTGCCATCCCTTTTTTACAGGTAAGGAAAAACTGGTAGATACTGCCGGAAGAGTGGAAAGATTCAACAGAAAATATGGTGTTGCAAAACCCCAGAAATAATTATTATTTCAAATTCCTGATGTAAAGCACAGTGAACAACTTTACAGGATAAAAACTTTACAGAACAAACGCTTAGCAGAATCAGCTTTTACATAACGGCACGCTTTTTCAAAAGAAAGCGGGCCTGAGCTGTAAAGCTTTAGCCTGTAAGGGATTCTGTTTGTCTGCCGGACGCGGCTTATTCACTAGAAACCCCGGCGCCATATAACAAATATAAAAATCAATTTTCTCAATATTCTCTAAAACTTTTTTTGTTGCATATTCAATAAATTTCATATATTATTACACTTAATGGAAAAAATCATATCTCTTCACCAGGATGAGTATGTTTCAGACCCTGAAATTGTGGTTGAATCTCCCGCGGCTGTAACTGTTATGGGAAATCATGTTGATTCTGATGAAGGATTTATGATACAGGCAGCGCTTGATCTAAAGGTTTTTGTCGCAATTTCCAGGAGAAAAGACAATTCCCTCCGGTTTTACGCAGTTGATTTCGCAGAAAGAAAAAGAACTTCTGCGGCAAATATTAAATATAAAAGGGAAGACCGCTGGGCAAATTATATAAAAAGCGTTATTTTTTCCATGGAAAATTCAGGTTATCTTTTCAAAGGACTTGATGTTACGTTGTCCGGAAATATTCCCCAGGGTATAGGGCTCTCTTCCTCATCCTCTATTGAAACAGCAACAGCACTTGCCCTTTCCGGTTTGTTTAAACTTAACCTTACCAACGATGAGCTGGTAAAAATTATATATTACGGCGAGGAAAAATTCCTCGGATCAAGTAAAGTCCCTTCCGGTGTTTATTCCGCGCTTTACGGACAAAGTAATAAACTTCTATATGTAGATCTCCGCTCAAGTGCTGTAGAGTATCTTCCTGTTCCTGACAAAGATGTCTCTTTGATTCTGACAGTTTCAAATGTTCCTCTCATTCCAGTGGATAAAGAGGTGCAGGAAAGAAGACGGGATACGCAAAAATGCGTTGAAGGACTTAATTCGTTCAAACACGGGACAGCATTAAGGGATTATAGCAACAGCGATCTAAGGCACGGAATGGGGGTAGTTCCGGAACATATAAGAAGGCGCTGCCTGCATGTTGTTGATGAAATTACAAGAACAGAAGAATCCAGAATTGCCATTAAAAGAGGCGATATGGTTACACTTGGAAAGCTTATGAACAGGTCGCATGAAAGCCTCAGGGATAATTTTGAAGTCTCCTGCCCGGAAATTGACTGGCTTGTAAAAAGGGCGCAGGAAATAGACGGGATCTACGGGTCAAAAATAACAGGGACAGGATTCGGCGGATGTACAATTACATTGATAAAAAATACAGCAATTGACCGCTACCGCGAAAAACTGGATGAATACGAAAGAATATTCGGTTTTAAGGCAGATATGATTAACTGCAATGTTTCCTCTGGCGCAAAGATTGTTTATTCATTAGACTAAAAACAATATGAAAATTCTCCTTACAAATGATGATGGTATAAACAGCCCGGGACTTAAGACGCTCGAAGAAAAACTTATTGGAAAGCATGAGATTATTGTTGTTGCTCCGGCAGAAGAGAGAAGCGGATCTTCCAATTCATTATCTTTTCACGGCAATATAAAAATAATTAAAATCGATGATATCCATTACAGCTGCAGCGGAACGCCGGCCGATTGTGTGCACAGGACTTTGCATGGAATAATCGGCAGATTTTCCCCTGATATTGTTGTATCAGGAATAAATGTGGGGCCTAATCTTGGTACAGATATTATCTATTCAGGAACTGCCGCAGCTGCACGGCAGGCTGCATTAATGGGTGTTCCCGGAGACGCTGTCACTGTTACTTCGCACATCAGTCCGATCTTTTTTGAAAAAGCAGCCTTATTTGTTGCTGATAATCTGGAAACGTTTTATTCAAACTGGAATGAGCACCATTTTATCAATATAAATGTTCCAAGTACTTCTGACATTCTGCATGATGTGATGATTACAGAACCTGCCAGGCGGTTTTATGAAGAACATGTAGGACACGGGGATTTTTCAAAAAACGGATCTATTAATGTTACTCTTGAAATAAAAAAAGTATCACATGATGACAAATACGGAACTGACTGTTATGCTGTAGATAATGGAATGATATCAATATCTCCAGTATTATTGCAGCCGCTGATTGATGCAGATACTGGGAATCTTTATAAGAATATTTTTAGCAGGGGCAGCCATGGATAATAATTTCCAGAAAGCTGTAAAGCTTTATCGGGAAAAAAAGTATGACAAGGCACTCAAAGAGCTTCTTAAATCAGAACATAATCTTGAGGATAACGCAGACCTCTCCTACTATCTGGGGCTGTGCTATACCCAGCTGAAGCAATATGACGAAGCAGTATTGTTTCTTGAACAGGTTATAACTTCCCATTCAAATGTCCTTTATATTTACCAGTGCAGAATGCTTCTGTCCTATATTTACGCTATTACAGAACAGTTCCGGATGGCTGATTTTGAGCTTAAGCGGTTGATTGAGGACGGATATGAATCGGTACAGGTATTCTGCTCTTACGGCTATATCCATTATCATCAGAATAATACTGAAAAATCGATGGAATATTTTGAAAAAGCGCTTGAACTTGATCCTGAACATGCCTCTACACTCAATTCTGTCGGATATATTCTTGCTGATGAGAATATTGATCCCAAAAAAGCGCTTGTTTACTGCCGCAGAGCTGTTGAAAAATCTCCTGAACACTATCCATATCTTGATTCCCTGGGCTGGGCTCTTTATAAAAACGGCAGGACAGATGAGGCGCTTGAATATCTCAGGATTGCTTTTGATAAATCAAAAGGGAACAGAATTGTCGCAAAACACCTGAAACAGGTGATGGATTCAAGATAATAATTGAAAAGTCCGATAATGCTCTATAAGGAGAGCAGGATTATGGTTGAAAGCATAAAAGACATTCCTGTCAGCCAGACTCATAAAGTGCCTAAGCTTCCGGTACAAGATTCCCTGATCGATGATAAAGACCTTAAAGGGCTTCTGTTTCTTGGAGTAAAGGGAAATTTGAGCGCTGTAACAGATGACAGTGAAGTTGATTTTCTGGTTTAAGTATTAATTCTGGACAAAAAAAGATACATACTGCATACTGTTTCTGTGAAAAAAACCAGATTATCTCGCAGATTTCATATATTAAGCTTTATTATTGCACTTTCTCTATACGCAAGTTATACAGCATCCCCCCAGAATTTTATGGATATTTCCCAGGGTTTTGACGAATTCAAGTGGGGGATAAAGTCTTTCTACACAGGTTTTTACAACAAGGCGATATTCTCATTTGAAAAAGCTGTCTCATACAATCCGGAAGACCAGCTTGCGCGTGAATGGCTAGGAAGGGCCTATTACATGTCTGGTCTTGAAGATACAGCCATCTC
>JAVEZE010000105.1:0-9656 GCA_034003145.1 Spirochaetia bacterium
AACAGAGGAAGAAGCGCTTTACTCTGTTTTGAAAGAAACACTGATCAGGCGGTTTGAAAACCCGGTTGATCTTGAAAATGACAGGAGAATTACAGACTGGAAAGAAGTTCACAAATCCTTTTCATCAAATCCCAATAAATTCCCCCCTGCCCATATAGCGCTTCTTAAAAGGATACAGAAGCAGCAAACCGAGATTCCGTTTATAAACAGCGTAGTGGCGGTGATGAATACAGTTTCCATTGAGAATATTCTTCCGGTCGGAGGGGATGATATTATATCCCCTGAATCAACTTACATGCTCACCTTTTCTGACGGAACTGAAAACTTTATTCCCCTTGGTACACCGGATAAAAGCGAGAGGCCGGATGAGGGGGAAGTTATTTATCTGATAGATGAAGCAAAGGAAGTCATGTGCAGGAGATGGAACTGGAGAAACAGCGACAGGACTAAAATAACTGAAAAAACAGAAAACATAATCATGAATATTGACGCGGTAGGGCAGGGGAGTGATGAGCGGGCAGAAAAAGCAAGAGATATGGTCGCAGAAATGCTTGAAAAATACTGCGGTGCTCAAATTTTTAAAACCATTCTTACACCTGAATACAGCAGGCATGTGTTTTAAGAGAAAATAATTTTCCCCGCTGCAAAGGAGAATTTCCATTATTAACCTGCGCAGCCCGCAGCTGATAAGTCTTACCCTATTTCTTCCATTCTCCGTTTACAAGCCTCCAGATTGAAAGAGGATTGCTTTCCTTAAGCTCATCAGGTAAAAGCGTGTCGGGAAAATTCTGGAATGCGGCAGGACGGGAAAATCTTTTTATCGCGTCTGTTCCTACCGATGTAAAGCGCGAGTCGGTTGATGCAGGGTATGGGCCGCCGTGCTGCATGGAATGGCATACCTCAACCCCTGTGGGGACATCGTTAACTATCAGCCTTCCTGCTTTTTCCGCGATAATGTCAACAAGTTTTTTATTTCTCAAGAGCTCTTCTTCGCTTCCTGTCAGGGTAATTGTGAGCTGCCCTTCAAAGCTCTCTGAAACTGAATACAGTTCCTCCATGTCACGGCATCTTATTATAAGAGAGAAGGGGCCGAATACTTCATGGGCAAGTTCTGAGTTGCTGATAAAGGTTTCCGCATTCGCGGATGCTACAAGCGGTTTTCCCCTGTCAGATGAGGCATCAGAGTGAGCCCAGCATTCTGTTTTTACCCCTTTCTGCATAAGGGCATGGCTTAGTTTTCTGTAGTAATTCTCTGCAATTCCCTGGTTTAACATTTTCTGGGGCAAAATTTTTTGAATCTCCGTATCAAGTGATTTTATGAAACGCTCGAGCGGCTCTCCTTCTACCGCGATAATAAGCCCAGGATTTGTGCAGAACTGTCCCGCTCCAAGTGAAATCGAGCCTGCAAGTATCGCCGCGCTTTTTTGAGCATCGCGGGAAAGGGTTTCCGGCAGGAGTATTACAGGGTTAATGCTGCTCATCTCTGCAAAGAAGGGGATGGGCTCAGGTCTGCTGTTTGCAAGATCAAACAATGCCCTGCCGCCGGCAAGCGATCCTGTAAAACCTGCCCCTTTAAGAAGCGGATGGGTTATAAGCCCCTGCCCCGCATCTATTCCCTCTTTTCCCTGTAAACTGATATGCTGATAAACCCTTTCCGGCATACCGGTTTTTTCCGCAGCCCTTGTAACCGCGTTTGCGGCAAGGGTTGAAGTCTCAGGATGAGCAGGATGGGCTTTTACAATTACAGAACATCCTGCCGCGAGGGCAGATATTGTATCTCCTCCTGCCGCTGAAAAAGCTATGGGAAAGTTTGCAGCTCCGAATACCGCTACCGGTCCGATAGGAATCACCATTTTTCTAAGATCAGTTTTTGGTACAGGTTTTCTTTCAGGTAAAGCTGTATCAATCCTTGCCTCAACCCAGGATCCTTCATCAAGCAGGGCTGCAAACATTCTGATCTGGTCTGTCGTCCTTTTTGTTTCGCCTGAAAGCCGCATTTCAGGGAGATTGGTCTCTCTCATTGCCGATGAAATCAGCTCATCTTTGACTGCCTCAATTTCATCTGCGATCGCACGCAGGAAAATAGCTCTTATTCTGCCGGGAATTTTTTTATATTGAATAAAAGCTTTCTGTGAGTGTTTTAAAATATTATCAATCATTGAATTATCAGTATTTTTGTATTTCATAATACCTGCCTCCCTGCATTAACTGTATTTCTTAATTTAAAAAAAAGTTATATAAATAAAGTATAACAGGGATATAATAATTTATGAATAAATTATTTACAGGAGATGTCATGAACAATAAAACAGAAAAAATACTCAAGTTACTTGATGATATAAACAAAGTTCCCCGAAAATCTGAAAACATGGTTCCTATCCATAATTATTTCAGGAAATGGGCAGATGATAATAATTTCTCATATAAAGCTGATGATGCGCTGAATCTGGCAATCTCAGTACCTGCCTCTGATGGTTTTGAAAAATCTCCCGTAATTATACTGCAGGGGCACATGGATATGGTATGCGAGAAAATTCCGGAATCAAACCATGATTTCTCACGGGATCCGGTTGTTTCTTTCAGGGAGGGGGACTGGCTTAAGGCAAAAGAGACAAGTCTTGGCGCAGATAACGCAATAGCTCTTGCCATGGCAATGGTAATTGCTTCAGATCCTGAAATAAAACATCCTCCTCTTGAGCTTCTCTTTACAACTGATGAAGAGATCGGTATGGGAGGGGCTGAAAGGATCAAGCCGGAATTTTTAAAAGGAAAGATACTCATAAACCTTGACTCGGAAGAGACAGGAGTCTTTACTGCAGGATGCGCAGGATCATCAAGAACATGTCTTGATTTTAAACTAAAAAGAGAGTCTGTCCCGGCAGGATCATCCGCATCTCTTCTTAAAATCGGCGGATTTAAAGGGGGCCATTCAGCAGGAGATGCAGCCAAATCAAGGGCAAACGGCTGTTTTGAGCTTATACGCGGTCTTTCAGGCCTTGGGAAGGTTATCCCGTTTACTCTTACGTCAATCGACGGAGGATCTGCCATGAACGCAATCCCCCGCTCAGCTGAAGCTTTGATTGTCTTTGATGCAGCAGATGGAGCAAAGGTAAAAAAATGGTGGAAAGATTTTTCTGATATTGTAATTAAAGAGAACAGCGTTGTGGAGAAAAACGCGTTTTTAAGCTGCGAAGAAAAAGCACTGCCGGCAGATACAATGACACTTTCCTCGACAGGCAAGGTTATCAATTCTCTCAGAATTATGCCGAACGGGATCAAGAATATGGATGCAGCGCTTCCGGACCAGATTGAAACATCTCTTAATTTCGCGATGATAAAAATGATAACAGATGGGGTAAGGGTTACTTCAATGCAAAGAAGTTCTGTTAAATCGAGACTGATAGAGCTGACTGAGAGGATTGAAGATCTTGCCTCACTTACAGGTGCGGAATATAAACTGGAAGTTTTTACCGACCCATGGCAGCCTGACTGGGAAAGCCCTCTTTTGAAAAGAAGTACTGAACTCTGGAAAAAAATCCATGGAGAAGAGCCAAAAGTGGAAATTACCCACGGCGGGCTTGAATGCGGTGTTATTGGAAATATTTGCGGTGGGATGGATACCCTTTCCTTCGGCCCTGATATTGAAAACCCTCATTCCCCGGATGAGAGGCTTAAAATATCTTCTGTCGCAAAAGTATTTGATTTTCTGGTGGAACTGCTCTTAAGCTACAGACAGGTATAATTGAATAGTTTCATATTTTTAAAAAGCACAAGGTTTTTGAAGTGTCAAGCCGGAGTCGGTTTATAAAGTCTTTTCAGTGCTCCCTTTAGCGGGAAGTGAAAGATATGCCAACCCGGCAAATATGATAAAAACTCCCATGACAGAATTAAATGTCAGCCTTTCCCCGATCAGAAATATACCAAGAAAAGTGGCTGTAGCCGGCTCTGCAAGGGAAAGGGTTACAGCTGATGAAGCGTTTATCTCTTTAAGCCCGACAGTGTATAAAATATATGCAAGTGCTGTTCCAACAAGGCCAAGCCACCCTGCCACAGCTGCTCCCCTTGCGCTTAAAATCCAGACCGGAGGATAGAAAAATAAAACCGGCAGGACAAGCACAGAGCTGAAAAGAAAAACAGTTGATGTAACCATAAACGGATGGTATTGGTTTATTATTTTTTTTACCAGGACAGAGAACATACTGTAGGAAAGGCCTGAACAAAGGGCAAATAATATCCCTTTCGGGTTAACTGTAATCCCCCCGCCCCTGATCAGGATAAAGCATCCAATTATCGCAAGAAGGGATGCCGGGTACCATCTTGTTTCAGGCTTTTCCCTTATCAGGATAGCGGCAAGTATTCCGGCAAATACAGTTGAGCTTCCAAGCATTGTTATTGTCCCTACAGCTATTCCTGTCAGTTTTACTCCAGAGAAAAAAAACAGCTGGTATGCGCTCAGCGCCATGGTAGAAAAATAAATCTCTTTTTTTCTGAAAAGCGCGGGGATCATCTTTTTTTTAAGAATAAGCATAAAAAGCAGCATAAAGATTGATGCTGTAACAAGCCTTACAGCACCTACCGCGGCAGGTTCGGGATTACCAGGGAGCAGAGCCTGTGAAGTCCCGGTTGTTCCCCAAAAGAATGCTCCGGCAAGAACAGACAGTGTCCCTTTCAGTTTGTTATTGATATCTTTAACCTCTGTATTGTTATTATCATTATTAACCAGGGATATCGCCTACACCGTTTAATATGTAATTGGGCGAATAGGCGAATTTCTGCATATTTTCCCTTGTCGTTACCCCGCTTAAAACAAGCACTGTGGTTATTTCAGATTCAATCCCCGCTACTATGTCAGTTTCCATTCTGTCCCCCACAATAACTGTATTTTCCCTTTGAGTGCTGAGTATTTTTAATGCTGTTCTCATCATCAGGGGATTGGGTTTTCCAATGAAATAGGCCTGGCAGCCTGTTGTTAGAATAATAGGCGCTATCAGAGAGCCTGTTGCGGGGATTATCCCTTTTTCAGAAGGGTCAGTAAGGTCAGGGTTTGTCCCGATCAGTTTTGCACCATTTGCCACAAGCTTTGCAGCTTTGCTGAGGTTTGAGAAATTATAGTTGTCTGTCTCACTTACAACAACATAATCAGGATTTGACTCATTAACAGAATAGCCTGCGTTATACAGGGCATTTAATATCCCTGCGTCCCCGATTACATAGGCGCTGCCGTTTTTTTTCTGGGTTTTAAGAAAAGCGGCAGTAGCAAGAGCGCTTGTATAAAAATGCTCCTCTCCGATATCAAGTCCAAGCCTGAGCATTTTCTCCCTGAGTTCACGCGGTGTTTTTGAACTGCTGTTTGTAAGAAAAAGGAATTTTTTGTTTTCTTTTTGAAGCCAGTTAACAAATTCGTGAACTCCGGGGAGGATATGGTTACCATGATAGATAACCCCATCCATGTCGCATATAAATGCTTTCTTTTTTCTTATCTCATCCATATGGTTTCCTTTTAGATTTTCTTTTCAGTATGGCCGCGGCGGGTGCGGGGATCTATCGGGAAGTACCCTTCATTTACAAATCTGACATCTTCGATTGTGTAAAATGCTTTTGAATTATAGGTATTAATAATATTAATATAGCCGGGAAGGCAGGAACGGTTGATAATACTGTAAAAGACCGCAACTTTGCCTGAATTCCCTTCTGCCTCTAAAACAGTTACGCCATACCCTTCCAGGCGCAGTTTTTTTACAAGTTCATTGGCGTTTTTCGCTGTAATGCTTCGGATAATGCACTTACCCATGGCAAGACGTTCTTCAAGCGATATCCCTATATAGGTTCCCATGGCAAAACCTGCGCCGTATGCAAAATAGGTAAGAGGATTGCTTAAATTCTCCATAATCTTTGTAAGCGCAACAAGCCAAATTACTACTTCACAGAAGCCTAAAAGCGGCGCAATAATTTTATGACCGCGGGAAATAAAAACAATTCTCATTGTTCCGATAGTAACATCGGCAATTCTCGCGAAAAATATCAGGAGGGGAAGTATTACCCATGAGAAAAAAGGATCACCAAGTATGTTCATTGCATACCATTATGTAGCCGTGATATAAAAGAGTCAATTGTTTTTCACGCTTGCGAATATTTATAAATAATTCATTTTAGCGATATAAAATAGTCAATTGTTTTTCAGGCCTTTTATTATTTATAAATAATTCAACCTGTTTATTAAATATAATACTGTTAAAAAATTCAGGTTAACATTAGAATGTGAAAAAAGGACAATATAGGTTTATGAATATACAGCAGCCTGATAATCCGCTTCACGGCGTAACTCTTGAAATGATGGTTAAAAGCCTGGTTGATTATTTCGGATGGGAAGAACTTGGAATAATTATTGATATCAATTGCTTTAATTGTAATCCTTCCGTGAAATCAAGCCTGAAATTCCTCAGGCGTACCCCCTGGGCAAGGGAAAAGGTTGAAAATCTGTATCTCGGCATGCTTCAGGAGCAGGAAGAGAAACAGGAAGAGAAACAGGAAAAGAAAAACAAACAGGAGATGGGAAAAAATTAATTCATGCAAACCGCTTCTCCGCTTAAATTAGCTTTGGTTTCAATACATATACAAAAATCATCCCGTGCTGTCCCTCTTGGCGCTGCCATGATCGCATCATCCCTGAAATCCGCTCTTCATGATCTGGTCAAACCGGTTCTCATTAACCTTTACCTTGATCAATCAGTAGATGAATCTGTTAATGAGATTTTAAAAACTGATCCTGACTGCGCCGGTTTCTCTGTATATCTCTGGAACCGCAGACAGACGCTGCTAATTGCAGGTGCCCTGAAAAAGAAAAAACCCGGCATTGTAATTTTTGCGGGAGGATCCGAACCTACAGCTGACATGGCTGATATTAAAAAAGAAGGTTCCGGGAATATTGATTTTGTCCTTGCGGGAGAAGGGGAAAATATCTCTGTTGATGCTGTAAGGAAAATTTACAGCGGATCAATACCCAAAGACGAAAAAGCGCTTCTTCCCGTAAACCTTGATGAACTGCCTTCCCCTTACCTTGACAGCACCCTTGATGTGAAACTTTATTCCGGTCTGCTTTGGGAACTTTCAAGAGGCTGCCCTTTCAAGTGTGATTTCTGTTTTGAATCGCGCGGATATGATAAGGTGAGGATGTTTCCGATCCACAGGATCCAAGAGGAACTTATGTTTTTTGCCTCTGCCAGGGTAAGTGAAATATTTGTACTTGATCCTACATTTAACCACAATAAAAAAAGGGCCAAAGATCTGCTTGTCATGATGCATAATATAGCGCCAGATATCCATTTCAATATAGAAATCAGAAGCGAATACCTTGACAGGGAAATGGCAGCTCTTTTCTCATCGATAAAATGCTCTCTTCAGATAGGAATGCAAAGCGCTAATAAAGATGTTCTTGAAAATATCAACCGCACAATAAATAAAATGGATTTTGAAAAAAAAATCCTTTTTCTTCACGAAGCAGATGTTACCTACGGATTTGATCTTATCTACGGTCTGCCGGGTGATACTATTTCAGGTTTTCTCCAAAGCCTTGATTTTGCTCTTGGGATGATGCCTAATCATATAGATATTTTCCCTCTTGCTGTACTTCCCGGTACCAGGCTTTTTGAAACTGCTTCTGCTTTAGGGCTTGAGTATCAGAATAAAGATCCTTATCTTGTTCTCTCTTCTCCTCTATTCCCTGTATCAGATATGCGCCAGGCTGAAGAAATTGCAGCAGCCTTTGACCTTTTTTACAATAAGGGTAAAGCAGTACCATGGCTGCCTCTCCTTCTTGAAAACTTAAATATTCTGCCATCCCAGTTTTTTCCGCGGCTTGCATCATGGATCAAGGATAACAGACTAGAAGTTATTCAGGAATATTCCGGGCCAAAAAATTTTACTGAAATAATTTCCCTGCAGAGAGATTTTATTACATATATTTTTACAGAAGAAAACAAAGGCAGCCTGACCAGGATAATGCTTGATATAGTTCAGTTTTTTGGTTTGTGCTCGCAGATAAATGAAGATGAAAAAGAAGAGGCCTCTGCATGGTTTAACTATTCTCCATCAGAGCTGATTGAAAATCTTGACAAAGGAGTGCGTGATCTTGCGGAACTGCCCTTTTTTGTCCCAGTATGTAACGCTGAAACACGGATAAGTTACAGGGATGGGCAGATAATAATCTCTCAATAAAAAAAGAGACTGCCGCGGATACCGCGGCAGTCTCTGATAAGTCTTAATATTATTTACCGGTTTAGAGAAGACCACCGAGATTCTTGTAGAATGCCATTCTTCTCTTTGCATCATCTTCAGCTTCTGCGAATAATCTTTCCGCGTCTTCCGGAGCTGTTTTAAAGAGAGCTGTATATCTTCGTTCGCTTCTTATGAAGTCCTGGAAGCTTTCTTTCGGTTCCTTGGATTCCCACATAAATCTGCTGCCTGGCTCAAGCGAGGGGTTGTATCTGTAAAGCGGCCAGTAACCGGATTCCACAGCCCGTTTTTCTTCGGTCTGTGTTTTTGACATATCAATGCCGTGCGCGATACATGGAGAGTAGGCGATAATTATGGAAGGGCCGTTATACGCTTCTGCTTCTGCGAAAGCCTTAATCAGCTGGGCCCTGTTAGCTCCCATGGAAACAGACGCTACATAAACATACCCGTAGCTCATGCACATAAATCCAAGGTTCTTTTTGGCAAGCCGCATTCCCGCGTTGGCAAAGTTAGCAACAGCTGCAATCGGTGTTGATTTGGAAGCCTGTCCGCCTGTGTTGGAATAAACTTCTGTGTCAAGTACAAGGATATTTACGTTTTTGCCTGCTGCCACAACATGGTCAAGGCCGCCGTATCCGATATCATAGGCCCATCCGTCTCCGCCGAAGATCCAGATACTCTTGTCTACAAAATAATCTTTTAGCTCAATAATTTTTCTAAGGTCTTCTTTTGCCTCTCCGCTTGCCGCTTTATAGGCAGGATCAAGAAGAGCTGCGATTCTATCCTGGTTCGCAAGTGCTTCGGAATCTTTTTTACCCCAGTTCTCAAGAGCAGCACCAAGAGCGGCTGTAAGTTCAGGTGTTGTGCCTGCTTTAAGCAGATTCTCTACCTTGATTTTAAGAAGGCTCCTGTTGTTGTCAACCGCAAGTCTCATTCCGAAACCGTATTCCGCGTTATCCTCAAAAAGTGAATTACCCCATGACGGGCCTCTTCCGTTGTCTGCCTTGCAGTAAGGGATGGTCGGGAAAGTTCCGCCGTAAATTGAAGAACAGCCAGTCGCGTTGGCAATAATCATGTTTTCGCCGAAAAGCTGAGTCGCAAGTTTTACATAAGGAGTTTCACCGCAGCCTGCGCACGCGCCGGAGAATTCAAACAGAGGCTGTTTGAAACCGATTCCCTTGACATTGGTTTCTGAAGTTCCGTCCATTACATTGTTTGGAAGTTTATCAAAGAAATTGGCGCATTCTGTCATCCCGGCTTCTCTTTCCTGTTCAAGAGTGCTGAACTCAAGCGCTTTATTCTGTATTTTCCCAGGGCAGACATCAACGCAGACTCCGCAGCCGGTACAGTCTTCAATATATACCTGAATTCTGTATTCAAGATTTTTCTCATTTTTGGTTGTTGATGCCATTGTCTCGAAACCT
>JAVEZE010000106.1:0-9574 GCA_034003145.1 Spirochaetia bacterium
TGTACGTGTAAATTTCCGGGATTTTATGTGGTTTTTTTTTCTTTTTTTTCTTACTTTATTTAAAATTTCATGTTTTTTTTCAATAATTAATGATAATTCAATTATCCTTTATGCGCAATATAAAGAAAAACAGCAATTCTGTAACACTTGTTACAGAATTATATGGTAGAATAATTACTATATAAACGGGAAACAAAGGAAATTAAAAAACAAAATTCAAGGAGAAAAATATGAGTATGTTTTGTTACCAGTGTCAGGAAACAGCAGGAAATATCGGCTGTAAAGTAAAAGGGGTATGCGGAAAAGATGATAAAACCGCGGTTCTTCAGGATCTGATGCTCCACACTTTTAAAGGAATATCTCTTGTTGTTGAAAGCAGCATGGATGAGAAAGCTGTTCTTGACGCAGGCAGGCTGATCGCGAAAGGGCTTTTCATGACAATAACAAACGCTAATTTTGACGATGAAAAGTTTGTCGCAATGATTGAAGAATCTCTCAAACTGAGGGACAGCCTTAAAAAGAAGCTTGGTTATAATGGTTCACAGGATTCTGTTGCATACACAGTTTCCGGTATTGATGCGATGATCAAAAAAGGGAGCGAAGTCGGAGTTCTTGCTACTGAAAATGAGGATGTAAGGTCTTTGAGAGAGCTTTTAATCTATGGAATGAAAGGGATGGCAGCCTATGCCGAGCATGCCTATGTTCTTGGATACGAGGATCCGGCAATTTATAAAATGTTTATAAAAGGGCTTGCCTCAACACAGAAGGATCTTTCTGTTGATGAAATGGTCGCGATGGTAATGGAAGAAGGAAACGTGATTGTTACAACAATGGCGCTTCTTGATAAAGCCAATACAGAAACCTACGGCAGCCCCGAGATGACAAAAGTAAACATCGGTGCAGGTAAAAATCCCGGTATACTGATATCAGGCCACGATCTTAAAGATATGGAAGAACTTCTTAAACAGACTGAAGGAACAGGTGTTGATGTTTATACACACAGCGAGATGCTTCCCGCGAATTACTATCCAGCATTCAAGAAATACAGCCATCTCGCGGGAAACTACGGAAACGCGTGGTGGAAACAGGATAAAGAGTTTGCTACCTTTAACGGCCCCATCCTGATGACAACAAACTGTATTACACCTGTAAAAGATGCCTATAAAGAGAGGATTTTCACAACAGGACAGGCAGGATATCCCGGAGTACCCCATATCGCGGACAGGCCGGAAGGGGGCAAAAAGGATTTCTCCAAAATAATTGCTCTTGCAAAAAAATGCTCTCCTCCGGAAGAGATTGAGACAGGAAGCATAGTGGGCGGATTTGCCCATAATCAGGTTATAGCTCTTGCTGACAAGGTTGTTGCCGCGGTTAAATCAGGCGCTATTAAAAGATTTGTTGTAATGGCAGGCTGCGACGGAAGACATAAAAACAGAAATTATTTCACAGAAGTAGCGGAAAAACTTCCCAAAGATACTGTAATTCTTACAGCAGGATGCGCTAAATACAGGTACAACAAGCTTGCCCTGGGCGATATAGGCGGAATTCCAAGAGTACTTGACGCCGGCCAGTGCAATGATTCATATTCACTTGCTGTAATTGCCTTAAAACTTAAAGAGGTCTTCGGGCTTGATGATATTAACAAACTCCCGCTTTCGTTTGATATTGCGTGGTATGAACAGAAGGCTGTCGCTGTTCTTCTTGCCCTTCTTGCACTTGGTGTAAAAGGGATAAGGCTGGGGCCGACTCTTCCTGCATTTGCCTCCCCGAATGTTCTCAAAGTGCTTATTGATAATTTTGATATAAAAGCTACTGATACTGCTGACAAGGATGTAGAGCTTATCATGGCAGGAAAATAACAGGGATTACTATCCTGCCTCCACGGGGCAGGGAGTAAAAATAAACCGGAAACGCAATTGATGAGTTTCCGGTTTTTATTTGCCCGGAGAATCCGGCGAACACAGTCTCCCGGGTTTCATGTAAAGTAATTTGTCCGGTTTTGTGTTATCATTGGCTTTGAATCTATGCAAACTTGTTGTACTATAAATGCATATTGCATTGCAGATATAAGGATCAAACAATGAATAGTGCGGATTTTTCAAATACGCCTGGTTTTTCCAGTAAAGAAAGGCTTCAAAGCCATGTCTTTGATCTTCCGGTACAGGAATTAAGGCGCGGGTATAGAAGCGACATATATTTCTGGCGGGAAAAGAGGGCTCTTGAGGAACACGGCATAGATCCTGAAATTATTATGCAGGTGTTCCAGAAAAACAGCGGTGTAATCTGCGGAATTGATGAGTGCCTTGCTGTTCTTAAGCTTGCCAGCGGAAGATATTCAGACTACAAAAAGGCATACAAGCTTTTTGACAGGTATATAGACCTTAAAAAGGATTCGCGAATACATTTTCATCAAAACAGAAAGGAATATCTCGCAGTATTATCCGAAAGAATGGAAATCGGTGAAGAACTTGATTCCATCTGGATTGATGAATTCCCTCATCTTGAGATACTTACACTAAAAGACGGGGAAAGCATATCTCCCTGGGAAAGTGTAATGCATATAAAGGGTAAAGCAACTTCCTTTGCCCATCTTGAGACAATATACCTGGGGATACTTGCCAGAAGGACAAAAGTCGCGACAAACGTAAGCAAGGTAGTACAGGCGGCAGGCAGCGTTCCTGTCCTTTATTTCCCTGCCCGGTTTGACCACTGGGAAGTGCAGGGGGGAGACGGATATGCCGCTTATATCGGAGGGGCAGCCGGGGTCTCAACCCTTGCCCAGGGTGAATGGTGGGGCGCGAAAGCTTCAGGAACTGTGCCTCACGCGATGATCGCCACTCTTGGGGGAGACACTGTAGCTGCCGCAAAAGTCTTTGGTGAATCCTATCCTGAAACCAACCTTGTGGCGCTTGTAGATTTTGACAACGACTGTGTAAATACATCGCTTGACTGCGCCCGGGAACTTGGTGAGAAACTGTGGGGAGTGCGCCTTGATACTTCAGAGATGATGGTTGATAAATCCATATTTGAGATGATGGGAAATATCAAACCGACTGGTGTAACACCTGAGCTTGTCCTTAAAACAAGGGAAAAACTTGACAGTGAAGGTTTTAATAATGTAAAAATTATTGTGTCAGGCGGATTTTCACCTGAGAAAATAAGGGAATTTGTTGAAAAAAAAGTACCTGTTGATGCTTACGGAATAGGGAGCTATCTTTTACAGGGTAAATATGATTTTACAGCTGATGTTGTTGTGGTTAACGGAAAACCCTGCGCCAAAAAAGGGCGTGTATATAATCCCAACAGCAGGCTCGGGAAGGTGATTTATTAACAGATATATACTTGAGTCCCTGTTAAGGGCAAAACTGGAGGCTGATATGAAAAAAGCTCTTGTAATAGTTGATATGCAGAATGATTTCTGCCCCGGAGGCTCTCTCGCGGTAAAGGGAGGCAATGAAATTGTTCCGGCAATAAATAATTACATAAAATATTTCTCCGCCGGAAGGCACCTTGTTGTTCTGACACGGGACTGGCATACTCCTGACCACTGCTCTTTTACACAGCAGGGAGGTATATGGCCGCCTCACTGTGTCGCAGGGACGAAAGGGGCAGAGTTTCATCCTGACCTTGATATACCGGAAAACGCGCTTATCATCTCAAAGGCCTCTTCCGCTGAAAAGGATGCGTATTCAGGGTTTGAGGGAACTTCTCCTGACGGCCTGATGCTTGATGAGGTACTTAAAAAAATTGGTGTCAAGGAGCTTACTGTCTGCGGGCTTGCAACTGATTACTGTGTAAAAAGCACAGTTCTTGACGCGCTTAAGCACGGATATACTGTAAAGCTGCTCTCGACCGGGGTAAGCGCTGTTGAAGTAAAACCCGGCGACGGGGATGCTGCTCTCAGTGAAATGAAAGCGGCAGGAGCTGAAATCCTTAAATCCTGAATAGCTGTTTTTTGAATTTTTCCTGAACTTTAAATATCCTCTCTTTTCTTTCTCTTTTCTTTGTATAAACATTCATTGACGGCTGATAATATGCGGTATACAATTAATCAAAATCTATATCAGGAGGAAAAAATGTCAGAAAAAACAGTGAGGAAGAAAATAGGGCTTCCCCTTAAAATTCTGATTGCTATGGTTCTCGGCGCCATTCTCGGATTTATAATCGGAGAGAAAGCCGCGTACATCCAGTTTATCGGTGATGTATTTATCCGTCTTTTAAAGATGTGTATCTATCCGCTTATTTTTGTCAGCATCATCTCAGGTATTTCACAGGTTGCGGATATGTCTCGTCTCAAAAAGGTAGGAGGTTACTTCCTTGTGTACTGGGCAGTTGCTTCAACTCTTGCAGCTTCTATGGGACTCTTGTGGGCTTTTATAATCAGACCTGGGATAGGGATCAATCTTGGAGCCAAAGATATTCCGGTTGTAGATGTAGACCTGCTTGATTCGCTTGTTAAATGGGTTCCCAACAATCCGTTTGCTGCTTTTTCAGAAGGAAATATCCTGCAGATTATAGTTTTCGCGATTATCGCAGGTCTTATCCTTGCGGCGTTCAAGGAAAGCGAAAAAGGCAGCCTTATTTTCAATATCTTTGACGCTCTTAACGATTTCTTCACAAGAATGGTAGGCTGGGTAATCAGCCTTGCTCCTTACGGTGTATTTGCCCTTGTCGCAAATATCACAGGTACTCTTGGATCAACCGTTCTTTACGGGCTCGGGAAGATGCTTGTCACACAGTATGCTGCTTACGCTACTGTAATTGTAATTATTTACCCGCTGATACTTAAATTTATAGCAAAGGTAGGCGCGTTCCAGCACTTCAGAAACATCTATCCGGCTATGCTTCTGGCGTTCTCAACCTGCTCATCAAGCGCTACCCTCCCTCTTACAATGAAGGTAACAAAAGAGAGGGGCGGAGTTCCCGCTGATATGGTTAACCTTATCGCGCCTCCTGCGGCTACTATCAATATGCATGCATGTGCGGCTGAAATGCCTATCTACGCGGTTTTCGCTGCCCAGATCTACGGCATTGATCTTCCTTTTACAAGCCTGCTTGTTATAATCGCGCTCGGCATAATCATGGCAGCGGGTGTCGCAGGTGTTCCCGGCGGCGGGATTATAATGTCTGCTGTTCTGCTGCAGGTTATGGGGCTTCCCCTTGATATCGTACCATGGATCGCGGGTATCTATTATCTCATTGATATGCCTAACACCATGCTCAATGTAACAGGAGATACAGTCGGTATGGTCACAGTAGCCTCATTAATGAAAGAACTTGATCTTAAAGTCTATAACGACAAAAAAGTAAAAATGGTCTGATAAAGCTTTTCAAAGCAGTGCTGCGTAACTGCAGGATAGTTTTATAATACATACTGTTTTACGCGGCTGGAATAGCCCTGTATTTGGTTAAAGCGATACAGGGCTTTTATCTGTATCAATGTAAAAATATCAAGAATAAGTATGAGAAAAGAAAATGGTTAAAAAAATTACTTTATCTTCGAAAAATAAGGGAATCATCGGGCTTGCAGGCCATGCCGGGATTGCGCATGCCCACGGAGCTAACGGTTTTCAGCAGGATGACTCGGTAGGGTTTTGCGCCGCAGGGAAAATCGCCGCGGAAGCTCTTGGCGTAGAGACTCATGTCAAGTCTGTTTCATGCACTACAGAAAGCATTACTGTGTCTCTTTCAGGCGGCGGCAGCGCGACTACCTGTCCAAGGCGGAGGGTAACTCCCCAGGAAGCACAGATGATGAAAAGGGCTGAAGGTTCTGATGCCCTTTTTTCTCAGGGAATTGCAGCCGCAGTTTTCGGGAGGGTATACGGACAGGGGGCAGGGGAGCCGGCAGCGTGTTTCCAGGCAGCCCTTACCCTTGCTGTAATTGACGCGTTCAAAAAAGCATCGCCGGATAAAGTTTTTGTAGTGCCTGAAAGCAGCGATAATGCCGGTGTTGTAATGGGTACTGTTGTTGATTACGGGGATATCCCTGTGGCGTTAGTTATTCCTGTTAACTACACAGCCGGCGGAATAGGGCCGGATGAAGATTACGAGGGAAACTATATGCACGGAGAAAAAGGGGAGATGATGAGCGAGATAGGCTTCCCGCTTCCGACTATAGTTGCAGAAAGCAAGGTTTACAGTTTCCTTTCGGAAAAAACAGAGAAAGACAGTTTTTTGATTCGTTATTCGAAAGAAAAAGGAAATCCGGATGTCGCTATGGCGCTTGAGGCATCCTGCAGGGAGCTTGGCCTTCCATATATTATAAGGGATGACCTTTTAAGCTATGACGGATACGGGTTTCAGTCCCTTGCCGTGAAATTTGCTGAAAAACTTGAAAATCAGGCATTCGCATTGAGAAATACAGAAAAAGCCTCTGTCAAGGTAAGGATTGTCGCTGAACTTGCCAGAATGGTATCTGAGGATGCCGCAAGTTTTACTTACATGAGCAGAAATATATTTACCGCAGCCTCAAGCCCTGGCCTTCAGCCGGGAACAGCTGCTGTCCTTTCAATGATAGTCTGCAAACAATATATAACAGACAACGTTATTCCACTTCTTACTGAAACGGAAAGGGATAATTATGTTAAAATAATACTTTCAACAATCATAAAACTGGCTGAACACCTATAAGGAGATAAAATTGAAAATTCTATTAATGACTACCGGCGGGACAATTGCATCAAAGCAGAGCGGGGAGGGACTTGTCCCTGTTGATCAGGGAGAAGCACTAGCCTCGCAGGTTCCCGGGCTCTCAGCCTATGCTGATTTTGATGTATTGAATGTCCTTTCTATCGACAGTTCAAACATGAACCCGGACGACTGGCTTGTAATCATTAAAAAGCTATATGAAAATAAGGATAATTATGACGGGTTTGTAATAACCCACGGTACAGATACATTGGCATATACATCATCTGTTCTTTCTTTTGTACTCAGGGATCTGGGTAAACCTGTAATTTTGACCGGTTCCATGATTCCGATGTCAGATCCTGATACAGACGCAAAAAGAAACCTTCTTGATTCTTTTGTGTTTATGCGTACGTTATGCGAAAAAAAACAAAATAGTGTTTCAATCTGTTTCGCCGGGAAACTGATGCATGGAACAAGAGTTAAAAAATATTCAGGAAAGCGTCTTGATGC
This sequence comes from Spirochaetia bacterium, assembly GCA_034003145.1. Lineage (GTDB taxonomy): Bacteria > Spirochaetota > Spirochaetia > CADAEX01 > CADAEX01 > JACKPD01. The sequence goes on from JAVEZE010000106.1 coordinate 7,141, forward strand.
TTTTAATTCTGTCTTTTACAGCGATATCGGTCGAATTGAAGATGGGAAAGCTGTTATATTCAAAAAACCTTATATCGACAAAACTACGCTTTTAAGACCTTTAAAGGAAAAAAGCGATATAAGATTTTCATCCGATATACTGCCTGTGAAAATTTTCCCCGGATTCAGCGCTCATTATTTTGACAAGCTGATTGATATAAAACCGGAAGTAATGGTTCTCGAATGTTTCGGCCTTGGAGGGCTGCCTTATCTTGGAGAGAACCTGCTTCCCGGCGTAAAAAGGGCGGTGAGTAACGGTATTATGACAGTTATAACAACACAGTGCCCTGAGGGCGGGGTTGGCCTGCTAACCTATGAGGTTGGGCAGAAAACCCTAAAGACAGGCGCGGTAAGCGCTCAGGATATGGGATTTGAAGCAATTGTAACCAAGCTTATGTGGCTGCTTCCGCAGATTTCTACAGAGGAAGCAGCTGATCTTTTAACGCATAATTTTTGCGATGAAATAAAAAAATAAGGCGGCGGACTGAAAGTATGGAAAAACTGATATGTGCCTCATGCGGAAAAGAATATCTGCCTCAGCAGAGGGAATGGAAATGTTCCTGCGGAGGGTTTTTTGATCTTCATTTTACATTTAGCCTTGACAGGGAAAAGATTAAAAGCCGGGGCTGCACAATGTGGCGCTACAGGGAAGCTCTTCCAGTAACTGATACCGGCAATATTGTTTCCTTCGGGGAAGGATTTACTCCTCTTCTTGAAATAGGTATAAACAGCTCTGAAATACTTGTCAAACAGGAACAACTTTTTCCCAGCGGCTCTTATAAGGACAGGGGAGCCTCTCTTCTTGTAAGCAAGATGAAAGAACTTGGAATAAGAAGGGTGGTTGAGGATTCATCAGGCAATGCCGGCGCTGCGGTTGCCGCCTATTGCGCGAAAGCAGGTATTGACTGTGATATCTATGTACCGGCAGACACATCAAGGGGGAAACTCGCTCAGATACAGATGTATGGGGCCTCTCTTGTAAAAACACCTGGCAGCAGGGAGGCAACCGCGAAAGCAGTCCTTTTATCAGCAGAACGTATTTACTACGCAAGCCATTCCTGGAACCCCTATTTTTTCCAGGGTACAAAAACCTTTGCTTATGAGGTTTCAGAGCAGCTTGGATGGAGATCCCCAGATACTGTTATTCTTCCGGCAGGAAACGGAACGCTTCTCCTCGGGGCCTATATCGGGTTTACTGAACTTAAAAACGCCGGAATTATAAGCACCATGCCGAAGCTCATCGGAGTCCAGGCTGAAAACTGCGCCCCTCTTTATGCGGCTTTTTCACAGGGAAAATTAACTCCTGTAAAAATAATTTCTGAAAAAACCATTGCGGAAGGGATCGCGATAGCAGAACCCTTGAGAGGCGCCCAGATGCTTGAGGCAGTACGGAAAAGCGGTGGAGAGTTTATCGCTGTTGATGAAAAAGAAATAAAAGATTCATTTACAATGATGGCATCACAAGGATATTTTATCGAGCCGACATCTGCCGCTGTTGTCGCGGGGGTGCGCAAATATCTTGATGCAAAGGGAAAAAAAGATAGTGAAATAATAGTTACAGCTTTTACAGGCCACGGCCTTAAAGCAGTTGAAAAAATAATTTCCTGGCTTTAATATCTGAAAACCGGGAGTAAAAAAAATGAACGATGTGACTACAGAATCAACTATAAAGACAATTGGAATACTTGGCGGTATGGGGCCTCTTGCAACAGCTGATTTATTCAGAAAAATAATACTGCGTACAGATGCCTCATCAGACCGGGATCACATCCACGTGTTTATTGACAGCAATACATCAATCCCGGACAGGACCGAGTTTATATTGGGACGGGGGCCTTCTCCCCTTTCTGAAATGGTAAAATCAGCAATCAAGCTTGAGATGATGGGGGCTGATATTATTGTCATGCCGTGCAATACTGCCCACTATTTTTACGATGATATAAAAAAATACATAAAAGCTGATTTTATAAACATGATTGAAGAGACTGCCTCAGAGATAATGAATTCAGGAAAAAATGTGAAAACAGCACTGCTTGCGACAGAAGGTACATGCGCCGCAGGTGTGTATGATAAGGTATTCGCGAAAAAAGGGATGGAAATGCTTAAGCCTGAAAAAGAAATGCAGGATATTGTAACTTCCGTGATCTATAATGTTAAAAAAGGTCTCTTTGATAAATATGCCGGAAATCTTGAAAAAGTAATTAATGCTATGAAAAAAAAAGGGGCAGAACTTTTCATACTTGGCTGTACAGAACTTCCACTCTACTTTGAAACATTGGGCATAATGGAGATAATTGCCGATCCTACCGATATTCTTGCAAAATGCGCGGTAAAAAAAGCAGGTAAGAATGTCATTTCTTCTGCTTTATAATCATTGCTCAAAAAGAAGAAAATT
>JAVEZE010000107.1:0-9487 GCA_034003145.1 Spirochaetia bacterium
GGTCGTAAGTTTTAGCTCTGATCTTGAGGCACAGGCAGGGGATAAGCTTAAAGGTTCACTTCATCTTTCATCCGGGAGTGAAATGTATGAAATGCCGGGAGGTCTTTCCAAAGAGCAGTTTAAAAAAGATCCGAAACAGGCAGTTAATCTGTATGATGAGACAGAGACAGATTCTTTATTGGCGCGCCTTTCAGGGTTCTGGGATATTACAGAAAATGCAGCCATTTCTTTTACTGCCGGTTTAAGCTCAAGAGATACATCTACTGACATTATATCCTGGTTCAGCTTTACTGATACTTCGCTTGATTCTGTAACTGTAAGTCCTTCTGTCTCTGTGGATTTCCCCGGGATTATGTACGGCATGTCGCTTACTTCAGGGTTTGATTATTATTCTGATTCCATAGAAGTAAAGCGCTATTCAGATTTAAACCGCGCAACCAGAACTTTTTCCGGAGATGGTGAAAAAAGCAGCCTTGGCCTATATTCAAGAGGCGAAGTTTTTCTGCTGGATCAGCTTGTTTTTACCTTATCCGGAAGATATGACAGCGCGCTTTACAGCTTTGATTTCGGCCCTGATAAAGATTCCAAAACACATGATTCTTTTGTCTGGGGGAGCGGGCTTAATTATATGATTGGGCAATCCGGTAAAGTTTATCTTAAATACGAGAAAATATTCCGCTATCCGTTTCTTGATGAGCAGATAGTATATTCCGGCTACGGGTCTGACGGCTTTACCAAAAATCTTGAACCTGAAAAAGGGTATTCCCTTGACGCAGGGTTTCAGCTGGGTGCGGGTAAATATCTTGCAATCGGAATAAACGGATTTTACATGATCATGGATGATGAGATAGCGTATAACTCATTAACTTTGCAGAGTGAAAATTACCGGAAAACCATCCGCTACGGGGCTGAGTCCTTTGCAGCTTTAAAACCGCTTGATTCCTTTACAATAACCGGAACCTATAATTTTACAATCGCGGAATTCGCACGCGGGGATGAAAAAGACAATGATATTCCAATAGTGCCGGGGCACAGGTTTTCCATAGTTCCTGAAGTAATTGTCTTTAACATCGCAAGAATTTACAGCGAAATAATATATTCAGGCAGCTATTACAGGGGGGGCGATACTGCCAATGCTCTTGATAAAATAGATGGGTATCTTCTTCTCAACGCGGGAGCTGAGATAACCAAAAAAACAGGAAATGCAGATATTTCCATCTACGGGAAGATTAAAAATATTGCTGATAAGGAGTATGCGCAGCTGGTTTACTATAATGACTTTTCTGATACTTCTGCGTATTATCCAGGAAACGGAAGGGAGATGGAATTTGGTATATCCTGCTCATACTGAAATCAGGTGGTATATTGTTTCGCTTCTGCTCCATATATCCCTGTTTGCCCTTATCTCTCTTTCGCTTCCGGAAGTGGCGCCTGCCCCCGCTGTCAGGGGCAGTGACGAGAGGATAACATTAAGAGTTGATCTTACAGGGAGGAAAGTAAAAACCGCACCAGCAGAAGAGATACAGACCGAAGCTGCGGCATCTGATAAGGCTGTTGCGGCTGGAAAGGCTGAGGTTGCAGATACAGTAACTGATAAACGGGAAACAGAAATATCAGGTGTTGTTTCAGGAGATGAGGTTTTTCCTTCCGCCTCCGTAAACAACTCTTCCGGCGGCGGGATAAGCGGGGAGGAAGATTCTGATTTTACAAAAGCGAAAATACTAACCCCGCTCAGCCCTGTATATCCCCGCTATGCCGTGCGCAGAGGTATAGAGGGGAATGTTCTTCTTGATGCTGATATCGATCCTGCCGGTACACCATTTAAAGTGGATATTTTTAAGTCAAGCGGACATACCGAGCTTGATAAGGCAGCAGTTGATTCTGTAAGGGATGCAAGGTTTCTTCCGGCGCGCTACAGGGGAAAAGAGATTTCAGACAGACTCAGGATTGCTGTCAACTTTACACTTAAGGATTACCGTTAACCGCCGGGTATGCTCTCCCTGTTATCTTCCGAGACAGAAAAAGAGACTGAATCAAAACCTGATCTATTTATAATATCCATAAGACTAACAATAGTTCCGAAGCTGCTTGATCTGTCGCTTCTTACAAGTACATCTGACCCCTGTGATTCCTGAAACTCTTTTTCAAGAATCAACTGAATCCCTTTGAAATCTGTTTTTTCACCGTTAAACCAGATGCTGTTGTTCTCATCAACCTCAATAACAATATTTTCTTCGATTTGCACAGCACCTGATTCAGAAGAGGGGAGATTTACATCTATTGACCGCTCCCGCATCGAAGGGGTTAAAAGGAAAAATACAATTAATATAAATATTACATCTATGAGAGGGGTGAGGTCGGGAAAATGGAGCTCTGTCCCTTCATCAAAATAATCTTTCACTGATTTTCAATCCCTGCTGCGGTAAAAACAGCATCACAGCAGAGCTTAAGCCTTTCAATGTGTTTTCTGAAGCTGTTTCGAAGCAGATGAGCCGCTATAATAGCGGGAATAGCTATTAAAAGGCCTGCTATTGTTGTTATCATCGCCTCCCATATCCCGCCGGCAAGGAGGGCTGCATCACCTGTTCTGCCGGATGCGGAGACGCTCTGAAAAGCTTTTGCAAGGCCGATAACTGTTCCTGTAAGCCCTGTCATCGGGGATATTTTCCCTACAAGGTCAAGCAGATGTATCTTTTCAGAGCTGGAAAGGGCCAGCGCGGAAATTTCTGATTTATAATCATTCTCTGTTTTAAAAACCCCAAGTGCTGTTTTTTTTATCAGTTCAAGTGAGGCATTATCTTTTGCGCATCTTTTGCTTCCGGATATAACCCTGCCGGCAAGTTCTGCTATACCGTTTAAATCTTTTTTTCCGCTTCTTGCTGTTATTGCGGTGAACACAGAGCCTTTAATCATAATCCTGCAGAGACCTGAAATCTTTTCAGCAATTACGGCAGCGGAAATCAGGGAAAACAACAGAAGGGGGTACATCAGTATTCCCCCCTTTAAAAACAGCTCTCTAATCATTTAAAAGCCCCAGAACAAGAATGGCTGATTTCTGAAAGCTCATCGAGGCTGTCCTGTATGGAAATCCAATTATTATACTCAATCCGCTGTTAAGTGAATCGTGAAGATAGTTTCCAAGAAGCTTTGCGTAGACAGAACTTTCAATTCTGGTTTTTCCGTTTTTATCTGATGTGAAAAGAATTTCTAAGATGGATAAATCGGCGGTTAATCTTTCTATTTCCTCCATGAGAGGCAGCTGCAGCTTTTTCACAAGGCTTATAAATTTCTTCTGATATTCCAGGTTTTTCTCTACAAGCATTTTTATCTGGGTATTCCTGTCTCTTTTTGGATTACCATTTTTATCTTTTTTCATGGGGAGGAATTCAATCATTGCGTTATGGTATTTATCCTGTTTTATAAGGTTAAAAACTGCCAGGTAAAAGAGAATAACACCTGCAATGTTTTTTTCAGTTTTCCCCCGTGTGGCAGTTTCAATATCTTTTATTACTGCTGAAACTTCCCTTACTACAGTGTTGTATTTATCAGGAACAAGTTCTGCGTAAAACTGACGGGATGAGTTTTCAAGAGAGAGAAGCGCCTCTTTTGTTACTGTTATTGCTTTTCTTAGATCAATGAGTTTCTTATCATTTTTTATGCTTTCAAGGCAAACTGTTATACCTTCTCTCTCATCATCTGATAAAAGCATGGACAGGTTGATCTTTGCGTCAGGATCCCTTCCAAGACGGGAGAGAAAAACACCGATATATCTGAAAAGATCATCAATAAATTCATCAGGATCATCTATTTTTTTATTTGTGCTGACATAGCTGTTTATAAGCCCTCCGATCCTCTTTCCCGGCGCAGCCTTGCTTACTATAGGCATTGTTATTTCGCTGTAAAGAAGTTCAAGCAGAATCACTATATTCCTGAGCGCTACCGCTCCGAATGTAGTATCTGTCCCTAAAAGGTCAAGCGAGCTGTCCCGAGGTATCTTTGCGACATTTAAAAATTTACCTGCCATAAACGGTTTAAGCTTCTCATCATCTGCAACATTTTTATTGAAATTGCCCGCCACATCATCAGGGTTAAAATCAGAATCAAGGCTTTTTTCATACCTGTTGTGCCATATGAAAACAGGCAGGTCAGGTTTTTTCTCTGCAGCTTTTTTAATATATCCGCCTGAGGCTACATGGGATGCAGGATCAGGATTTGTAACAACAAGCAGGATATCTGCGAAATCAAGAAAAGCAAGGTTCTCCCTCTCATCAGATCCTGCCGGAAGATCAAATATTATTATATCAAACCTGTTTTCCATGATCTTATAGCTGTCTGACTCCAGATTCTCATAAACCTCATCCGGTGCGGTTTTCCCGGTATCCTGGAAAGGGGTAAGAAGATACAGGTTTTCAAAAATCCCAACCGGCTCTTTCCCCCCCTCTTTTAAATCTTCCCTGTCAATAATTGTTTTAATGTCTGAAAGCGGATCAAGGTCTGCGATCAGCGTTTTTTTCCCTTTTTTAGCGTAATAGATTGCAAGGTTTACAGATGTTGTCGACTTACCGACTCCCCCCTTGCCTGAGCCTACCGCGATCCTGTATTTTGTATTATCCTGTTTACTGTTTACTGCAGACATTTAAACTTCCTGTGTGAAAAAGAGTATATCAATAGATTATCGGCGGTTTTTACAACCCGGTTTACCCTTTCCAATATCCAAAAAGGGATGCGAAGGGCGCCGGAGGCCGCCCGGTCCCCGCACTGCCGGAGATGTGAATTTATCCTGTGAGCCAAAACTAAGAGGAATGAAAAGAAATTGCGGGGATTTTGCCGGTAAAGGAATATTCTGCTTTGCAATTGGTGCTGCTTTTTTATCATAGATATTTATCGGCCAATGCTGATTCGAGAATTTCTTTGTAAGGTTTTCCGCTGTAATCTTCCTTAAACATTCCTGTGATACTGTCTGTAAGGGAAGATTCAAGTTTCATATCATTGTTTCTGATATTGGCTGTATCAGAAACTGTTTTTAAGTAATCCTCGACCAGCCTGGAAACACTTGGGTTCCTGATTTGAGCATACTTTTTCGCCATTTTAATGACATCCTTATCGATAGTAAAAGTAAGTTGCGCAAGCATCTTTAAATCATCTACGTATTTAATACAATTTACAGCACGTGTTTGACAAATTTTGATTGACGCTATTATGAACAGTAAAATATTGCATATGCTTACATATTATGCTATAATAATGACAGCAATAAATGATGGAGGTATATTTTGGCAACACTGACCATCAGGGGCTGTGATGATAATCTTGCCAGGATTCTCAAGAGGGAAAGCAGGAAAATCGGAACAAGCGTAAACCGCCTGGTACTTGAAACACTGATAAATACATTTATGGGAAACGGGAAAAAACAGGAAAGGTATAACGATCTTGACAGCCTTGCCGGGACCTGGACTGAAGATGAAGCGGCGGAATTTGACAAGGCAATTGAAGATTTTGAGATAATAGATCCTGAGGCCTGGAAATAATGAAAATCATGATTGATACCAATGCCTACTCTGCCTTCAAGCGGGGAAACGGAAAAACATTGGAAATTCTTGCTCGGGCTGATGAGATACTTGTTCCGGTTCCTGTTCTTGGCGAGCTCAGGGCAGGATTCCGCTTCGGTAACAGGGAAGAGGATAATCTTAAGGAACTTGATGATTTTCTTTTTACACCCAGGGTAAAGATACAACCCATGGGAGAGGAAACTGCGCTTTTTTATTCCGAGATTTTCAGTACTTTAAAAAAGGCCGGCAGACCAGTTCCGGTCAATGATCTGTGGATCGCAGCATCTGCACTTGAATCAGGTTCCATCCTGATATCCTCTGATGCGCATTTTGATTTCATTCCTGGAATTATCAGAAAATAGCTGTCTCTGATCAACAATACCCGCAAAGGGAGTTTTTTCCCGAATTCAATAAACCTGGAATATCTCTTCATAACGATGGTGATGCTCCTTCAATAGATGATGATCTATTGAAAGCGGGGCGTGAATATGCCAAAAGCCATAATATGTCTTTCAATGTTCTTATTAGAAAGCTGATTGAGCAAACCGTAATTCCCAAAAAAGATAAATAGCTTGAGGATACATTTTCTCTGATGGATAAAGAAAAGGTTTCTTCAGATAACAATACATGGAGCAGGGAAGAATTATACCGTGTCTAAAATATTTATTGTTCCATATTTGACTTTGCTTTGCATACCCAAAAAGGGATGCGAAGGGCGCCGGAGGCGGACCCCGCAAAGGGGCTTTGCACCTTGAGGAGGCCGGAGCTCCATAGGAGCGGAGCCCGGAGGCAGCCCGGTCACCGCAATGCCGGTGATGTGAATTTATCCTGTGAGCCAAGACTATGGGGGGATGAAAAAAACTGCGGGGATTTTGCCAGGAATTGCTTGTCTTTGCTTATTATCTTCTCCAGAACGCAGGGAGGATCAAGACAAGGACTGTGTAGATTTCAAGGCGGCCTGCCATCATGGCAAAGCTTAGGAACCATTTGATGTAAGGCTGGAAAAAGCTGTAGTTTTCGCTCGGGCCGACAAGTCCGAATCCGGGGCCGATATTCCCGAGTGTCGCCAGCGCTGTAGAAAGTGATGTTACTATATCGTATTCACCTGATGCGACAACAGTTGTTGTTAAAAGCAGCAGAAAGATGTAGAGAAGGACAAAACCTGATACAGCGTAGACAAGCTGTTTTCTTACAACCTTGCCGTCTATCCTTATGCTGAAAATACCCCTGGGCCTGATCAGGAGTTTCATTTCATTAATTCCCTGCTTGAAGAGGGTGATTATCCTGATTACTTTTATCCCGCCTCCGGTTGAGCCTGAGCAGCCGCCGATAAACATGACTACAAAGAGGATGACCTGGGAGAGCATCGGCCATTTTTCATAGTCAGCTGTGGCAAATCCTGTCGTGGTAAGGATTGATGAAACCTGGAAGCCGGCATACCGGAGGCTGTCCGCGAATGTCGCATAGCTTTTTCCGTAAAGGTTTATCGTAACAATCAGGGTAGCAGCCGCGAATATGCCCAGGTATGCCTTGAACTCGCTGTTGCGCCTGATACTTTTAAGCTGCCCTGTTATCAGCTTGAAATAGAGTATAAAGTTGATTCCCGCCATAAGCATGAAGATTGTAATTACCCAGTCGACAAAGGATGAGTTGTAAAACCCGACTGATGTGTTTTTGGGTGAGAAACCGCCTGTTGCCATAGTTCCGAATGTATGGGTGAGTGAGTCAAACAGGTTCAGCCCCCCGGCAAGAAGGAGCACTGTTTCAACAATGGTCAGCGTGATATAGATCATCCAGAGAATTTTTGCTGTCTCTGTTATTTTAGGTGTAATTTTATCCACTGTAGGCCCCGGCGCTTCTGCCTTTATAAGCTGAAGCCCTCCTATTCCAAGGAGAGGAAAGATAGCTACAGTAAGGACTACAATTCCCATCCCTCCCAGCCAGTGGGTGAGGGACCGCCAGAATAAAAGAGCTTTGGGAAGTGCTTCAATTTCTGTAAATATTGTTGCACCTGTTGTTGTAAAGCCTGACATTGTCTCAAAAAACGCATCAGCTAATGTCGGGACTGCACCTGAGAGGAAAAACGGCAGACAGCCTATCAAAGAGGCGCTTATCCAGCTGGACGCTACAAGGAGAAATCCGTCTTTTGTTGATAAACTTTTGCCTGATTTATTTCTGATAAATATCCTGATAATGATGAAAAAAAGAAGAGAAGCAATTATTGGAATCAGGAAAACCCTGATCAGATGGAGCTCACCGTAATATACTGCGAATAATACAGGAAAGATCATGAATCCCGCGATTATCAGGAGCAGTATTGATATTACCTTGATTACAAGCAGGATGTTCATTCCGTCCGTCAGCTTGTAAACATATTTTCAATTTTTTCAAGCGATTCTTTTCTTACAATCATAATTACTGTGTCATTTCCCTGTATCATATATTCTCCGTCCGGAAGGATGTCGTTGTCTCCGCTTTTAACTGATATTATAAGCGAGTGAAGAGGGAATTTGATTTCTTTTATTTTTTTGCCCAGAAGCCTGCTTGATGATGTGACTTTGAGCTGAATTACCTCTATGTCGCCGCTTGATATGCTGTGAAATGATTGTATTTTGTCTTTTTTGATAAAGCGCAGTATTCCCTGAATCATGCTGTTGTTGAGGCTGATAGAAACATCTATACCAAGGTTCAGGGCAACTCCGAGATAGCTTGTTTTTCCGACCAGCGCTATTGAGCGCTTGATTCCCAGCGATTTACCGTAAACAGCAGTTACTATGTTAAGTTCCTGGTTATAGGTGCAGGTTATAATCAGGTCGCTGTCAATAAGGCCTTCTTCCTCAAAAAGCCCTTCATCTGCGATATCTACATTTATAACGTTTATGCCGGGATATTTTGCGGAAAGCTGTTTGCATTTCTCATAGTTTCTGTCTATTACTGTAATACCGCGGTTTTTGATTTTTGTTTTCGCGAATATTGAAGTGAATTTCCCAATAAGTGTTTCATTTGCCTGTTTTTTGTCTTCTCCCCTCAGGTGTTCAATAACAAACTGCCCTATATCGCTGCCTCCGATAATGAGGATTTTTTTAAAATCTATCCTGACTTTTCCCATTTTAAAGAATATCGCGTCAAGCGCTTCCTGGGTTCCTACTATATACAGGTTATCCATTTCTCTTATCGGTGTATCGCCTTTCGGGATGATGTACTGGTTTCCCCGCATAATTACAGCAATAAGAAATTTTTCCTTTATTATTTCGTGAAGATCTATAACCATTTTGTTTTCAAAAATCGAGCCTTGAGTTACAGGGAGGTTTCTCATCTGCAGATTGGTGTTCTGAAAAAGCATGATATCGCTTACAGCGCCGTGGTCGATACCAGCTATTATGTTTTTGGCAGCTTCCATTGAGGGGTTTACAATATAATCTATACCGAGAAACGCGTTTTCAAGAAAATTTGCGTTTGAAAAATAGATATTCTGAACCCGCGCTATCTTGTAAGGGATGTTAAATTCCCTGCTTACAAGTCCGCATGCAATCATATTCCGCTCATCAGAGCCTGTTACACTGATAAAATAATCTGCCTTGCTTATACCTGCCTTTTTGAGGTCGTCAAGGTTTGTCCCGTCTGAATTAAGGACAAGACAGTCAAGGCTGTTTGCTGCGATGTTTGCCTTTTCTATATCTTTTTCAATAATTATTATATCATAGTTCTGTTCAATCAACTTTCTTGCAAGCCTTGAACCAACCCTGTCTGCGCCCACAATGACAATAAGCATATCAGATGCATTGTATGTGAGTCAGATTTTTTTGTCAATTTAATATTTATTATAATTCATTATGTGCTATATTAAATATGTAGCACAGGATACAGGATAACAGTATGAAAGAAAAAGTAAAACACGGTTTTTTCCCTGAAGGACAAAGCAGTCTGACTGATTTTCC
>JAVEZE010000108.1:0-9360 GCA_034003145.1 Spirochaetia bacterium
CTGCAATGAAACTGTTTAATCTTGACAAGCCGCCGATTATGATACTCTACAGCTTCAAGGCGATAATACTTGCTCATGTTTTTTACAACTCGCCCCTTTTTATACGGATAGTAAGTTCAGCATGGGAGAGGATATCAGGCGACATAATCGAAGCGGCGGAAAGCCTGGGCGCATCAAGGAGAAGGGTTTTCATGACAGCTGTCCTTCCGCAGATACTTCCTCCGGTTATCGCAGCTTTTTCACTCATCTTTATCCTCTGTTTTATGAGCTTTTCAATCATACTTGTGCTTGGCGGGGGGCCGAGATATACCACGCTTGAGGTTGAGATTTACCGGCTTGTCAGGATATCGCTGGATATAAAGGCAGCCTGCTCACTCGCAGTGCTTCAGTCTATTGTCACTCTTTCATTTTTATTTATATATTCATTCTACCAGAAAAAAACATCAATGATATTTTCCGATAACTTCCGCAAACCTGAAAAAAGGATGTCAGGATCATTTTTTCAGACATTAGTGATAGCAATCTTTTTTCTTTTTCTTTTTGTAATTATCATTATGCCCCTGGTAATGATAGTTATCGAATCATTCAAATATAAAAGCACCCATGCAGGAGATGCAGTTTTAAGTTTAAGATGGTATATTAAAAGTTTTTCTGAACTGGGGATGAGGCCGGTTAAAAACAGTCTTATCCTTGCCCTGTTCAATACTTTGATAACCTGTGCGGTTTCTGTCGCAGCGCTCTCATATCTCCAGAGAAAAAAAACTGTAATGAAAGTTCTTGTTGAAACATTTTTCGCGATGAGCCTTGGTGTCTCGTCAATAATACTATCACTTTCATATATGAAAATGATATCTGATTTCAATATAGAAATAGAGCCTCTGATTTTGCTGAGTATTCTGCATTCAGTAATATTTATCCCGCTTGTATTTAAAAGTATTTCTGTTTTCTATGATAAAATTGACAGCAGCATAATCGAATCAGCAGAAAGCATAGGAGCAGGAAGGAGAAGAATATTTTTCACGATCGAGCTTCCGCTTGTGCGTAGCGGAATAATAACAGGCGGGGTACTTGCTTTTGCCCTCTCAATGGGAGAGATAAACTCTACACTTATGATTGCCCCCGATAAATTCACGACAATTCCGGTCGCTATCTACCGTCTCATAGGATCGTATAACTTCAATCAGGCCTGCGCCATGGGGTCTATCCTGATTGTGACATCTGTTCTTTCTTTTTTTCTAATTGATAAATCAGGAAGTATTAAATTATGAAATATCTTGAGCTCAAAGGGATCTACAAGCATTACGATGATTTTGATATCGTTGTTGACTTTCACATAGACAAAGGAGAGCTGTTTACCTTGTCAGGGCCGTCAGGGTGCGGGAAAACAACTCTTCTCAGGATTATTGCGGGATTTATAAAACCAGACAAGGGCAATATATTTCTTTCCGGAAAAGATATAACAAACCTGCCTCCGCGGGAGAGAAACATCTCAATAGTTTTCCAGAATTACGCTCTTTTCCCTAACAGGAATGTTTATAAAAACATCACATACGGGCCTGAATCAAAAAGATGGGCTAAAGAAAGAATTGAATACAAGGCAGAATCTCTCCTGTCCTCGATTAAAATGGAAAAATACGGGTCAAGAAATACAGATTCACTCTCCGGAGGGGAAAAACAGCGGGTAGCACTTGCAAGGGCAATTGCTGCAGAGCCTGAAATACTCCTGCTTGATGAACCTTTAAGCGCGCTTGATGTTGCCTTGAGAAATACACTTAGAACAGAGATACGGGAAATACATGAAAGAACAGGGCTGACAACTATCTATGTTACCCATGACCAGGAAGAAGCTCTTTCCCTCTCGGACAGGATATGCGTCATGAACAACGGAAGGATAGAGCAGACAGACTCCCCATTTAATCTTTACCATAACCCGAAGTCCTGGTTCGCGTCCCGGTTTGTTGGAGAATCAAATATACTTTCGATAAAAGGGATAAAAAATAATTCTGTTATAACAGATGCCGGGTTATTTGAAATGCCGGAAAGGGTAATCCCTTTTACAGATAATGAGAACAAGTCATATCTTTTTTTCAGGCCTGAATACTGTCAAATAAAAAACAGTAAAGAGGACAGGGAGGATAACGATAAAAATCTGTTAAACAATATTACAGTCAAAATAGTAAAAAAGGTTTTTCTCGGCAGCTACTACCGGATTGAAGCGCAAAGCGTGCATGGAGAGAGCTCAAAAATAACTCTTTATGATTATTATCCATACAAGACGCTTGATAAAGAGTACATCAGATTCAGGATTGATCCGGAAAAAACAATATGTTTTAAATAAGAAGAATATTTTTATTGCTTCTGCATCGCTTTGGACGCTTCCTTTGCTTTTTCAAGTGTTGGGTATACTTTAACATATGCGCCGAATATCCATCCCCTAAGCCCGTCATAGTTTATCTGATACCAGTAATTCTCCTGTCCTTCAGCAATCTCTTTTTTTGTAGATCTTGAGATTATTTCAAGGATATATCCTTTCCAGAGAGTTGTTATAGCTTTTGATTTGGTTGTCGGTTCTACGCGGAGCCTAAGGTGTGATGATGTAATAACCGCAAAATTCGTATTTTGCTCAAGCACCTGTGTCGCGGGCAGGTCAATTATAATTATCTGTTCTTTTTTTGAGCATGAGGAAAAAATCAAAATTACAATAACAGCCAGGGAAAAGCGGAGGAGAGAATTATTCATAAACCATATACTATAATATTTTGTAAATTATGTCATTCAGTATCTTTGAGTTTTATTATCTCATCCCGCACAAAAGCGGCATCTTCAAAGTCAAGATTCTTGGCATGTTCAAGCATTACAGATTCAAGTTCTTTTATAAGCTTCTTTTTATCGCTTTTGTTTATAATGTTAAATCTCCCCTTGATAATCTCGACATCAAGCTCGCTGCTTTTTTTCTTCTCTTCAATTTTGCGCTTAAGTATATCCTGTATGGATTTTTTTATTGTCAGCGGGGTAATGCCGTGCTTTTGGTTATACCGGTTTTGTATATCCCTTCTTCTTTGCGTTTCGTCTATCGCTTCTTTCATTGCGTCGGTAATCTTGTCCGCAAACATTATTACCTTGCCGTTAACATTCCGCGCCGCCCTTCCTATTGTCTGGATCAGCGATGTAGAAGAGCGGAGAAAGCCGATCTTGTCAGCATCCATTATTGCGATAAGTGAAACCTCGGGAAGATCAAGCCCTTCCCTTAAAAGGTTTATCCCGATTACCACATCAATAACACCTGCCCTTAGATCTCGCAGGATTTCAACCCTTTCAAATGTTTCAATTTCAGAGTGAAGATATCTTACCTTTAGCCCTGTTTCAATAAAGTATGCAGACAAATCCTCTGCCATTCTTTTTGTCAGGGTTGTAATCAATGTCCTCTCATTATTTTCAATTCTTTTTTTTATCTCACCATAAAGATGCTCAATCTGCCCTTTGGTAGGGAGGATTTCAACTTCAGGGTCAAGCAGGCCGGTAGGCCTTATTATCTGCTCAACAAACCTCTCAGACCTCTCTTTTTCCTCCTTGCCAGGAGTTGCTGATACAAAAATAACCTGATTGATTATTGAATTAAACTCTTCGTAGAATAAAGGCCTGTTATCAAGGGCAGATGGGAGGCGGAACCCGTGATTTACAAGGTTAAGTTTTCTTGACCTGTCTCCCTCAAACATCGCCCTTACCTGGGAAAGTGTCACATGGGATTCATCAACAAATGTTATAAAATTATCAGAAAAATAATCAAGAAGAACTGCCGGCCTCTCCCCTTCTGACCTCCCTGCGATGTGACGCGAATAGTTTTCTATCCCGCTGCAGTATCCCATTTCCTCAAGCATCTCTATATCATATTCAGTTCTTGTTTTTATCCTCTGTGCCTCAACAAGCTTTCCTTCTGCAGTAAACTGCTGATATTTTTCGGCAAGCTCATCTTTTATTTTTTTTACCGCGGTTTTAAGCTGTTCCTGCGGCACGACAAAGTGTTTTGCGGGGTAAAGGGTTATAAAATCATAATCAGATGAAACCTCGCCTGATACAGGATTAAATTCGCTTATCTTTACAATCCTTTCCCAGTCAAGCTCTATCCGGTATCCGTTTTTCATGTATGAAGGAAATATCTCGATTATCTCACCCCTGATCCTGAAGCATCCCCGCACCGGTGTTACATCGTTTCTCTCATACTGCATCGAAATCAGATATCTTGCCATTTCTGAAGTATCGAGGTTTGTCCCTTCACTGAAACGGTATTTCATGTTTTTGTATGAATCCGGATCTCCGAGACCGTAAATGCAGGAAACAGTTGAGACAATTATTACATCTTCTCTCTCAAGCAGCGCAGATGTTGCGGAAAGGCGCAAGCGCTCTATCTCGTCATTTATGGATGAGTCTTTTTCAATATATAAATCTTTGGACGGGACATAGGCTTCAGGCTGGTAATAATCATAATAAGAGACAAAATACTCAACCGCGTTATCAGGGAAAAAATCGGTAAATTCCCTGTAAAGCTGCGCGGCAAGTGTTTTGTTATGCGACAGCACAAGTACGGGCTTGTTCACGTTTTCAATAATTTTAGCCATTGTAAAGGTTTTACCGGAACCGGTTACCCCTTTAAGCGTCTGTATCTTTGATCCGGATTTTATCCCGGCGGTAAGTTCTTCTATGGCAGTTATCTGATCCCCGGCTGGTTCAAAATCAGCTGAAACTTTGAATTTACTCACTATTTGATACCCTGAATTTTCTGATGCGTTTAATCCTTTTGCCTTTCCGAAAGCTCAATAGAAAGTTCAAGTTCCCTTTTTCCCCTTATTATCTTCACCTTTACAATATCTCCCGGCTTGTTGTCCTCAAGAGCGCTGTAAAAATCAGCAAGAGTGTTAACCTCAAAGCTGTCAGCTTCTATTATGATATCCCCTCCTATGTAAAAGGTTGATCTTCCGTATCTTACAGGTTCTTTTCCGCCCCTGAGCCCTGCTTTTTCCGCGTTGCTTCCTGGAGCTGTTTTTGAAACAAGAATACCTTTATTTACAGGAAGTGAGGCATACCTTACAAGTTCAGGGAAAATCTGTACAGGTTCGATATCAATCCATCCCCTTCTTACTTTGCCGTATTTAATAAGGTCAGGGACTACCCTTCTTGCCGTGTTTATGGGAACAGCAAACCCTATGCCGATAGATCCGCCTGACGGCGAATAGATCATTGTGTTAATCCCTATCATCTCCCCGCTCGAGTTTATCATGGGACCGCCTGAGTTGCCGGGGTTGATTGACGCGTCAGTCTGGATCATGTCTTTTACAATATATCCGCTGCTTGAACTCGGCTTTACAGGACGGCCAAGCCCTGATATAACCCCGGTTGTAAGCGTTCTTTCATATCCGAACGGGTTGCCGATCGCAAGGACTTTCTGCCCTACAAGGAGTTTTGATGAATCTCCCATTGGAATTGTAACAAGTTTTCTATCGCCGGGATCAATCTTTACCACAGCCAAATCATTCTCTGAATCAATCCCGATAACATTTCCGTCAAACTGGGACCCGTCTGCAAATGTAACAAACACCTTGTATGCGTTTTCAACCACATGTTTGTTTGTAATGATAAAACCTCTTTTATCAATTATTGCCCCTGAGCCGCTTCCACCTTTCTGGGGCACAGGTTCAAGAAACCAGTTAAGTGTTACAACCTCAATTGAAATATTTACAACTGCTTCGTTAAGCTGCTGATATATCTTTATATTTTCAAGTTCATCAGGCTGATATTGTCCTTTGTCATTTACACTTGAGAGATTGTCATCAATAACCTGAGTCTGATAGATAAAGTCATCTTCTTTTACAATATTATCCTTGTTTTCCGGCGTGTTTTGTTGGGGAGTTAACCTGATTATGCCAAAACCTATCAGAAAAAGGAAAAGAACAACTGCACTTGTTACAGAATAAAAAAAGACCTGACCGCGCGAATATAACTTCATATTTATAATATAGATAAATCAGCCTCTATCTTTCAAGAGAATAAAGTGAGGTTTCTTTATAAAAAGTATTTTAATTTCCGGGGCAGGAGAGTGATTACCAGAAAAAATCGCGGTCTCCGTACCGCCTGAACTGTATCGCCTCAAGCAGGCTCTCATGATCTATCACAGGTGATATGTTTCCCTTTATATCAGCGCAGGTGCGGGCTATCTTCATCACTGAGTGGACTGCGCGGGAAGAAAAAGAAAACTTTTTTACCGCTTTTGAAAGAATATCCCTGCTCCTCTCCTGAAGCTGTATATAATTTACACACTCGCCTGCCGGTATCCTGCTGTTGCTCCGGAAAGGCTTACCCTTATATCTTTCTGCCTGAATTTCCGCGGCGCTGCGCACCATTTTTCTGTAATCAATACTGCTCTCCGGCTTGCTGCCTGATATGATATCAGCATCGACCGGCATTACAGGGATTCTGATATCTATCCTGTCAAGGAGCGCGCCTCCCACCCTTTTCCAGTATCTGTAGATATCGATATCGCTGCAAAGGCAGACTGAGTCATCCTTTCCCCTGTTTCCGCATGGGCAGGGGTTTGCGGCAAGGATAAGCTGGAAATCTGCAGGAAACCAGCAGTTTTTCCCGGCGCGGGCAAGGTCTACCCTGCCGCTTTCTGCCGGCTCTCTAAGGCACTGGAGAATACTTTTGCGGAACTCAGGTGTTTCATCAAGGAAAAGGACTCCCTTGTGGGCAAGCGATATTTCACCCGGCTTTAAAATCCTTCCTCCCCCTATAAGCCCTTCCATGGAGGAGGTGTGGTGAGGCGAGCGGCAGGGAGGACGCTTTATAAGTCCTGTCCCCTGTTTTAAAAGCCCGGCAAGAGAATATATCCTTGTCACTTCAATGGAATCCTCAAGAGAAAGGTCAGGCAGCAGCGAGACAAGGCGGGATCCGGCTAAAGTTTTCCCGCTCCCGGGAGGGCCGAACAGAAGCAGGTTGTGCATCCCTGCTGCCGCAACACAAAGTGCTTTTTTAAGGTACTCATGCCCTCTTATCTCTGACAGGGGATCGCTGCAAGCTGCGGAGTTTTTCTGCTGTATTGGTTCTCCGGCAGCGGGGGATGAAGGGATTTCCGCCATTAAAGGGATTTTGTTTTCAGTTAAATTCTTAAGCAGCTCAACAGCATCGGAAAGAGATCTGCACGGATAAATACGCTCTGCCCTGGAAGAGGATGCCTCTTCAATATTGCCTTCCGGTACTATGTAGGCAAATGTCTCTTCCCTTTCCCCTGCTATAACTGCAGATAGGACCCCGTTTACAGGGCGGATAACCCCTGAAAGCTGGAGCTCTCCCAGCACCATGACTGATCTGGGGCTTTTGTCTCCGAAAAGCCCTGTTTTCTGCAGTATGGATACTGCGATAGGAAGATCGAATGAGGCACCTTCCTTTTTTATCCCCGCTGGCGCAAGGTTTACGACAATCCGCTTTCCTGGAAAATCAAAGGATGAGTTTTTTATGGCAATCCTTACCCGCTCTATCGACTCACGCACCGCTGTATCAGGCATTCCGACAAGATCAACGCCAGGTATCCCTGTCCGCAGGTCTGCCTCTACACTTACAATATCTCCCTCAAACCCGCCGGGGCAGTAACTGATTATATTCATTGCAACCCTTTCAGGTTTATATACTCACCAATTATGAAAAATGATTCAGTCAGGCTCCCCTAGCAATATGATACAATTCCATCCGGCGCCAGCTGGAGAGCAAAAAGAGAACTGTGGCTAACAAAAACATCCTTCCCCCAATTTTTAAAACCTGAGGCATCGTATTCAACTAAAGAAAGTATGGTACCTATTGTCTTTGGAGCTTCAAGTGCGGAAGCTATATTCTTCTGAATATTCTGAGAGATAAAGGCACCTGTTGTTAATAGAGAATCACGGATAATCGCTTCTTCATGATTTTTATCCATCTGGATAAATGTCTCTCCAAGAAGCATAATCATAACAAAAAGAAACAAGAGCAATAATGTTAGTTTATAAGTAAATACTTCTTTCTGTAATTGCATGAGTAAATAATAGTATGTTCACCACATACCGTCTAGTAATGAATTATCCAAAGACTTTGGTGTGCATTTATTATACAAATATTTGATTAACAATATCAACAAGGGCCAATCTAACCATTTTTGCGCAATTTAGATTCAGCGGCTGTCAATTTCCGCTCTCACAAGGCGGTCGCATTCTTCATTCCACTTGTTGCCTGAATGCCCCTTTACCCAATTCCACTCAGGGTTGACAGAATCTGACAGCGCTTTAAGTTCAATCCAGAGTTCCCTGTTCTTTACATCCTTTTTATCAGCAGTTTTCCAGCCGTTTTTCTCCCATTTTTCGATCCACTCTGAAATTCCTTTTTTTACATAAGTAGAATCGGTAAAGATTCGAACCTTTAAACCGCTTCCCGCCATCTGCTTTCCGCATTTCTCATTCAAGGTATGAAGCGCCTGGATTACAGCTTTAAGCTCCATCCTGTTGTTTGTGGTCGCCCTGTCGCTGCCTGATCCTTTCAGTATGTCTTTACCGCACAGGATCACAAACCCCCACCCCCCCGGGCCTGGATTTCCGGAACATCCGCCGTCTGTATAAATATCTACGGAATCAATTTTATCCAAATTCATTATAAATGGTACTTTAATATGCCGTATCTATCTGCGCAAGCTCTATTATGTTATTATTTTAATGCGTTGTCTTGACTTATAAAATCTTATGGGATTAATCTTTTAGTAGAGAGGGAAAATGACAGAACAATTAATAGTTAAAAATCTGCCTTTTATAAAAATACTTCCTGCATGGGCACAGGAACTTTCATACAAGTACTGCTCAAAAACCGCCAATTTATACATTCTTAACGGAAACATAAGGGATTTTCTTCCCAACAAGATGTATGAAGGGGAATTCGTATTTGTAAGGATTCAGGAGTTCATATCCGAGGTCCTTTTCGGAAACAAGGACATCATTATATTCTATGACAGATCCTCTGGTATTAACTTCTGCTCACAGGATATGCAGAAAGATTATCTGAAAACCATGAAGACTAACTATCCTGATGTGGAGGTTGAGGATCTTCTCTCATCAGATCCGTCCAAAGCATTCAAATATCTTGAAAAATACTTTCTCCTTAATCTGCCGAAAAAGCTCAGGATTATCCTGATAATCGACTATGCAGAAACCATAATATCAAATTCTGATATTCCGAGGATGAGCGATGAGGACAGGTACTGCCTTGTTACCTTAAACAGGTGGAGCAATGACCCTATTTTCACAAAAGGGGATATCTCAGTTATTCTGCTTACAGAGAATTTGACAGACATAA
>JAVEZE010000109.1:0-9167 GCA_034003145.1 Spirochaetia bacterium
ATCTTGACAATCTGCTCGAAACTTTTACCTGTCTTCTGAAATCCTGAGTTGGCAGATGCGATTGTAAATCCCTTTATTCCTGACATAGTGCATTCCTCCACATGATAGTCCATTATACAGTGATTTTTCCCATTCTTGTATAGGGGAAATACCTATTGTGTGAGTTAAAATGAAGAATATCCTCATACACATTTGAGAACGGGTGCTTTATGATTAACATAAAGAATTCCATTAATTACCATTATTAACCACAGGAGGAAATAATGAAAAAAATTACCGTAATACTTTTAAGTCTCTGCCTGCTTGCCCTTACAACTGGGTTATTTGCCGGCGGGAAAAGCGAAACAGCAGAAAAAACGGGCGAATCATCGAAAATGACAACCCTCAATGTTGCAGTTCCGGCTTTACCGGATGTACTTGAACCGGGTTCATTTCATGCGCTGACCATTGCAACCTACAGGGTAAGTTACAATATTTTTAACAATCTTATTGAATATGATTTCAAGGGCGACAAGGGACTAAAACCAGCTCTTGCAGAATCATGGAATCTTATTGATGCAAAAACACTTGAAATCAAGCTCAGAAAAGGTGTCAAATTTCACAACGGCGATGAACTTACATCAGATGATGTATTATTTACTTTCAGTGATGAAAGGATATTCGGCGATAATCCGGCAGTAGGATCAAAAAAAGCAGCTGGTTACTGGGCCCTATTTGACAGGGTAGAGGCAGTAGACCGCTATACTGTAAAATTCTATACAAAAGATGCAGACCCGGTAATGGTTAACAGACTGACACAGCCGGTATTTCAGATTATAAACAAAAGAGCCTATAAGGAAGCAAAGAATTTTGAAGAATGGTCATTCAAACCTGTAGGGACTGGCCCTTTCAAAGTAAAAGACCTTTTCCCTGCTGATCAGCTTATCCTTGAGGCACACGCAGATTATTGGGGAGGGAAACCTGAAGTTGAAACATTGATATTCAAATCTGTTCCTGAAGATTCTGCCCGCATTGCAGGACTCATGGCAGGGGATTATCAGGTAATTGGAGGGGTATCTACAGATCTTATCAAGACAATTGAAGCAGACAAAAATTTAACAATCGAAGGGGGCCCCAGCGCGAGCTACCTGGCAGTATATTTTAATCTGCATAAACCTTATTTCGATGTAAAGCTAAGAAAAGCAATGTCTCTTGCCATAGACAGGGAACTTCTTGTAAAGACTCTTTTCTCTGGAAGAACAAGAGTTACCAACGGTTTACAGGAGCCGGGATATGATAAAATGTTTGTAAAAGACCATCCATACCCAAAATATGATCTAAAAAAAGCGCAGCAGCTTGTAAAGGAATCAGTATATAAAGGGGAATCCATTCCCTATTATATCCAAAATGACTATTACCCCAACGAGGTTAATGTTGCCCAGGCAATGGTTGAGATGTGGAGAACTGCCGGAATCAATGTTCAGCTCGAAGTCAAGGAAAACTGGGCACAGGTTAACCTTGAAGATTCCAATAAAATAAGAATACTTGGTATGAGAAATACTTCTCATACTGATAATTTTGGCGACCCTTCAGGATGTCTGTGGAGAACCTACAACCCAAAATATGATGCACAGGTTTTCCACAACTGGAAAGGTGCGGATGTTGACGAGTTCAACAAGCTAGGAAAAGTTCTTGACTCATCAGCAGATCAGAAGGAAAGATATAATGCTTTCAAAAAAATGCTTGATATTTTTGATAACAACCCGCCTGCTTTGATACTATATCAGAATGTAGCTTTTTCCGCGAAAAGAGCTAATATCAACTGGAGTGCATACAGACAAGTCTACATGTATTTCGGACCGGAAAATTTCACACAATAAATTGCGGAGTATATAAATGAACAGCGACATCCTTGTAGTAAGCAACCTTGGGGTGGATTTTCTGACTGGAGGAAAAAAAATCAATGCACTTCAAAAGATAGATTTTTCAGTCAGGGAAAATGAAGTTATAGGACTGGTAGGAGAAAGCGGCTGCGGTAAAAGCGTCAGCTGCATGGCTGTACTCAGGATTCTGGGAGAAACAGCAATAATATCCGGTTCTGTCAGGTACAAAGGGAAAGAGCTTCTTGATCTTCCGGAATCGGAAATCAGGAAAATCAGGGGAAAAGAGATTTCAATGATTTTTCAGGATCCTGTAATTTCCCTTAACCCTGTTAAAAAGATCGGTTCTCAGCTTCTTGAGATTATCCATCTTCACTCCAGGCTTACAGGAGATGCCGCTGTAAAAAAAACAATTTCGCTCCTTGAGCAGGTGGGAATAGCAAATCCTTTTGAAAGACTAAATGATTACCCCCACCTGCTTTCAGGGGGGCTGTGCCAGAGGGTTATGATTGCCATGGCTCTTGCAGGAGATCCGAAAATACTAATAGCCGATGAGCCGACAACAGCTCTTGATGTTACAGTCCAGGCACAGATTCTGCAGCTTTTGAAAAAAATTAACCAGGAACGGGGAATGGCCACAATACTTATTACCCATGATCTTGGTGTAATAGCTGAAAATGTGGACAGAGTTTTTGTTTTATACGCAGGACTGGTTGTGGAAGAAGCACCTGTTGATCTTCTTTTCAGCAAGCCTGCACATCCTTATACTTCAGGTCTTTTAAAATCACTTCCCAGGATGACAGACGAAATTGAACGGCCTTTAATTCCCATAGAAGGGGTAGTTCCGGCTCCGGGCAAGCGCCCTCCAGGATGCTGTTTTCAGCCAAGATGCAGCAGAAGTACAGATATATGTTTAAAAAAGCAGCCTAAACTTGAAAGGCTTGGTTCAGCAGATCACAAAGCAGCCTGCTTTCATGCTGATATTTAATAATCTTTCGATATTGAGGAAATAATGGACAGCAGCAGCAGTATTATCATGGAAGTTAACGATCTTGTATGCCATTTTTCAATAAAAGGACAAGGCTTCCTGGGTAAAAGAAAAAAATTAAGAGCAGTTGACGGAATAAGTTTTGATGTAGCAAGAGGCAAAACATTCGGGATTGTAGGGGAAAGCGGCTGCGGAAAATCAACCACAGCGAAACTGGTACTCAACATGATTCCACCGACTTCTGGTGAAGTAGTATTTAATGGTCTTGATATGACATCACTCCGTCCATCAAAATGGAGAAGATTGAGAGCAGAGATGCAGATGATGTTTCAGGATCCACTTGGCGCACTTGATCCCTATATGACAATCGGAAAACAGATAAAAGAGCCTCTGGATATTCATCGGACAGGAGATTCAAACAAGAGAAAAGAGAAAGTTCTTGAATTGCTTGAATCAGTCGGAATGGAAAATTACATGTATGACAGATATCCGCATGAGATCAGCGGAGGACAGAGGCAAAGGGCAGTACTTGCAAGAGCGCTAATTCTCGAACCTCAGCTTCTTGTATGTGATGAGCCGATTTCAGCCCTTGATGTTTCAATACAGGCACAGGTAGTAAATCTTCTTAAAAATATACAAAAAGAAAGAGGGATTACCTATATATTTATCAGTCATGACCTGCGCATAGTAAAACATATATGCGACAGGGTTGCGGTAATGTACCTTGGAAAAATAGTAGAAGAAGCTGACCGCAGAGAACTTTTCAACAATACCGCGCACCCCTACACCAGAGCGCTGATATCTTCCATTCCCATTCCTGATCCATCACTAAAAAGAGAAACAATAATTCTGCCGGGAGATCCGCCAAGCCCTGTAAATCTGCCGAGCGGCTGCAGATTTGCATCAAGGTGTCCCATAGTAATAGATAAATGCAGAGAATCAGAACCGCCGCTTGAAGATATCGGCAACAACCATAAAGCAGCCTGTTACCGGATAGGTGTAAAATGAGGATACCTGGATGAACATAACATATTTTTTAACTAAATTCGCAAGAGCGCTAATTACAATGCTCCTTGTTGTTACATTTGTTTTTGTAGTACTCAGGATTACAGGCGATCCGGCACAAACAATACTGCCTGAAGATACTACGGAAGAAGAGCGGCAGGAATTCAGGGAAATGTGGGATCTAGATAAACCTCTGCACGTACAATATCTTCGTTACTGGAAAAATCTTTTTCATGGCAGTATGGGAAAGTCATACAGGGATAAAAGGGAGGTCAGCCAGATAATGGCAGAACGTCTTCCCAAAACAGTATATCTGATGAGTCTCTCAATACTTCTTTCAGTAATTATCGCCATTCCCCTTGGAGTCAAAGCCGCCCTTAACAGAAACACATTTATCGACAGGTTATCAATGAGTACTGCTGTTTTCGGGTTCAGCATGCCGAATTTTTTTCTTGGCATACTGCTTATTCTCCTTTTCAGCGTCAAACTCAAACTGCTGCCCAGCAGCGGCAGCGATACATGGAAACACATCATTCTGCCGCTTATAACCTCAAGTGTGGCCCATATCGGCTCCTATTCCAGATTTACCCGTTCAACCATGCTATCGGTAATGAATAAACCATATATAAGAACAGCAACAGCTACCGGGCTCAGCCGAAACAGTGTTATCTATGGCCATGCCCTACCCAATGCAGCTATTCCGATTGTAACCATAGTCGGGACAAGTATAGGAAGAATAATATCAGGCAGTATTGTAATTGAAACAGTTTTTGCCTGGCCGGGTGTAGGCAGGCTTCTGGTTACGTCTGTAGGGTCAAGGGACATGGCAGTTGTTCAGGCCATTGTTCTATTTTTGAGTATAAGTATTGTAACAGCAAATCTTGCTGTTGATATTCTTTACGGTTTTCTTGATCCGCGGATAAGAACCAGAAAAGGAGGTAAGTAAATTGCTGAAACAGTTGAACCAGGAAACATTTCTGCAGGGTCTCTTCAGAAAAGTTCCCCCTTTAATACTTATATCAATTGCATGGCTTGTTTTTATTATAATAACTGCAATTTTCCACAAACAATTAATGCCGATGGATTACAGGACAACAGATCTTTTAAACAGGATTGCCCCTCCGGCATTTATGGGCGGGGATTCAAAATTTTTATTGGGCTCTGATGCGCTTGGCAGAGACACGTTAAGCAGATTGATAAGATCAATATACACAAGCCTGACAATAGCTTTTATAGGTTCAATAATAACTGCAGTTCTTGGAACCATTGTTGGATTTATAGCTGCTCATTTCAAGGGCATAGTTGATGAAATTCTCATGACTCTGGTTGACTTTCAATATGCAATGCCGTTTATGATAATGGCACTTCTGGTACTGGCCTTCTTTGGAAATAATATAGTGCTGTTTATTTTACTTTTGGGAATACAGGGATGGATGCGATTCGCACGGCTGGCCAGAGGTATGGCACTCTCTGCGCAGGAAGACGGATATGCTGTAGCTGTAAAACAGCTTGGGGCAACTCCATTCAGAATTTACCTTCGGCATATCTTCCCCAATGTTTCAAATATCATAATTGTACAATTTACTCTTAACTTTCCTGAAAAAATTATTGTCGAAACTTCCTTGAGTTTTATAGGGCTTGGTATCCAGCCTCCTGAAACAAGTCTTGGCAGTATGATGTCATACGGGAGAAATTATCTGATGGGTGAGTGGTGGCTTGCAGTTATTCCAGGTATTGTAATATTCCTTACAACCCTGGCAATGAGCCTGGTTGGCGACTGGGTCAGGGACAATCTGGATCCTACTGTTGTCAAATAAAAAGGGGAAAAAAGAAGCAGGCAGCTTCTACAGATTTATTATTACGCTGGGAATCGGCACGTCATTCTCAATACTTGGCGACAGCACAATATACGCTGTTCTTCCCCTTCATCTTGAGGCTGCTGGTATTACTCTTGCCGGGGCAGGTATACTTATGGGAATAAACCGTCTTGTCAGGCTTCTTTCCAATACTGTATCCGGTTATCTTTTTGATTTCGGCAATAAAAGAATCCTCTTTATTTTTTCACTTTTGACTGGGGCTTTTTCGACACTGATG
Source organism: Spirochaetia bacterium (assembly GCA_034003145.1). Lineage (GTDB taxonomy): Bacteria > Spirochaetota > Spirochaetia > CADAEX01 > CADAEX01 > JACKPD01. The sequence continues at coordinate 5,947 of JAVEZE010000109.1, forward strand.
TGCGCGATATTTACCGGTTTCTGGCCTCTTTTCATAGCCAGAATCCTATGGGGTGTTGCATATTCAGGAGTTTCAATCGGCGGGACAAGTATCCTCCTTGCTGTTACCGACAGTAAAACCAGAGGCAGATGGATAGGCATTCAGCTTGTCTGGCTGCTTGCAGGCAGCGCAACAGGAGCTATTTTGGGAGGAGTACTTTCTGATATAATTGGTTTTCGCTCAGCCATGGCGGTTAACGGGATACTCTCTCTTTCAAGTATTATAGCAGTTTATTTCCTACTCACTGATATAAAGGGCGCGGATGCCGTAAGACCGACATTTAGGGATATAAGAAATGAATACAGGGAAAAATTTGACTGTAGACTTTATCTCGCAGCTGCTGTACTTGCTCTTTCAAGATTTACATTTTCCGGCTTTGTAGTTGCGCTTCTAAGTGTTATTATACGCGAAAAAGTATCGCTGTGGATTACATTTATCGGAGTGTCAACCCTTTCAGGAATACTCAGCAGCTCAAAAACAGCGGTCAGTATGATAGCGGCTCCTGCGGCAGGATTTCTATCAGACAGATTAAAGAACAGATGGACAACTGTTATCATCAGCCTTCTTTGCGGAAGCGCAGGCCTTTTGATGATAACAGTTAATGAACCTGTTATAACTATTGCAGGGATTCTTGTCTGTGCGATTCCTGGAAGCAGTATTATGGTCCTAACCAGGGTACTTGCCGGCGATCTTGCAGGAGGAAAAAGTACTGGTCGGGCAATTGGATTTGTTCATACTGCCGGAGACATTGGCAGCGCTATAGGGCCTCCCCTGGCATTCTTTCTTTTACCTATTGCGGGACTGAATAATATTTTCGGCACTCTGGCATTACTGCTTGCCGCCTCTGCCGGGGCTGTATATCTGGCTGATAAATACTGGAAACAGGATGCATCACGAATCTGTGCTGTCGATTAGACCGATTTCAAACGCAAACCGGACAAGTTCCACCATGTTTTTACATTTTAATTTTGACATTATACTTGCCTTATGATTTTCCACAGTTTTTGCGCTGATAAAAAGTTCGTTCCCAATCTGCTTTATCGATGTACCGTTAACAAGCAGACGGAGAACTTCCTGTTCTCTCACGGTAAGAGAATCATAGGATTTACTGGTAAAAAGTTCAGGATCTTTACCCCTTCCGCTTATCAGCTGAGTTATAACTTTATTGGAAATATAACTGTCTACAAATATTTCACCTTCAAGAACTTTTTGAATACCATTTAAAATAGCTTCAGGGTTTGTATCTTTAAGGATATATCCCTTGATACCGTAATCAAGGGCATCAATTATATACTGAATTTTTGAATGCATCGTTATTGTAATTATTTTGAGATCACGATCTGCGGCAAGAAGTTTTTTCCCAAGTTCAAGGCCGGATGAGCCATGAAGGACAATATCAAGAAGAATGATATCAGGCCTGATCTTTAAAACCAGTTTATACCCATCCTCAACGTTTTCAGCTTCACCGACAACTGACAGATTTCTGCTTTTATTTATTATTGCCTTGAGCCCTTCACGGATAAGAGGATGATCATCAATAATTACAACAGAATTATAATCTTTCATTTTCACTCTCCATCAGCAGCATTTTTACCCCTATTGTAAAACCCTCACCAGGGATGGTTTTTATATTCACTTCTCCATCGAACATACTTACCCTCTCTTTAATCCCTTTAAGCCCTATATGCAGATGATGCCCTGAGGGTTTTGATTCCTCACAATTTTCCGCACCTTTACCGTCATCCGACACTTTAAACAAAACATAAGGATAAGTAAGAAGAAGTTTAACCTGGACATTTTCAGCGCAGGAATGTTTTCTGACATTTGTAAGGCATTCCTGCAGGATTCGATAAAGTGTAAGCCGCTGTGAATTTTTCATTTTAATATCTTTGAAACCAGCTACGCTGAGATCAATTTTTATTCCTGTTTTATCCTGGAAGTTATTACAGTATTCTGACAATACAGATTCTATATCAACATTATCAATTTCGGGCGGCATTAAATCGTATGTTATTTCCCTGATCTGGCGTGTTGTATTCATTATTATGGCTGTAAGATCATCAAGTTTTTTCTTGTTTTCATATTTAAGCCTTGAATCATGAAGATCATAACAAAGCATTTTTGAGAATGAAAGATCCTGAATTATTGTATCGTGAATATCAATAGCCAGTTTCAGTCTCTCTGTTTCTCTCTCGGAAACTATTGAATGCATAAGATTTAGAGTCTTTTCACGAGCTGTTTTTTCATGGATATATTTTCGTGTAAACCGCGCAGCAAGAAGTGATGAAATAATAATCAATACCGCGAAAAAGTAGAATGTTCTCCAGTGAAAAAGTAGTTGTCTGCTGTTATATGAGTCAAACCACCTCAGGAGTTCTTTCAGGTATTCCTCAAAAACAACTGTATTATTTGAAAGCCAGTAAATCTGTTTGCTGAAATTTTCAAAGTCATCAGGAGTTTCAAGAATTTCCCTGATATTTTTCTGAATATTCTGCCATGAATCAAGCAGTAAAATGCTATTCTCCAAAATTTCAGGGGACTCCCCTTTCAACCGGTCAAAATCTGTCTTTGAGAAAAAAAGGAAATCTCTTTCAAAAAATTCAAGACTCTGGTTCAGTTTTGCTTTTATATTATCCTGTTTATCAGATTTTAAATAACTTAAGGTGTCAGATTTCACAATAAGCCACTTTTCATAAATCCTGCTTATTTCTTGACGGTTGGAGACAAGATCTTCCACCTTCCTGAAAGACGAAAGAGAAAGAAAATAGACAAGCGTTATAATAATTGAAAATATTATTAAATAGAAAAAATATTTTCTGTATTTTCCTGTTTTACTAATCAATATATTGAGTACCTGCACGATGTAACAATTATAACCTTAATAAACGTATTTAAGCATTAAAATATATTCACATTTCCTGTTATTTTGGAGATGAGCAATTTTATCTCCCGAAGGTTAAAGTCCTCAATTTTCTGCTTTATGAATCAATATATTTTTAATTTTATATTCCTCCAGTATTCACCGGATCACAGCACAGTCAAAGAATTTCCCCCCGGGTGTCTCTTAGCACCTGCAGATTGGCATCCAGCACCCTGTCCTTCATAAGATCACCCAGTGAGCCCTCAAGTGCTTCCATAGTCATTCCTGGAAGCAGCCCTGCATGAAAGGAGGCTCCAAGGAG
>JAVEZE010000110.1:0-9092 GCA_034003145.1 Spirochaetia bacterium
ATGGTTCTTGCTTTCTGCCTTGACCTGGCTTACGCCTATCAGGGCATCAGCATCTGGCTTATTCTGGCATTCGGGGAAGTTACAGGACTAATATTCGGAAAGGTATTCTGCAGGTGGATTTGTCCTATAGGTGTAATTATGGAGCTTTTTATGGGATTCGGCGGCTCTGACGGCAAATTCAGGCAAATGTATCAGTATCATAAAATAGGATGTCCGATTGCATGGATATCAGGATCTCTTAACAAATATTCCCTGTTTAAAATTAAAACTGATGAATCTTCCTGCGTATCATGCGGACTTTGCGATAAATCCTGCTATATTTCAAAAATTAAACCTGAAAAATACAGCCTGTACAAAAAAGGCAAAGAGCGCCCCGGTGACGCCTTTTCATGCTCGAGGTGCCTCTCCTGCGTCGCATCATGTCCGAAGGGGAGTATTACTTATAAAGTTTAAATATATCAGCCTCAGGACTTCAGAGATTTTCAGCACCTGATAATTTCCAGACCATAGGAGGTGAATATCTCATCAGATGTGCAGAATAAACATTCCTCTGTAAGTGACTGCGCAGCTAATAGTCTGTCAAAAGGGTCCCTATGGTGCCAGGGAAGGCTTACAGAGGCATCCAGATGTTCTTCTTTTATATCAAGCCATGATATCCTGTTTAATGATATCTGATCACTTATAATCCTGCTCCAGTTCTCAGCAAGCGATAGTTTCCCTATTGAAATTTTTATGCATATTTCCCAGTAGCTGGCTGCGCTTATATACACTGCATTATTTTTATCAGCTATTAAAGAAAGTGTTTCAGATGCGAAATTTTTATCTCCGTTTAAAAACCAGATAAAAGCATGTGTATCAAAAAGTATTTTCAAGGCATATATCCGCTGAAATCATCAGGAGTTTTATCAAAATCCTCAGCCATATAAACGACAAGTCCCTGCGCGCAGCCGAATTTTCTTTCTTTTATAACAGGCTCTATAAGCACAAGTCTTGCAAGCGGTTTTTTGCCTCTTGCAATAATTATTTCTTCTCCTGCTTCCACATCTCTTATAAACCTCGAAAGATGGGTTTTTGCTTCATGGATTGTAACAGTTTTCATATAATAATTATAAACCCGCTGTTTTGCTTAGTCAACAAATATGACTAAGTATGTGTGTTGATAAACTCAATATTCTCAGTTGTTTACAGATTCAGGTAAAAACGCTTCAAATAGTTCCGTCAATGGTGCAAGTCTCCATTAGGATTACCTTGCGGGAGGTTATGCAGACTATGACAGTTTTGTTTACAGGCTTACCATTTAATTGATTGAATATTCATCCCCGAACATAAAAAAACCCTGACTCATTATAAACAAGTCAGGGCAATTATAAGTGCCGCCAAAGGGAATTGAACCCTTGACACGAGGATTTTCAGTCCTCTGCTCTACCGACTGAGCTACAGCGGCAATTACGAAGATATATATATATCACAGGGAAAAAAAAGTCAATATTTATAAGGTTTTTTGTTGGAATAAATAACGCTGTGGATAAAAGTAATCGGGTAAAACGCAAAATATAAGAATTGACAGGCAGTTCCCTTTTGTCTGATGTTACTTGAAAATATTATTCAATAAATATATTATGATAAATCAAAAAGACACATATCAAGAACTATATAATGTTACCCTGGAGGATAAATGTATAAACCTGTTGATTCGAAAGTGGATTTCCCTCAAATGGAAGAAAAAATACTTGAATTCTGGCACGAAAACAGGATTTTTAAAAAATCTATAGAAATAAGGGAGGAAGCAGAAGAATATGTATTTTATGACGGCCCTCCTTTTGCCACGGGTATGCCTCATTTCGGCCACTTTGTACCCGGTACATTAAAAGATATATTTCCCCGGTATCAGACAATGAAAGGAAAAAAGGTAGACCGCCGTTTCGGCTGGGACTGCCACGGCCTTCCTGTTGAATATGAGATGGAAAAAGAACTGGGGATATCAGGTAAAAAACAGATTGAGGATTTCGGAATTGCCAAATTCAATGAATCATCCCCCTCAATAGTACAGCGATACACAAAAGAGAGGGAAACTGAAGTAACAAGAATGGGGCGGTGGGAAGATATAGAGAATGACTATAAAACCATGAATCCTGATTATATGGAATCAATCTGGTGGGTTGTAAAACAGCTCTGGGAAAAAGGGCTGATGTATGAAGGCTATTACATTTTGCCGTACTGCCCCAGATGCTCTACTGTTTTGTCTAACCATGAACTCAATCTCGGCGGATATAAGGAAGTGCAGGATCCTGCCATAACTGTTAAATTCAAGCTCAAAGAAGAGGAAAATACCTATATTCTGGCATGGACAACAACCCCATGGACCCTTCCCTCAAACCTTGCGCTTGCCATGCACAATGATATTGACTATGTAAAGGTATCAGATAAAGGGGAAAACTATATTCTGGCAAAAGAAAGGCTTTCCGCTTACTACAAAAATGAAAGCGATTACAAAATTGAGTGGGTGAAAAAAGGAAGCGAACTTGTCGGGATGGCATACGAGCCGCTTTTCCCATATTTTTCTTCAGAGGAAGAAAACGGCGCTTTCAGGGTTTTCGCAGCTGACTATGTAACAACAGAAGACGGTACAGGAATTGTGCACACAGCTCCCGGATTCGGCGAGGATGACTACCAGACGTTAAAAGATACAAAAATAACTACAGTATGCCCGATCGACGGTGAATGTAAATTCACTTCAGAGGTTTCAGATTATGAAGGGCGGTTTGTAAAAGAGTGCGATAAAGATATAATCGACCGGCTAAAAAAAGAGGGTAAGCTGGTATTGCGGCAGTCCTACCTTCATAATTATCCCCACTGCTGGAGATGCTCATCCCCGCTCATATACAGGGCAATATCATCCTGGTTTGTCGATATCGGCAAAATCAAGGACTCAATGTTAAAAGCAAACAGTCAGATTTACTGGATGCCATCTCATCTTAAAGAGGGAAGATTTGGAAAATGGCTTGAAAACGCACGCGACTGGGCAATATCAAGAAACCGCTACTGGGGAAATCCCATTCCGATATGGAAATGCGATACATGCAGCCAGATAGAATGCCACGGGTCGAAAAAAGAACTTGAAAATAAAAGCGGGGTTGAGCTTGATGATCTTCACAAGCATATAATTGATGAAGTTACATACAAGTGCAGCTGCGGAAAAGGGACAATGAAAAGAATACCTGAAGTGCTTGACTGCTGGTTTGAGTCAGGCGCGATGCCATATGCTCAGGTCCATTATCCTTTTGAGAACAAGGAGCATTTTGAAAGCCATTTCCCTGCCGATTTTATATGCGAGGGGCTGGACCAGACCAGGGGATGGTTTTACACGCTGACAATTCTCGCGGCAGCCCTTTTTGACAAACCTTCTTTCAGAAATGTTGTTGTAAACGGCCTAATTCTTGCTGAAGACGGAAAAAAGATGTCAAAATCAGCAAGAAATTACACAGACCCGGTAGAAGTAATAAATCAGTACGGCGCTGACGCTCTTAGGTTTTTTCTTACTAACTCCGCTGTAGTAAGGGCAGAGGATTTAAGGTATTCAGATGAAAGTGTCAAGGAAGTTCTTAAAAACCTGATTATCCCTCTTTGGAACGCATACAGTTTTTTTATCACATACGCGAATATCGATAAAATAACTATCAAGGATCAGCCGGTTGATCCCGGTTCGCTTGAAAATCCTCTTGATAAATGGATTATCTCAGAGATTGAAAAACTTGTTGAAGATGTAACTACAGCTCTTGATCTTTATGATATCCAGAAAGCAAATATGCAGCTGCTCGGGTTTGTCGATATTCTAAATAACTGGTATATAAGAAGGTCACGACGGAGGTTCTGGAGGTCGGAAAATGATCTTGACAAGAAACAGGCTTACCAGACTCTTTATACTGTTCTGATGAAGCTGATTAAAACTGCATGTCCGGTTCTTCCTTTTATAACCGAGGAAATGTATCAGAACCTTAAAGACTCATCCATGCCTGAATCGATTCACCTCTGTGATTATCCGGTTGCTGACAGAAAAAAGAGGGATGAACAGCTTGAAAAAAAGATGGAGATTACAAGAAAGGTTGTATCAATGGGAAGAGCCTTAAGAAGTACTTTTTCACTTAAAACACGGCAGCCTCTAAAATCTATCTCAATTGTTACAAGGGAGCAGAATGAAAAAAATATTCTCAAGGAAATGTCTCCCATAATTTCTGAGGAGCTCAATGTCAAGGATGTCCTTATACGTGAAAACGAGGATGAGCTTGTGGAATATCAGGCTAAAGCCAATTTCAGGACACTTGGAAAAATACTTGGGAAAAAAATGAAAGAAGGGGCTGAAAAGATAGAGTCATTTAAAAGCAACGAGATAAAATCCCTTCTTGACGGCTCAATGCTTTCAATAGAAATAGACGGAAAAAGTTTTGATATTACAAGCGACAGCGTTATTGTCCAGAGAACAGAAAAAGATGACCTTAAGGTGCTTAATGAAGGGACAATAACTATCGGCCTTGATACAAGAATAACAGAACCTCTGAAGGAAGAGGGAATAGTGCGGGATATTGTAAGGAATATCCAGAGCCTTCGGAAAGAGAAAGGGCTTGATGTTACAGACAGAATAAACCTCTGGCTTTCAACTGAAGATGCTGTAAAAAAAGCTGTCGGAAATTATTCAGATTATCTGATAAACGAGACACTTACCAGCCGCATTGATTTTGATAAAAAGGAAGGAGCTTCTGAATATGAATGCGGTGATTACAGGTGTTTTATCGAACTGGAAAAAGTTTGAGTGAAAAGCTGAAAATAAAATTTTCAACAATTTGTTTTCTTTTTGTTTTTCTGGTAGTTATTGCCGGCTGCGCAACTGGCAGCCGGACTTACAGGGAAAAAACTCTCCCCGGGAATATAATTCCAGAGGATGCTTTTCTTTATATCCGCGCTGATAAGTCATTTTTTAATAACCCATCCCTAAAGGCAGAAACTGAAAAGATGACACAGGAATACGGAATACCTGATTTTTTCAAAGATAAAACAGAAACAATTTCTGTTGTTGCGCTAGAGGAAGGGTGGGAATATATTATTGCGGAAGGAAGCTATCCAGATTCTTTTATCAAAAGCAGACTTCAGCAAAGCAGCGGATGGAAAGGGTTTAAGTATAAAAAAGTAAAATATTTCTACGGAAACGGGCCTGGAATAATTCTTGTTTCCTATAAAAATAATTGTTTGATAACTGCTAACTCTGATTCAAAAAATGCGGAATACCGGGCTGAAAAGATTATTGATATTCTCAAATCAGATAGAAATGAGGTTTACATTGCGGACAGCAGTCCCGCGCTGCACATGAGCGCGAGAAAAAAGGGAAACAGCCTGGGTATTTTTTTACCTGGCAGCTTCAGTGTTGAAAATGTTGAGCTTATGGAATTTGATCTGTTTCCTGATCCTGAAAACAGGAATAAAACTGATATAACAGGATCTGTAACCTTGGCAAATGAAAAAATGGCTGTTGTTTTTTCTTCTGTTATCAGACTTTTTCTTACAGACTACTATAGAAAAGAGGGAATTGCTGATCTAAAAACAATGCTGGAGAAAAACAGCATAACATATGAGGGACGGAAAGTTTTTATATCAATTACAGATATTCCCATGGAAAATCTAGGCACTCTTATGAAAAGCATGAGAGTGAAATCCAAACTGGAAAGGTGATTAATATTGATTACAGGTGTTGTTGATTATAAAGCGGGAAATCTCAAAAGCATAGAAACAGCGCTAAGGCATCTTGGAGCGGAATTCATAATCTCTGATAAACCGGAAAAGCTTCAAAATTGCGACAGGCTGATTTTTCCAGGTGTTGGAGAGGCAAGTTCTGCAATGAAGAACCTGAAGGAAAGAGGGCTTGATGATTTGATTACCGGTTTTGCCTCAAAGGGAAACCCTCTTATGGGTATATGCCTGGGATGCCAGATTATTCTTAGGTATTCTGAAGAAGGCAATACAAAGTGCCTCGGCCTTGTAGACGGAGATGTAAAGCTTTTTCAAGGACGCTGCGGGGAAGAAATTCTTAAAGTGCCGCAGATAGGCTGGAACACCCTTAAATTCACAAAAAAGCATTATCTTTTTAAAGGGATTCCTGATAATTCATCATTTTATTTTGTTCACTCCTATTATCCTGATGTAAAAAACAAGTTCATGATTGGTGAGACAGAATACGGTATATCATTCTCATCTGCTTTATCGAGAGACAATGTCTGCGCTGTGCAGTTCCATCCTGAAAAATCAGGAAAATACGGACTTATGATGATGAAAAATTTTTTAAAGGGGTGATGCTATGCTTTTAAAGCGGATAGTTGTATGTCTTGATGTAAGGGACGGTAAAACAACAAAAGGGATAAAATTCAAGGACAATGTTGATATAGGCGACCCGGTTGAAATGGCTGAAAAATATTACAGCGAAGGAGCTGATGAGCTTGTCTTCTATGATATAACTGCCTCTTCGGAAAAGAGGGGGATAATGATAGATGTTGTTGAAAAAGTAGCGGAAAAAATATTTATCCCGTTCTCGGTCGGCGGCGGCATATCAAGTGTAGGTGACATGAGACAGGTAATCCTTGCAGGGGCGGAGAAGATAAGCGTAAACAGCCAGGCTGTGAAAATCCCCTCAATAATTGAGGAGGGAGCATCCCTTTTCGGGAGGCAGTGCATAGTTCTTGGAATGGATGCGCTTGCGGATCCTGAAATGCCTTCCGGCTACAGGATTGTTATTAACGGCGGAAGAACTGTGACAAATCTCGATGCGCTTAAGTGGGCACTTGAAGCGGAAAAGCTGGGCGCAGGTGAAATTGTCCTTAATTCAATAGATGCTGACGGGACAAAAGAGGGTTATGAGATTAACCTTACTTCAATGATTTCAGGCAGTGTAGGGATTCCTGTTGTGGCTTCAGGAGGAGCAGGTGCTCCTGAGCATCTGAAAAATGTTTTTACTGCAGGAAAAGCTGATGCCGCTCTTATTGCTTCAATGGTACATTACAACCATTATACAATCAGGGAAATCAAAAATTATCTATCCAAGGCTGGAGTCGCGGTCAGGCTTGACTGGTAAATTGGTCTATTAGTATATTACAAACAAAATTCACAGGAAGTAAAAGTTATGCCTACTTATGATTATGAATGCAAAACATGCGGGAAAATATTTGAAGTATTTCAGAAAATGTCTGATGACCCTCTTACAGAATGCCCTGAATGCGGGAAAGAAGTTAAGCGCCTTGTTGGCGGCGGGCTTGGAATAATATTCAAGGGAAGCGGTTTTTATGTTACTGATAACAAAAAAGTGAGTTCATCTGAATCATCTTCATCTTCAGGAAAAAATTCATCCTCATCTTCTTCAGCAGGATCAGATTCCAATTCCGGCGGAGCTTCCAAAAAAGAAACTGTCCCATCACCATCTTCAAGCGGAACCGGAACAAAAAAAGAGTGACATAATAATTTCTTGTTCTTTAGCCCCTGATATCAATAGTTTCGATATTGGCAAATGCATTTTTAATATACTTATCAAGATCCGGAATTATATCCCAGGCTTGCTTTATTTTACTGAAAAAAGGTTTTACAAGCGGGCGGGGCGGGGCAAATACCGAACAGCAGTCAAGATAGGGCAGAATCGAAATATCATAGGTCCCTATCTCTCTTGCCTTGAAAATTATCTCCTCCTTATCAAACCCAATAAGGGGACGGAGGATAGGATAATCTGTTTTAGAACCTGTAAAGCGGAGGCTCTCTGCAGTCTGGCTTGCAACCTGGCTCAGGCATTCACCTGTAATTATGCTGTTTGCCCTAATTTTTTCTGCCTGAAGGTGCGCGATCTTCATCATAGCCGCCCTTGATATAAGTGTTATTTCATCTGGGCTGCAATTTTGTTTAATAAAAACCTGGGTCTCTGTGAAAGGGACTATATGAAGCACTAAAGATGGAAGATATTCAGTTAGTTTTTCTGATATATGGATAACCTTTTCCCTTGCCTGTTCAGATGTATAGGGATATGTTTCAAAATGAATTGCCTCAATCGTACATCCCCTTTTTGCCATCATAAATCCGGCGACAGGAGAATCTATTCCTCCTGAAAGAAGAAGCAGCCCCTTTCCTGCCGCTCCTACCGGTAATCCTCCCTGTCCTTTAAAAACACGCGAATAGATGATTGCCTTTTCCCTTATTTCAACTTTTATAATAAAATCCGGATTTTTGACATCAACCTTAAGGGCCGGGAAGTTATCAAGAACAAGCTTTCCCAGATGGCAGGCAAGTTCATGAGAATCCGGTTTAAAGCTCTTGTCTGCTCTTTTAGCGTGTATTTTAAAGGTTGTGCTTTTCCCTGGATCATCGCAGGGATCAGTGCATGTGTCGCGGACAGTTTCCAAAACTGTCTCCTCAATTTCACTCATGTTTTTATTTACTTTCCGCGCTATCGAATAACCGACTACGCCAAAAACAGAAAGAAGTGTTTTTTCAATTTTTCTTTTTATCTCATCAGTTTCATCATCAAGTGCCTCAAGATAGAACCTGCCTGAATTGCCTTTTATTCTTACCCTTATCCCGCCAAGCTGCATTTTAATATTGTTGAACAGCTTTTTTTCAAATAGTCTTTTGTTGTTCCCTTTAAGATTTATTTCACCTGTCTTTACGAGGTAGCTTGTTTTCAAAAAATTACTCCAGATTTTATATAACCGAAACAAGCTGTATACAGCTGTATTCATGTGTATACAGTTAAAAGTTTTTTCGCTTCTTCATCAAGTGTTCTGCAAAAACCGTCTATATCTTTGTCAGTTGTAACCGGGCCTATTGAAACCCTGACAGCGGAAGCTGCCTCTGTTTTCCCTATATGCATGGATTTTAGAGTTCCTGATACCCTGCTTTTAAGAGAAGAGCAGGCAGCGCCTGCAGATATATAATAACCTCTGCCGCTTAAAACCCTTGTCAAAACTTCAGCAGGGACTTTGGCGATGCTGAAACTGATTATATAGGGGGAGAACCTTAAATCATGAAGTTTTCTTTCCCGGGGGATTATACTGCAGCCTGATATGGAAGTG
>JAVEZE010000111.1:0-8834 GCA_034003145.1 Spirochaetia bacterium
TCTGCAGGACAAATATGGCAGAAATATGGACAGCAGTAAAAGAACTATCCAGTCGGCTTATTAAAAGTTGACATAACCTGATACCGGGAATAGACTTTAACTGCCAATAATTGCTTAAAGCCCGGAAAATTAAACAGCTATACGGTTGCAGCATGGAAAGACTTTTGTTACTATCGATAAGTTTTACATTTCTGTTATATTTTAATATTTATTGTTGACAGAAGCGCTTGCGGATTTTCTTCTGCAGGAAAACCGAAAGATTATATAGTACTTAATAATTTTAACTGAGGAACCGGATGAAACTTCTTTTAAAAATGAAAACAAAAGACTACGATACACTTGTTCTGTTTTTTCCCCTCTTGTTCAGAATATCTATGGTTCTGCTTTCACTTTTTATAGCATCTTCAATATTTCTTTTCCCAATTGAGAATGGGGAGAAGGGAACAGATATTATTCCTGCCACACTTAGCATTGTCTGTCTTGTTTCCGCGACATATAGCGAAAAATGGGTATTTGACAGGAAAAGCAATATTATATTTGCCCAGACATCTTTTTTACTTATCAAAAAAAACAAACAGCTGAAAATGAATGAAATCAGGGACATCTGTGTTTCCAGATTTATCAAGCGTAAAAATCCCGATTCTTCATTCCTCAAGCTTTCGGTTTACCTTAAAGACAGCACAGCTCTAGATATTGAGATTATCCCTTCGCGGGATATAGAGAATGCCAGAAAAAAAGGGGAAGCTATCGCGGATTTCTGTTCTTTCCCTTTCAAAGACTCATCCTCTATTCCTCCTGAAACAGAGAAACCTCTTATTACAGCCTAACTTATGAGCCTTATGGTAATCAGGGATTAAAATATAGAAAACAGGCTACATGATGCCTATCATCTGTTTCTGTCAGCTTTGGTATATTATCTTTACATACTTCCATCTTCCTGGGACATCTGTCATAAAAATAGCAGCCTGTTCTTTCCCTGTCAGGAGACGGCACATCGCCGCTTAAAACAATTCTCTTCCGTTTTTTCTCAATCTCAGGGTCTGGAATAGGCGCTGCCGAAAGAAGCGCTTCTGTATATGGATGGAGAGGCTTTTTATAGATTATTCTTGAATCTGCCACCTCTACAATCTTTCCAAGATACATTACCGCAACCCTTGTACTGATATATTCAATTACTGCAAGATCATGAGCAATAAAAAGATATGTAAGATTATATTCGCTTTGAAGATCTGAAAGAAGATTTAATATCTGGGACTGTATCGATACATCAAGGGCGCTTACAGGCTCATCAGCGAGGATGAGTTTGGGATTGAGGGCAAGAGCTCTTGCTATACCTATTCTCTGTCTTTGTCCGCCTGAGAATTCGTGAGGATATCTGTTTCTGAAAAGACTGGATAGGCCGACCTTTTCCATCAGGAATTCAGCTCGTTCTGATATTTCCTTCCTGCTGATATTCATAAGCTTTCGGTTTTTGAAAATTATGAGCGGTTCCGCTATTATTTCAGTAATTGTCATTCTGGGATTAAGAGACGCGTACGGATCCTGGAATACCATCTGGATATTTTTTCTTTCTGCCAGGAGCTCTGTGCTTGAAAGAGATGCCAGATTTCTGCCGTTAAAAATAATTTCTCCTGCAGTTGCCCTGTAAAGCTGAGCTATTGTTCTTGCAGTTGTTGATTTGCCGCAGCCTGATTCTCCCACTAGCCCAAGGGTCTCCCCTTCCTTTATCTCAAAGCTGATTCCGTCAATTGCCCGTATCGAACCTACCTGTTTTTTAAACAAAAGTCCTTCCTCGACCGGGAAGTGCATTTTAAGATTTTTTACCTCAAGCAGCGCTTTATTCATTTTACACCTCCTTCATAAGGAAGCGTATGATATAACCAGCAGCTAACAGAATTGCCGCTTTCTGTTACAACTGCCGCAGGATAGCTTCTTCTGCAAATATCCATTGTATGTTCGCATCTAGGGTGAAAAGGGCAGCATTCCGGCATGCCTATCATATTCGGCGGCTGTCCCTTTATGGAATAAAGCTTCTGTCCTGTCTTTTTATCAAGCCTTGGGACAGATTTAATCAATCCCCTTGTATAAGGGTGCCTGGGATCAGAAAAAAGTGTTGAGACATCAGATTTTTCGATAATTCTTCCTGCATACATAACATTAAGCGTGTCGCACATTCCAGCGACCACCCCTAGATCATGCGTTATAAGAATTGTGGCAGTTCCAAGTTTTTCGGAAAGTGCTTTTATAAGCTCAAGAATCTGCGCCTGTATAGTCACATCAAGCGCTGTTGTCGGCTCATCCGCGATAAGGATTTCAGGGTTACAGCTTAATGCCATGGCTATCATTACCCTCTGCCTCATTCCGCCTGAAAACTGGTGAGGGTATGAATCAATTCTTTTAGCCGGAGCCGGGATACCGACAAGTTCAAGCATCTCAATAGCCCTTTTTCTTGCCTCTGTCTCATTTTTTTTCTGGTGCAGGATTATTGTCTCGACAAGCTGGGTAGATATTTTCAAAAAAGGGTTAAGGCTTGTCATCGGATCCTGGAAAATCATAGAGATCTTGTTTCCCCTTATTCCCCGTATCTCATTTTCTTTCATTTTAAGAATATCCCTGTCATGAAACAGAACCTCGCCGTCAACTATCCTTCCCGGAGGAGATGGGATAAGTTTCATGAGGGAAAGATTAGTAACTGATTTTCCGCATCCTGACTCACCTACAAACCCCAGGGTCTCACCTTTGCGCAGGGAAAAGGTAACCCCGTCTACAGCCTTGACAATTCCCTCATCTGTCCTGAAGTGAGTTTTGAGGTTGTTTACATTAAGAATAGCGTCATTAGTGCCAATCATTTTTAAGCTCCTTCAGAACTTGTTTTTTCCCTGCGGATCAAAGGCATCACGCAGGCCATCGCCGAGAAAATTCATTCCAAACAAAAACAGGGTCATCGCCGCAGCAGGAAAGAAGAGGCGCCAGGGATAAAGGTTCATGCCGTCAACAGCATGTCCGACAAGGGAACCCCAGGACGCAAGCGGCGCTGATATGCCCAGGCCCAGAAAGGAAAGGAATGCTTCAAGCATTATAAATGTGGGAATTCTTAGTGTTGTAAATACTATTATAACACCAAGAGTATTCGGGAGAAGGTGCCTGAATATTATACGCATTGTGCTTGCGCCGCTTGAACGGGCTGCTTCTACAAATTCCGAATTTTTCAAAGACATAATCTGGCCCCTGACAACACGGGCAACAGTCAGCCAGCTTACAACAGCAAGCGCGACAAAGAGATTGATGATATTCCTTCCGAATATTGCCATAAAAATGATAACAAGCATCATATAGGGCAGCCCGTAAATAACATCAACAACCCTCATGATAATGTAATCAACCTTGCCGCCGAGGTATCCGGCGATTGCCCCGAGTATTATTCCAATCAATACAGAAGTAATTGTTCCGACAAATCCTATCGCGATTGAAATCTGGCCGCCGTAGATAACACGCGCAAGCATATCCCTGCCAAGGTAATCTGTGCCGAAGAGATATCTTCTTTCATGTATTTTTACTTCCCTGCCGTTTATGACAGCAGTTTCATTGACAATTCTGTATTTTATCTCATCAAGGGCGGCAAGCTCTTCCCGGTTCAGCTCCCTTTTCTCTTTTTCCGCAAGAGCATTCATCTGTCCCAGCGTTCTCTCATAATAAAGCTCTCCCGCGTTTTTCAGGAGAGACGGGGGAAGATACTGATGATCTATGACCTGTTCGGTAAATGAGTAAATAGGCAGAACAGGCGCAAGTATTGAAATAAGGATAAAGAATACGACAATGACAAGTCCCGCCATTGCCATGCGGTTCTTTTTTAATCTTCTCCACGCATCAAGCGTAAGGCTTACACCTTTATCCGGCTGGTTGAATTCGTTTACAGGCAGTTTACCGCTGGTTTCTGTTTTCATCGACGCTCACCTCATTTATAGGAAATCCGCGGATCAAGGTATGCATAAACTATGTCCACGATAAAATTCATTATTACAAGTATGACTGAATAAACTATTACTGTTCCAAGAATGAGAGTGTAGTCTCTGTTGAGCGCTGACTGGATAAAGAATTTACCCATTCCCGGAACCCTGAATATGGTTTCAACAACAACAGAACCGGTAAGGACTGCGGAAAAAGCCGGACCAAGATAGCTTACAACAGGAAGCATGGCTCCTTTTAGGACATGCCTGAAAAGGATGACAGAAGTTTTAAGTCCTTTTGCCCTTGCTGTCCTGATAAAATCACTTCTTAAAATTTCAAGTATGCTTGCTCTTGTAAGACGCGCGATATACGCGAAATTGTTGAGCGATAGTGTAATCACAGGAAGGACAAGTGTTGTCCAGCCATACCTGCCGGTAATCCAGCCTGAGGTTGGAAACCAGTTCAGCTTCATCGCGAAAAAATAGACAAGAACAGGGCCTGTCACAAACAGTGGAATAGTTATCCCTATGACAGCTACAGACATGGATAGGTAGTCTACCCATGTATTCTGGCGCAAGGCAGATATCATCCCGGCAGTAATACCGAAAACAACCGCAATTATCATGGAAATCGCACCCAGTAATAAAGAATTTGGCAGACTTCTTGCAATGTAATAGTTTACATCCTGGTCCTTGTATCTGTAGGAAGGCCCCAGATCTCCTCTTATTATACTTAGCATATATCTTGCGTATTGTTTTATGACAGGTTCATCAAGATGATACTTTTTTTCAATATTTTCCTGTATTTGTTTGGGCAGGGTTTTTTCTGAATCAAACGGGCCGCCGGGGGCTGCCCTGATAATGAAAAAAGAAATTGTTATAATTACAAGAATAGTGGGTAATAGCCCGATAAAACGCCTGATTATGTATTTGGTCATTATTCTCCCCGTTATCAGAACAGCAAAAGGCGGCCCGCAGAAACGCGGCCCGCCTTCCTTTTAAGGTTTTGTGTTTGATAAACTATAAGACTATTTCTTATAAATAGTTTTTGTCGGATGCCAGTCCATTGCGTTTGGATACCAGCCTCCCCATTTTGTTGTATCAATCATGCTTTGTGACACATAATGATAGATCGGCATTACACCGTGATCCTCAGTAATAATGATGTCTTCTGCTTTTCTAAGAGCCGCAAACCGTTCCGGGCCCGGCTTCATTGTTGAAGCTTTTTCAATCAAGGAATCAAACTCTTTATTGGCATATTTTCCCCCGTTCATAGCTTTGCCGCTGCCGAACATGTCGAGAAAAGTGCTTGGATCAGGATAATCTGCTATCCACCCTGCCCTTGAGACCATAAACTCACCCTGTTTTCTTGTATCAAGATATGTTTTCCATTCCTGATTTACAAGTTCGCACTTGATTCCCAGGTTCTTCTCCCACTGTTCCTGTATATATTCAGCAATCTTCAGATGCCTGTCGCTTGTATTATAGAGGATTTCAAGTTTCGGGAACCCTTTTCCATCAGGATATCCTGCTTCTGCAAGAAGCTGTTTTGCTTTTGCAAGGTCTTCGCGTACTCCCGGGGTTGGATCATAGCCTGCCATTGGAGGAACCATGCTGTAGCCTGCAGTTTCACCTGCGGCTGTAACTTTTTCCACAAGGGTTTTTCTGTCAAGCGCCATACTGAGAGCTTTTCTGACCCGTACATCGTTTACCGGAGGTTTTTCAACCTGGAAAATATAATAGTAAACACCAAGGTATGGAGCAACAACATAATCATCCCTTAGTTTTACAGCATCAAGCTGTTCAAGAGGAACTTCAGGTGCCCAGTCAACCTCGCCGTTGAGATACATATTGAATCCTACATTGTCATCATCTGTAGGAATATAGACAACCCTGTCAAGTTTTACATTTTTTTTATCCCAGTATTTATCGTTTTTCTTTACAGAAAGTATTTCCTGGGGTTTCCATTCATCAAGAATGAAAGGGCCGTTACCGACATAGTTTTCAGGCATTGTCCAGCTGCCGGGATTTTCCTTTATTTTATGAAGAGGCACAATCGCGAAAGCATAATGAGACATGGCGCTTACCGCTGCAGGCATAGCTCCAACAAGTGTTACCTCAAATGTATAATCATCAACTGCCTTGATTCCTACAGCTTCAGGGCCTGCAGTTCCTTCCATGAAATCGCCAGCGCCTTTAATAAGATCGCCAGGAAACCATGCATAAGGAGCCGCGGTTTTCGGGTCAAGTATTCTGAGCCATGAATCTACAAATGTCTGCGCAGTAATTGGAACACCGTCGCTCCATGTAGTTTTTCTGAGTTTAAATGTAATTTTTGTACCTGTAGGATCAATTTCCCAGCTTTCTGCCACACCGGGAACAGGTTCCGCAGTATCAGGATCTGAGGAAACAAGACCTTCGCCCAGCGAAAAGTAAATTCTGTGTTCAGGAACACCTTCAATCAGATGCCAGTCAAGACTCTGCGGCTCTGCCTGGTTCCAAACCAAAAGTTCGCCACCTCCTTGTTCTACAGCTTCTTTTTTACAGGAAACAGTAAAAACTGACAGGAATACTGATATTATCAGTATAAACAAGCATATTTTTTTCATCACTTTCTCCTTTTATTGTAATAGAGGTTTATAAAAAAACCAAAATACAACTCTATTATTATATTCTTGAGTCGCGGATTTGTAAAACTTTTAAATTTCAAAAAGAGCAATTATCACAGAATATAAAGCGCAGATAAATCCGCTGCTTAAGACTTTACCGGGTTTACCGGCGGCAGAGACTGGCTTATCCGCGGAACTGGTTTCATCATAAATCTGTTTTCAATACCATCACGACGCTATTCCCTGTTTTCTCCGGGAAAGATATCAAGAAGTTCCAGAAGTGAGTCAATAATCAGATCTGGCTTGTGTTCATCTTTTTCCATCTGATGGGATTTAAGTTTTTTTGTTACAAGAATTATCGAAAGTCCGTAGCCTGCCTTTTTAGGCCCCGCGACATCGCGGTTAGGCTGATCCCCTACATAGGCCGCGTTTTCAGGCTTCAGGTTAAATCCATCAAGCGCATCAAGGAAGATCTTTTCATCAGGCTTCCTGATTCCTGTCTCTGATGAGAGTACCACAGTATCAAAGAGCCCGGTAATCCCGCCTGCTTCAAGCTCCTCATGAACAAGCGGCCTGCTCCAGGTATTGCTTATCAGCCCCACAATGTAGCCTTTCTTTTTCAGGGTCTGGAGAACATGTTTCATATCTTTATTGACTGTCCTGTGTCCCTTGGAATTAAAATATAAAAGAGTAAGTTCTTCCGCAATCGGGGCAAGTATCTCTTTGGAAACCTCAGGCAGCATCCACTTTGGCCAGACTTCTGAGGCAGCCGATTCAATAAGGGAATCCATCCCCCACTCTTTGTATCTGCCCTCTCCCTCAACCAGCCTCTCTTTCAGGATTTTATAATCTTCTTTTATGCCTGTCATTTCCATGATTTTTTCCATATTGCTTTTTCCGTCATCCGAAAGAGGGATCCTGTCGCCGGTTACGACTCCTCCCTGGTCAAAATATATTGCCTTGATTTTTTTTATTGCGCTGTTTTTCATCTGATTATCTGCTCCGGTGGATTTGTGTGATTCATGCTTCATAGAACACATGAAGAATTATATACAGGATATTGATTCTTTTCAATCTGGTTTAATTTGCTTAAAATTCACAGCTTGCTTTTTTTCCGCAGCAAATGCATGAAATTCTCATATTCTTTTGATTCCGGATCAAGCCTGAGCGCTTCTGCGCAGTCAAGTCTTGCGGCAAGATAATCTCCTGAATGAAAATATACCTGGGCTTTAGCAAACCAGAATTCACTCTGATAGGGATCAAGCGCGACTGCTTTTCTTAAATCTTCAAGCGCTTCGGGATAATTTTTCATCATCCGGAAGGTTATTCCGCGCAGATAGAGAGTCTTGCTGCTTTGAGGATTTATGGCAAGGGATGCGGAAAAATCATCAAGCGCTTCTTTGTAACGGGATTCAGCAAAATGGACCATTCCCCGATGAACATACACAAGAGCCTTTACTTTCTCATCTTCATGCTCAAGTATTTTTGAATATATTCTTATTGCTTTCTGGTATTCCCCGCTGTTATGCGCAAGAAGACCTCTTAAAAGCAGATCATCAAGGCTCAAAGAAGTAGAGGTTTGTATATCGATATCATCATCATCATCAACATGTTTATTCTTCAAAATTGATGGGCTGCCGTATAAAATACCCCCGGGAAATGTTCTTTTAGATACAGTTTCTGAAAAATTCTGCCGCCGCTGCCCAAGTTCCCACTGATGCTGCCTCGGGTAATCCCTTATTTCCTGAAAATTTATGTCAGAAAGGGTAAGATTAGCGTTCAAAGCGGCAAGTTTGCGTTTTAGCGGTTTGTCAAACGGATTGAATTTTGCCTTGTAAACAAGCTCGTGTTCTACCTCTGCCCATGCATCCTGCAAAATGGTACGTATCTGGATTTCCGCGCATTCAACTGGAGTCCCTTCAGGATCAAGGGGAGGAACAGGAAGAGCGATAAGAAGATGGGTTGCCTCATAACCGAATTCCCTGAAAGAATGTTTTTCACCCTTTTTATCAGTCTCAACAACATGAAAAAGCTCTCTTATTACATCCTCAACATCGCTTAAAGTTTCAAGGAAAGGACAAACAATCCTGATTCCCAGCAGATCAGTCAGAAATGTTTTATCAGAATCCTGAGACTCTCTAAGCTTAAGCAGTATTTTCTTAAAATAGCTTTCAAATGATTTAACCCTGTATTTAAGTGAAGCACGAATATCTCTTTTAGAAAGCTCCTGTTCAATACTTTTTGCGACATCGTTGAGTATCCTTTGATACGTTTCAAC
>JAVEZE010000112.1:0-8794 GCA_034003145.1 Spirochaetia bacterium
TATTCCAGTCCTCTCCTCCAGCCGCAAGGATCGCCCCCTCTTTGTAAAGAAAAGAGTGATGAGGATATTTGTCTTTTACCTCTCTTATCCCATTTACCGCTTTTAAAGGAATTGAAGCTTCCCCGCTGATGCCTGATAATGAATCAAACCAGGCTACAAATCCTTTCCCAGCTAAAAAATATACATTTCTATCATCTAAGAGCTGCTCTCCTGTTATTTTCATTGAACTTCCAAAGCTGCGCAGTAGTTTCATCTCATCATCATAAACTGATGCACTGCCGTTTCTGTGTATTACCGCAAGCAGATTACGGCTGGCCCGGATCGACAAAACCGGCGATTTTAACTTAAGTGATTTCTGCAGATCAAGATCCTTATTATAAACCAAAAGCCGGCCTTTAGTGTCTGATGCATACAGTTTTCTGCCGGATGAAAAAAGCGCTGTGATACTGTTTTCTGTATTTTTTATCCATTTGATAATTTTTCCGCTGCTATTTAAAGATACAATATTCCCATCACTCATACCTGCGTAAATTACCCCGGAAAGCCCAGCGCAGGGGATGCATGACATGGCAGCTTTACTGCTATTTGTAACTGGGCTGTTTTTCAGGTCAAGCTCCCATCTTTTTCTTCCGCTGTATGAATAGGAGCTCAGTATACCATCATCTTCAGCTGTAATAATATCGCCTGAAGAACTTATAAAGGGAGCGTATAACAGGGTTGAGTTGATTTTAACACTCCATAGAATTTGGCCTGATGAATTTACAGCTTTCAAGGAATTATCCCTGAAATATTTGTATATTATCCTGTCTATCCCCTGCGCATGAAAGGGGGAAAAACTGTTTTTTATTTTTTTTCTTGAAAGGAAAGCGCCGGAACTATCAAAGCTGTAAAGATATCTGTCTTCAGAGAAGAAGAGGATTCCTCCTCCGGGAGCAGCAAGGGGATCTCCGCTGATCCTGCCTCCTGTTGCAAAAACTGATTTAAGGGAAAGAAATTCTCTGGAATCAATGTCTGCCGGATAAATAAACGGTAAATATGCTGTAATCAGAATAAAAGCAAAAATACGGGTTTTAGAAATTTCCAGGCGGAAAGATTTCATCCTGAAAGATTATCCCATATATTCCAGAACAGCAAGAGATTCAGCATGGGCAGTCTGGGGATAGAAATCAAGAAAGTAAAGATTTTCAAGATTATAGCGGTTTCGGGTAAAGAAACCGATGTCTCTTCCCAGTGTACCGTAATCACAGGAAAGATAGATAAGTTTTTTAATCCTGTTTTTAACTATGAATTCTTTGACTCTGTTTGATATTCCGCTTCTGGGAGGATCAGCCACAACTGTGTCAGGAAGAGATCTTCCCCTGACACTGTTCCAGCGCGAGATAAAACTTTCCGCTGTCATAGCGTAGAATTCAGTTTTAAGCGCCTGTGATTCCCGGGCGGAATTTTTGATATTGCCCCTGGCAAATTTTACCGCGTTTTTATCTGATTCAACAGAAACAAGCGATTCCCCCCTTTCTGCCAGGAACGCTCCGAAAACCCCGACACCGCAGTAGAGATCAAAAAAACTCTCTCCCCATAAATGATCAAGAATAAGGGGAATAGTTTTCTGCAGCATCTCCAGGTTGCTTTGAAAAAAACAGTTTATATCTGTCTTAATAATTTTGCCGTTTACAGGAACAGAGATTTGCGCTCCATCTGTATTTACACTTTCCCCTGTTTGATAGCAAATGTTTTCAGGAGCAAAAAGCGTTACCCGCTTACCCCTCATGCGGCGGCGTTCCTCCAGAAACTTATTTATTGAGCTGGTGCATACCATGCAGGAGTCAATCCCTACAATTTCACTGCTGTTTCTCTTTTTAAATCCAGGCTGCAAACTACCTGCCTGCGCATGAAACTGGGCACGGCACCTGTAACCGTAAGGAGATCCAGAGAGACTCTTCACATCATTAAAAACAGTTTTACCGTTACGCAGCAATGCCTCTATTACAAGGCTTTTTCTGATCTCAAGCTGATATTCATAATCAGAGTGCTGCATTGTGCATCCCCCGCAGATGCCGTAATAAGAGCATGGCGGGGTTACCCTGTGAGGAGAAGGATCAATTATTTCAAGCAATGCGCCGTTTGAGTATCCGCTTCCGGCGTCTGTAATTTCTGCCAGAACTGTTTCCCCGGGAAGCGTATCAGGAATAAAAACAGCTTTGCCGTTATTTCTGGCAAGGCCGCAGCTGTTTGAAATTATTTTTTCTATTTCAAGTCTGGCAGTTTCCATTTTATTATCAGATTGAAAGTCTGCTGTGAGAATGGTAGAAACTGTCACGAAGCGCCTTAACATCTTCGCTTACAAGATAATCATCAAATTTCATCAATTTATCTATATATTTACCTTCAGGACAGAATTCAACAATCCTGTTCGCGATAGTATCCACAAACTGATGGTCATGCGACGTAAAAAGCATTGTTTCTGTAAAATCAATCAGCCCTGTATTAAGAACAGATATAGACTCAAGATCAAGGTGGTTTGTAGGTTCATCAAAAATAAGGACATTCGCCCCGGAAAGCATCATCCTGGAAAGCATACACCGCACCTTCTCCCCTCCGGAAAGAACCCGTACTTTTTTCTGTGTTTCATCGCCTGAAAAAAGCATCCGTCCCAAAAATCCCCTTAAATCTGTTTCTTCATCAGGATTTGCAAACTGCCTCAGCCAGTCGACAAGATTAAGATCTGAATCAAAGAAACTGCTGTTCTCTTTCGGGAAATATGATGTTTTGATTGTAATGCCCCATTCAAAACTTCCGCTGTCAGGTTCAAGATTCCCTGTAATAATTTCAAAAAGTGTTGTTTTAGCAAGATGATCAGGCCCTACAAAAGCGATTTTATCGTGCCCCTTTACTTCGAGGTTAAAATCCTTCAAGACCTGAACCCCGTCTATTGTTTTAGAGAGGCTGGTAATTTTAAGTATATTTTTTCCGCATTCCCTCTCCGGCTTAAAATTGACATACGGAAATTTTCTTGAGGTAGTAGGCATATCATCAATAGTGAGTTTTTCAACAAGTTTTTTTCTGGATGTTGCCTGTCTTGCCTTGGAAGCATTAGAGCTGAACCTCTGGATAAACTCTTTCAGTTCGCTTATTTTATCCTCTCGCCTTTTTTTATCGTCTTTTCTTTGACGCGCAGAAAGCTGGCTTGCCATATACCAGAAATCATAGTTGCCGGCATACAGTCTTATTTTTCCGTAGTCAATGTCTGCTATATGGGTACATACCTTGTTAAGGAAATGCCTGTCGTGAGAGACAACAACAACTGTGTTTTGAAATTTTAGAAGAAATTCCTCAAGCCAGTAAATCGATTCAAGGTCAAGATGGTTGGTAGGTTCATCAAGCAGAAGAATATCAGGATTGCCGAACAGAGCCTGCGCAAGCAGAACCCTCACCTTCTCCCCCCCTTCAAGCTCTTTCATTTTTTTTTCATTGAGCTCATCAGGTATACCCAGGCCGGACAAGAGAGTTGCTGCTTCTGATTCTGCTTCCCAGCCGTTCATTTCTCCAAACTCGTTTTCAAGCGTGGCAGCCTTGAGTCCGTCTTCCTCTGTAAAATCCTCTTTAAGATAAATGGCATCCTTTTCAGTCATAATATCATAAAGTTTTTTATGTCCCATTATTACTGTCTGCATGACAGTGAATTCATCAAATTCAAAATGATCCTGCTTGAGGACAGCAAGCCTTTCCCCGGGAGTGATGTTTACCTCTCCGGTATGATAATCTATTTCTCCTGAAAGTATTTTAAGAAAAGTGGATTTTCCGCTTCCGTTTGCCCCAATAAGCCCGTAGCAGTTTCCAGGGATGAATTTTATGTTTACATCCTTGAACAAAACCCTTTCTCCGAATTTAAGTGTTATATTTGCGGTACTGATCAATATTCTCTCCTGTTTTTTTTGGCACTATATTCTATAATTGATAACGGTTCTTGTTCAATAGAAAATGACTGGCAATATTATTCATAAATAATATTGTGCTGAAATTTTTTTTATTTAATAAAACCTAAAAATAACAAAGTATTATATAATAATATTTAATATGAATCTCAACTATTTAAAAACATTTTACTATTCAGCAAAACTAGGCAGCCTCACAAATGCAGCCGCATTTCTCGATATAACACAGCCTGCCGCCACACGACAGCTGCAGGAACTTCAGGGCAACCTCGAACTTGTCCTTTTTGATAAAACCGGGAAAAAAATGGTATTAACCGATGTAGGTTACATCCTCTACAACATAGCTGAAAAAATAATGGAACTGGATAAGGAAATTGATAAAAACATAAAGGATTATCAGAATCAGAAAAGCGGCAATATAAAAATCATAACAACAGAAGGTTTTGGAAACTATTATCTTCCTGAGATGATTGTTTTATTTAAAAAAATGTATCCTGATGTTGTAATTACAATCGATATTGATACACCTTCAAATATCCCGGATGAAATATCCCGAATGAAATATGACATAGGTTTTACAGATAATCCATCAGCTGGAAACGATACAGTATTGACAAAAATTCTGGACGATTATTTTTTTCTGGTAACAAATTCCGGAAATGAATTATCTGAATTGATTTATTTTACAGCAGATGATCTTTCATCCCTTAATCTTGTAACTATG
Organism: Spirochaetia bacterium; assembly: GCA_034003145.1. Classification (GTDB taxonomy): domain Bacteria; phylum Spirochaetota; class Spirochaetia; order CADAEX01; family CADAEX01; genus JACKPD01. Next base: position 4,657 of record JAVEZE010000112.1, read on the forward strand.
GGAAAAGGATCAATTGAAAGAGTTCTCATCGATGAATATCTTCTTCAAAATGAAATTACAGTCAATATTGTATGTGAGGTATCAAGTTACCATTCACTTAAAAATTATGTGAAAAATAATATCGGTGTGGCAATTGCCCCAAAACATGTATTAAATGATGAAATTACATCAGGAAATCTTGTTGCTGTCCCGGAAAGGGATAAATCCATAAAAAACAATTACTACCTGATAAACCATAAGGATAAATTTTTCAACAAACCTCTTCACATGTTCAGGGAAATTGTCCTAAAATGGTCAAATTTTTATTCAAAAGGGCTTCTTGATAATTCAAAATGGGACAATATTTTACTTTGATTTTTTCGGTTTGATGATTTATATCTTTTTGGTTAAGTAAAGCAACATAGTTCTGCAATAACATGTTATATATTATAAAAGGGCGGCAGGGATGAATATACCAATCAAGAAAAAACTGACCATACTTTCGGTTATAACAATTACAATTCCTTTATTAGTACTTTCCCTGATTTTTTTCATGTTTGCGGGAAAGACAATTATTAATGAATCAACAGACAGGACTATGGAAAAAATGCTGCTTCTTGACCAGGCTCTGACTCTTTATATGGAAAAAATAAAGCATACTGTCAACACTATCGCGAACAACCCTATTATTTACGGGCTTGATACAAGGGAATTAACTACATACAAATATAATCCTGAATGGACCGACATGATGCCTCTCCATAATTCAAAAAATGAGAAAAATATTTATGAATATCTGAAACTGATCAATATCAATAATCCTGACTTCGGAGCTGTTTATGTGGGGACAGCTTTGGGCAAATTTGTCATGTATCCTCCATCAGGCAGAAGGCCTTATTACGATCCTTCAAAAAGGCCGTGGTACAAAGAAGCTAAAGAGAAAAACGGCAGAACAACAATAACTTCTCCGTTCCAGTCGTCAGATACAAACTTTTATGTATTCGCTGTTGCACAGTACATATATTTTATAAACAGCCAGGAATACGGTGTTGTGTCAGCCAATATAGAACTTTCAACCCTGACCAGAATTCTAAATGATCTGGATATCGGTAATAACTATGTAATCCTGACTACCAAAGACAATATCATTCTGGCAAATACAAAAGTACCTGAGTCTAATTTCAAAAGCCTTGATTCACCTGACATGCCGGATTATTTTCATGATTTAATAAATATTGACAGGTGGACCCAAATAAATACAGGAGAGAATGTTTACCTTGCAAACAGGATACATTCTGAAGGAACTGGCTGGTACCTTTACACGCTTATCGATAAAAGCAAGGTTGTAGCTCCTTTCAGAAAAGTTTTTTTACTGATGATTGCCATTGCGGTATTGATATTGACAGTATTCACCCCTTTTGCTGTAAAATTCTCAATCGATTCGCTTGTACCGTTAAAAAAACTCTCTGACCATCTTCTTGCGGTCGCGATGGGAAACGGGAATCTGCAGAAAAAAATTCCTCTTTATTCTTCTGATGAAATAGGAACAACAATTGAAAATTTCAATCTATTTTCAGAATCCCTTAACAATATGTTTATCAAAATAATCGATGCGCAACAGTCAATATCATCAAATAATTCAACATTTTCAAATCAGATGCTTATGGCATCAGCTGACATATCAAAAAATATATCTTCGCTTGATAATATTGAAAAGGAAATTCATCACGCGGAAACATGTATAAACAATTCATTGAAAATATCTGAAGAAATAGAACAGGCGTGCGCTGCAAAAAATGATAAAAGCAAAGATTTAAACAAATATGCGGGAATAATAAAGATGGAGATGGAACAGCTTGCCAGCTATTTCAGGTCTCTTGTTTCTTATGTTTATGACATCAAAAATACAACAAGTGATATAAATAACTGTATTGACACGACTACAGAATACTGCAAATCAAATAAAGATGAACTCATTGCAATTGGAAAGCTGTTATCGGTATATAAACTCAAAAATACGGAAACAAAACTCCCGGATAAATCCAGGGATCATCCAGGGGATAAGGATAACAAAGGGAGAAATTAAATGTAAATTACCCTTCCGTATCCGGAAGGGTAAGCTTTCAAAATCACTTGTTACGGGTTAAAAGGAAATTCCTACCCTTATAAATTCACCGCTTTTTGCAGCTTCAACTGCGTCATTTATTCCTGTAAGAGGAAATCTTATTTTTACTATCTCTGAAAACAGATATTTTTTATGATTTTTCTCAAGAAAAAGGAGAGCTTTACCAAGATGTTCAGGGTTATAGTTATGTATTCCTTTTATGGTAAGATACTTACGTGTAACTGTATTGCCGTCAATATTTAAAAGACTCCCCGGAGTTACAAGCCCTGCAATCAGATACCTGCCTCCGGTTCTAAGATTATCAACCGCTGTTCTTACTGCAGGACTGAAACCGCAAACCTCAATGGCGGCATCAAGCCCGATTCCTCCTGTTAAATCTCCTATTGTCTTTTTCAGCTGCGCGTCATCGATGTTTTTTGTATTGATTGCAGTCGTTGCACCGAATTCTTTTGCCATCTCAAGCCGTGAGTCAATTACATCTGCGATTATTATCTCTTTTGCTCCTGCTTCCTTTAAAAGGGCACAGGCATTAAGACCAAGAAGCCCCGCTCCCTGTACCATTACACAGTCGCCTTTTTCAATGCCTATGGTATCAACAGCATTTATAACTGTTGATAAAGCGCAGTTTGCAGGAGCTGCAATCTCATCAGGCAGTGAATCCGGTACTTTAAAAACTACCGTACCCGGCACAATGTAAACATATTCGCCGTAACCTCCGAGCAGGGGTGAGTTCAGATTATTATTTATGGATGTATGACCGTATTTTACAAGCTTCTCACACTTCTGGGGAAGTCCTTTTTTACAGTAATAGCATTCTCCGCAGGAAGCCATAATTGTCCAGGAAATCCTGTCTCCAATATTAATTCTGTTTCCGAATCCGTCATTTAAAATGTTTTGGCCCATCTGAACAACTTTCCCGGTTATCTCATGGCCAAGGATGAGTGGAACAGGTTCAGACCTTTTACCTGTTATGGTATGAAGGTCTGATCCGCATATTGTACTGAATCCGGTTCTGCACAGGATTGCATTATCTTCTATTTTTTCAGGAAGAGTAAAATCCCTGATTTCAATTTTGCTTCCTGCTTTTTCTAATACAGCTGCTTTACATTTATCAGGTATTTTTAGCATAATTTACAACCTTTTTTGTCATCTAACTAATATAGCGGGAAGCCATGTTATAGTTGCAGGGAATACACAGACAATAACCAGGCCGACTTCCATAAGTATCCAGAATGGAACAGCACCCAGATATATATCTTTTGTAGTAACTTCAGGCGGAGCGCACCCTTTGAGATAAAAGAGGTTGTATCCGAACGGCGGTGTACAGAACGAATCCTGAAGCATAACTGCCATTGCAACGACAAACCAGAGTATATCAAATCCAAGAGCTTGTGCAATTGGAAGATAAATCGGAAAAACAATCATTACGATAGCAATCCAGTCAAGGAACATCCCCAGGAAAAAGGAGATAAGCATCATTATTAAGAATGTACCCCATTTGCCTAAACCAACACCGAGGATCAAACTCTTTACAACAGCTCCGCCGCCTAGACCCATAAAAACACCGGTAAAACATGTAGCTCCAATCATTACGACAAGAACCATAGCAGATGTTCTTGTAGCTTCAGAAACTATTTTTATAAAACCTTTTACATTAAATTTACCGTATGCAACATAAAGTACAAAAGCGAATAAACATCCTGAAGCTGAGGCTTCAGTTGGTGTGGCGATTCCTGCAAAGAGGACGCCGAGAACGGAAATAATTAACAACAGAGGCGGTAAAAGATTAAGAACAAGCATCTTCATCAGCTGCTTTGCTGTAACTGCTGCCCGCTCTTCAGCAGAAAGCGCTGGTCCCTTGTGCGGGTGTCTCCAACTCTGGTAAAGGATATATGTTATATATAATCCAGAAAGGATAAGACCTGGAATTATGGCGCCAGCGAAAAGCTTTCCGACAGTCAGTCCTGACTGCTCTGCCATTACGATAAGCATGATGCTCGGCGGAATAAGTATTCCAAGTGCGGATGATCCTAT
>JAVEZE010000113.1:0-8753 GCA_034003145.1 Spirochaetia bacterium
CCAGCTGGTTTGATTTGAAATCCGGATGAAGCGCGATATCAAGAAGCCCCCCCTGCCCGCCGGCGTGGATGGCAGGAAGGCCAGAAACCCGGACAGCAGCGCTGTTTTTATAAAGAAGAAGGCTGCCGGATCTTTCTGTAACAAGAACCGAGTTGTCAGGCAAAAAAGCCAGTGACCAGGGATTTTCAAGATTATCCAGAACTTTTACTATATTAAAATCTGAAGAATATGCTGAAGAAATGATAAAAAGAAAAATAGCTGTTATTAACAAAAAACGTTTCATAAACTTGCTCCTTAAGATAAGCTAATAATTCTGTATATCTTAAGTCAAGAAAAACGCCTGCCAATATGTTTTGCTATCAATAACCATGATTTTCAACTCATTGTTTTAAAAAAAACCATTATTACCTTTCTTTTACAAACTATTTAATACTTTGACTTGGTTTTTTATAAAATACGTTATTGAATTGGGCAGTAATGATTATGGCAGCAAATATTTTTTTTGATATTCATTTTTTTTCAAATAAAACAATAAGGCAGTATTATGGAAAAGGCAAAAAAACAGGTTTATTTATTTGGTGATTCCATCGCGAAAGGAATCGCTTTTGATGATGAGACAGGGAAATATACCTATTTGAAAAATAATTTCGCGGCCTCCGCAGCAGAGTCAAATGGAGTAATACTGAATAACAAATCCAGGTTCGGCTGTACAGTAAATAAAGGGAGAGAAATAATATCGAGAGTCCTGCAGTGTCTGAAGAAAGATGTGACTATTGATTATGCCTTTCTTGAGTTCGGCGGAAATGACTGCGATCACAACTGGGATGAAATATCACTCAAGCCCTTAATCAGGCATAATCCCAAAACACCAATTGATGAGTTTATTTCTGTTTACAAAACTATTGTTGATGTCTTAAAAAAGAACAGTATAACAACTGTTATAATGACATTGCCGCCTATCGCGTCTGATTTATATTTTAACTGGGTAAGTAAAAACAATCCCCTGAAAAGCAATATTCTCACCTGGCTGGGCGGCAATATCGAGAACATCTACTATTGGCATGAAAGATATAACAGCGCAGTCTGGGAAGTAGCAGAAAAAACAGATAGCTTAATAATCGATATAAGAAAATCTTTTCTTGAAGATAAAAACTATAAACGCTTTCTTTGCATAGATGGAATACATCTTAATCAGGAAGGGCATAATCTTGTTAAAAACACAATACTGGGAAGCGATCTTGTAAAGAAAAATTAAAAATATCAGGCAGGGTTGATTATTTGGGATATCACCCTGAAAACAGGGCTGCCTGGATAAGATGCCGCATCAATTTATTTGACAACAGATGGTTCAATGCATAAGATAAAAGCAATGAAAAACCTCAACATACTTAAAAAAGCCCTGATCTCTTATGTTTCAGATAAAACCTTAAAATCTGATGATCCTTACAGAAAACTTCTGCCTGAGTTTATAAACATTTTATGCAGCAATAAAGCTGAAACCAGCCGGTTCAGGAGCGGTATTCCCTTACTTGATAAGTTTTTAAAAACCGCAGTTGAAAAAGCGCGCGCTGAACTTGAAAAAGCTGATATTATGGATGCCGGGCCTGACAATGAAGATTTCAGCTTTCATGCGGAAAATGAAAATCTATGGAGTATTTTTCATCCTGAAGCGCTTGACATATCAGGAAGAGAAAAAGAAGCTGAAAAAAAACTGCGCGGAAAAAGGATAGTTAAAATTACCGGAAAGCCTGACAACCCTGTTACAAACCCGGGAAGGGAAATACTATTCACCTCAAACATCCTTCTTACCCTTCCCGCAGAAAAAATGGCTGAAGGTGAAATTGATTTATCCCTTTCGTTACTCAAGCGGCTTAAGAATATGCTTTCCCTGCCTCAGAAATACTGGTATGACCACCCGATCCCGATCGGGATAAAACCTGAAAACAATGAAGTTCTTTACGGCCTTAAAAACCTTGACAAAGCTGTTGCGTTTGAAAAAGCCCGCGGGTGCTGTGATGCAGATATCAAGGTACCTGTCATCCTTTCTGTAAGCGTTACCCACCCCGGGCTTGATGAAATAGCTCTTGATTATCTTATGGAGGAACTTGATAAAGCAGGCAGGCCAAAGCATCTTGACATATTTGTATTTGGAGAAAAAGATACCCGCGATCTCGCAGAAAATCTGCTTGCCCCTGCCGCAGTAGAACAAGGAATGACAGATTCTTCAAATACAGCGCGCAGCCTTCTCGAGGTTTTCGGGGTTGACGGTGAATACGGCAGGCATTATTCATTTTTAAAAGCAATTGCAGCTTTGTGGAAGCTTATTATAAACCCTGATATAAAAGGGGTTTTCAAGATAGATCTTGATCAGGTCTTTGACCAGGAAGCTCTTATCAAATATACCGGAATGTCTGCGTTTGGCCATCTTTCTTCACCACTTTGGGGTGCCTGCGGAAAAGACTATATGAACAGGGAAGTATTTTTAGGGATGATAGCAGGCGCTCTTGTAAATGAAAAAGATATAAGCAAAGGGCTTTTTACTCCTGATGTGGATTACCCCAGGCCGCTTTCAGATAACGGCAGCATCTCCGGCTTAAAAAGCGGGGACAGGATATTTTATTCGCGCCTGCCCCAGGCTCTATCAACAAGGGCTGAAATGATGTGCAGATACGGCGAAGACGGCTCTCCTGACGGAAAAAAAGAATGCCTTCAGAGGATACATGTCACAGGTGGGACCAACGGAATCCTTGTTGATGCCCTTTACAGGTACAGGCCTTTTACCCCTTCGTTTTTCGGAAGGGCGGAAGATCAGGCTTATATTATGTCATCCTTCTCTGATAAGGGGACGCAGCTGTCATATCTTCATCAAAGCGGCCTGATTATGAGGCACGACAAGGAGGCTTTTGCATCTGAGGCAATCAAGGCAGCGTCCGCCGGAAGGAAGACAGGGGATTATATCAGGATGCTGATGTTTTCACGTTATGCGGAATTTCTACCCGGCGGCAAAAAAGAGGTAAAAAAGAGGATTGACCCTTTTACAGGCAGTTTTGTATCATATCTGCCGGTTACAACAGCAGTACTCCGGATGCTGTTTAAAACGCAGGAGATGTTTGAAAACAGCAGCCCTGAAAACGCGCATCATTTTATCATTTCCGCGGCAGAACGTCTTGGGAATGCTATTGTTTTCACAGATACACAATTTGAAAAACAGCTTGAGAAGGAAAGAAAAGGGTGGAATCTATATTACGATATACTGGAAAAACTTGAAGAAGCAAACAGGGTTGAAAAACTGTGCAGCATCGCGGCAGACAAACTCCTTTCATGCAGACTTTAAGATTGCGGAAAAAAGGATTAATGAATGATAAATGACACAGTAAATGATTTTAAAAAAGGATGCCTGGTTATTTATAAAACAGGGCCGGCAAAAGTCCTGAAAACCGGAGATAAAATTGAAATCCAGCTTGCTGATAATAAAACAATCATGGTAAGGAGCAAGGATATTGCATTTCTTCATCCAGGCCCGGTTGATGATCTTTCATCTTTAGGCAGTCAGGGAGAGGAAAACAACAGGATAAAAGAGGCATGCGAAATACTTCAGGGAGAAACCTTGAATCTTAAGGAGTTTGCAGAGCTTGCATACAACGCTTTTACTCCCCAAAGCGCCTGGTCTGTTTATCAGGGGCTTCTTGACAGCTTTTACATAACAGGAACAGCAGATAAGATTATAATCCGTACAGAAGACGAGGTTGAACAAGAGAAAGCGGCACGGAAACTTAAAACTGATGAAAAAGCTGCGTGGAATAATTTTACAGCCAATGTAAAAAATGGAAAAATCAGCGCTGATGATAATAAGTATCTGAGGGATCTTGAGCTTTTCGCTCTTGGCAGACCAGGCGGAAGCAGGCTTTTTAAAGAGATCAAAATGCAGGAAACTGTGGAAAATGCCCACTCGCTGCTTTTGAGGCTTAAGTACTGGGATAATTGTGTAAACCCCTATATTAACCGGCTTGGTTTTTCAATTGACAATAAATATCCTGATATAAACATCAGCACTGATGAAATATTCACAGGCGGCAGGCTTGACCTCACCCATCTTGATTCTTACGCGATTGATGATGAGGGGAACTCTGATCCTGATGATGCCTTGAGTTTTGAAGGGGGAAAACTCTGGGTCCATATCGCAGATCCCTCCTGCGCTGTTGTTCCAGGTTCTGATGCAGATATTTATGCCATGAATCAGGGGGCTAAAATTTATCTGCCTGAAATAAAGATTCAGATGCTGTCTCAAAACATGACAGATATCTTCGGGCTTGGGTTAAGGGGTGAGTCTCCGGCTCTCTCATTTTGTATAAGCCAGAATATTGACGGTTCAATAGTCAGCTGCGGGATTCATTTCTCACGGATTAAAGTTAAGCGGATTACATATAAACAGGCGCAGGAATCAATAAACACCTATCCGTTTGCAGATATTCTTGAGATGGCTAAAAAATATAAAAAACGGAGGGAAGCAGGAGGCGCCTCTTCTTTTGACTTCCCGGAAGTAAACATAAAAGTGGAAAACAATAAAGTTTCAATAACGCAATTCCGCCGTTATGAATCAACAATGATGGTTCAGGAATCAATGCTGATGGCAGGGGAAGCAGCAGCTGCATGGGCAGATGAAAATAATATTCCTTACATCTTTTCAACCCAGCCTGGGAATTATGGGGATAATCAGGAAACAGGATCTGATAGATCCTCCGGTTCAGACGAACTTCCCGGAAAAGCCGGCAATGCAGCCGACAATGCCGCCGACAGTGCAGCCGAAGCAGATCTTGCTTCCATGTTTGCGCTCAGAAAAAAAATGAAGCCCGGGATAATAAAATCTGTCTCTGACGTTCACTCCGGGCTCGGCCTTCCCTCCTACAGCCGCGTAACAAGCCCTTTAAGGCGCTACCTTGATCTGGCAGCCCACCAGCAGATACGATTATCCCTTACAGGAAAAAAGATTTTAACAAATGATGAGATAATCAGCAGGATCGGCGCAGCATCGGCAGGAGCATCATCAGTGCAGAAACTTGAAAAACTTTCCAATATGCACTGGACACTTGTTTATCTGATCCAGAACCCGGGATGGGAGGGAAAAGGGATAATTGTTGAAAGACGGGGCAGATCAGATACAATAATCATCCCTGAGTTAGGCTTTGAAACTTCTGTCCCGGCGCAATCACGCAAAACGGTGAATGATGAAATAACGCTTAAAGCTGCGGGAATTGATCTTCCAAATCTAAAAGGATATTTTACAGTAATATGAATATAACAGATTTGATAAATGTAAATCACCGTATCAATCCAAGAAAAGAGGCGCCTCTTCCCGCTGATGCGAAATGCGTTGTTTACTGGATGCAGCGCTCACAGAGAGCCTTTTCAAATCAGGCCCTTGATGCTGCGGTAAACTGCGCGAACAGCCTCTCCCTTCCCCTTGCCGTTGTTTTTAATCTTGTAAAAAACTATCCCGGCAGCACAGAGCGGCACTACAGATTCATGCTTAACGGGCTTTTGGAAACAGGGGAATCTCTCGAAAAATCGGGAGCCGCTTTTTTTGTTCTTGAGTCGGATAACGAAGCGCATGAGGCTGTAATCAGGTTTACCCTTTCGGTAAAGGGAGCTTTGCTTGTAAGCGATGAAAATCCGCTGAAAATCCCGGAGCTCTGGCGAAGGAAAACTGCAGAGGAAATACCGCTGACTTTTTTAACTGTTGATTCTGATGTTGTTGTCCCCTCTTGCCTGTTTGAGAAAGAGGAATACGCTGCCCGCACATTAAGGAGAAAGATAAAACCTCTTATTGAATTATATCTTGAGAATGATGTAAATACTAAGCTTGTTAAAAAATGGAATACAGCAGAAAACACTCCAGAGGCCAGCAGGGGAAAATACTGGTATAAATTTCCAGAATGGAAAGAACATATTGAAAAACAAGGCAGGCTTAAGAGTGCTGAAAGCGGGGATGCGGGTTTTAAAGGGGGAAGAAAGGAAGGACTGATCCGCCTTTATGATTTTATGGAAAACAGGCTCTCAAATTATGCCTTAACAAGGAACAAGCCGGAGATTGACGGGACAAGCAGGCTTTCCCCTTACCTTCATTTCGGACAGATAAGCCCGGCTGAAACTGCTATCGCGGCGTTCTCCGCAGGCGGCAGGAATAAACTCGGAAGGGCTGAGGCGGAGGGTGAGGGAGAAAGCAGGGATGCCTTTATTGAGGAACTTATCGTGAGGCGCGAGCTTGCGGTAAACTATGTTCTGAGAAACAATAATTATGACTCATTTGACGGTTTTCATGAATGGGCGAAAAAATCGCTTATGAAGCATCTGTCAGACAAAAGGGAATATATCTATTCGGTAAATCAGTTTGAATACGGCCAGACCCACGACCTTATCTGGAACGCGGCGCAATATGAGATGCGGGAAACCGGTTTCATGCACGGCTATATGAGAATGTACTGGGCGAAAAAAATACTCCAGTGGAGCCCTTCTCCCCGGGAAGCTTTTGATACAGCCATTTACCTTAACGATAAATATCAGCTTGACGGACGGGACCCCAACAGCTATACAGGAATAGCCTGGTCAATCGGAGGCAAACACGACAGGCCCTGGGGCCCTGAGCGCCCTGTTTTCGGACTTATAAGATTCATGAACGCGAACGGTATGAAGAGAAAGTTCGATACCGCCGCGTATATTTCAATATTCTCCTGATTTTTAAACTGCAAAGCGGATAGAAAGGCTAAGGAGATATCACCTCCCTTTTCTCTCTTTCATGATGGTTCTTATCTGTTTGGCGAGGTTCTTCCCCTTTTCTTTCTTTTCAATCCGTGCCAGCTGGCTTTTCCTTCCTTCAAGATACTCAAGCTCTTTTCTAAGTTTTAAATAGCTTTCATACCTTTCCCGGCTTATAAGCCCCTCTTCAAGCGCGCTTATTACTGCGCATCCCGGCTCTTCTGTATGTGAGCAGTCGCTGAACCTGCAGACGCGGGCATAAAGCTCTATCTCCCTGAATACTTCATCAAGAGGAGAGGAGCCCCCTTTATCCCCTGCCCACAGCTGTATCTCCCTTAAACCGGGTGAATCTATTATCACGGCTCCTGTTTCAAGCTGGAACAGTGTCCTGCTGCTCGTGGTATGCCTTCCTCTCTTGTCATCCTCCCTGATATCTCCTGTATTCTGCTTCTGCTCACCTGTAAAATAGTTGGTGAGCGTTGATTTCCCGACTCCGGACGGACCGATAAAAACAGCGGTTATCCCCTCGTTAAGATAAGCAGCCGCAAGATCAAGCCCGTTTCCAGAGACAACGCTTACAGGAATTACAGCGGCCCCAGGAGCGGTATTTTCAGCTTCCAGTACAAAATACTCAAAATCATCGCAGAGGTCTGTCTTGTTAAGAAGAATTACAGGCCTTGCACCGCTCTCCCACGCAAGCGTCACATACCTCTCAAGCGCCCTCAGGTTAAAATTCCTTCCCCCCTCAAGCGACATTACAATAAAAACAATATCGATGTTGGCGGCTATTACCTGTTCAACAGTCCTCTCCCCTGCGGATTTTCTTGATATCCTGCTCCTTCTGGGAAAGAGTTCCGTGATGATGTGAGTACCGTCAGCAGGATTTCCACCTGGGGAAGAAGCGTTTCCGGCTTTAAGCCAGACCCAGTCGCCTGCGGCCGGCCTGCTGCTGCTGTCGCCGGACAGCGTTTCATCAAGCATTCTGCCTGAAAGGGATGCGTTTACTATCCCCTCTGATGTTGCTGTTTTAAAAATATTTTTACCTTCAAAGATTATCCTTCCCGGAATCCTTGCGCTGCTGTTATTTTCTTCAATATATTTACTTTCTTTTTCAGTTAATCCCCATTTTTTTAACATTGCTGTTCATTCTCCCCGCGATTTAATAAAGACAGCTGTCACAGCCGCCTGGTTTGAGTTGTTGTTAAAGTATAAATTGATATGGGTTTTCAGTGATACCTGAGTTACGGTATGGACCGGAATATTCTGCTTAAACAAATTATCTGAGTAATTGTCATTGAGGCAATTGTTTTTTTATTATGATGCCAAAGTAAATATTTCCGGCTAAAAGCCCATACCCCGAACAAAGACCGACATTATGTACCTCCCTGATAAAAACTTGCTGTTAATTATTCTTTTTTCAGGTAAAAAAGTCAATCTGATTAATACGGTTCCTCAGAACTCCATTTTATTGTAACACCTATTTTTGATGCGACCTCTTCCATCAGCGCGTCATCATGATAAAGCAAAGGGGCGTTTGCCCTTGTTACGATGCTGCCGGAAAGGGTCAGCCTCATCGCCTTGTGATGCCCTGCCTCTTCGGATTTTTTATCATTGCCGCTTCTGTCGTAGGTATTGATTTTTCCGTTGCAAATACAGACATAGGTATTGTTATCATCTTCCTTTTTAATAAAGAAAACTGTCCCGCGGACTCCGGCTACAGCGCTGCTTGTCCTGACAGAAAGGGAATCTGTATTGAATGCAATTTTTTTGAGTCTGCTTGTGACAAGCGCTATAGAGCCTTTATCAAGATTGAACACTGATCCCCCGAACTTCAGGGAACTGTTATCCTGAAGCCTGAAAATATTTTTTTCCCCGAATAACACCTCACAGAAGGAATCGCTTCCTGTCTCAATCCTGTCGCCTATGACAACTTTGTCCCCGATAGAGGCATTTCCGCCGTTAAGAGTCACTTCACCGGTGAAAAAGGAAATTGCCCCTTC
>JAVEZE010000114.1:0-8606 GCA_034003145.1 Spirochaetia bacterium
TGTAAGGACAAGATAGTAATCCTGCCTAAGCGTGGCATCATACATCAGCCTTCCAATACCCGGATATGCGAATATTATCTCGACAAATAAAGAGCCTCCGATAAGGCCTGCTAACATACCTGAAATCCCTGTGATAAAAGGGATAAGGGCGTTTCTGAATGCGTGCTTGATTATAACAGGTTTTGTTCCCCCCTTTGCCCGCACCGCGGTGATGTAGGGTTTGTTAAACTCTTCGCTTAAAAGCACCTTCATGCTACGGATTGAACCTGCTATCCCTCCGATAAACCCGATAAGGACAGGGAGGGCTATATGGTGGAGCCGGTCATAGAACTTGCCTGCAAGTGAAAGTGTACCGTATGCCTCGCTTGTAGCCCCTCCTATCGGGAAAAGCCCTGTCTTTGCCGCTATTATCAGCCCGAGCAGCGCAAGGAAAAAGGCAGGGACAGAGTAAAGAAGCAGGGTAACAAAATTGACCCCCCTCTCAAGCGCCTTGTTGGGTTTGTAGGAAAAATAGAAAGCCACAGGGTATGAGAAAATGATTGAGAAAATAAGGGAAAAGAAATTAAGAAAAACTGTGTTCCATATCCTTGTGTTTACAAGGTCAAGTATCGGCTGCCTGTAAGAGAAAGACATTCCAAGGTCACGGTCAAAGATAACCTTTTTCAGCCACAGGGCAAACTGGGTATAAAAAGGCTTGTCAAGGCCGAACTCATCCCTGTAGTAATTGATTGTTTCAGGGTTGATTTCCGGGTTCTGGTAATACGCGGTGAAAAAATCCCCCGGAGCGAGGCTCATGAAAAAGAAGAAAAAGAAAACTGTAATAAGGAGAACCGGAATCATCGCGGCAAAACGTCTTACGATAAAAGAAAGCAGCGGATGTTTTGATGCAAAACTGTAAAGAAGTCTCATACCCCGCGATTCATTTATTTCTTTAAGCTCTTTGGCAAGTAATTTCATTCTTCTTCCCTGAGATAGATTCTTCTGTACCCGTCTCCTGCTGAATAGCCGAAGCCCCAGTTGATATTGCCCCATTTATTTCTGAAAGCGCTGAAAGTATATTTACGGAAAATCGGTATTATCACCATTTCATCGATAAGGGTTTTCTGGAAATCATCATAGTATTCCTTAATCTTCTCATCTCTGAATGTGTATATCAGGGCGTTGTAGAGTTTGTCTATCTTTTTTTCCCACTCAAGTGCAGGTCTTTCCTGCGACGGGTTCCAGTAATGGAGGTTGCCGCTTGAAAGCCATATATTGTACCACTGTTCAGGGAAGGTGGGAAAACTGAAGCTCGCAAGATAGCAGTCCCACTCACCTGTATAAAGTAGTTTCTGCACAATTACGTTAAAATCAGCAACTGTGAGGTTTGCCTTTATTCCTGCTTTTTTCATATCTGTAATAATGATGTTAAGGTAATCGTGAAGCACCGGGTCGCTGCTGCTTGTGAGGATATCGAAAGCGACTGTGTTACCTTCAGAATCAAGAAAGAAACCTTCCCTGTTTTTTTCTTTAAGGCCGGCTTCTTTGAAAAGCCTTGCCGCCTTATCAGGGTCGTAGCTGTAGTTTGATGCAAGTGATGGATTATAATACTTGTTTGACTCAGATATTATATGGAAAAGAGGCTCAGCCATCCCGTTGATTGTCTGGTTTATTATTGTCTCCCTGTCAATAAGGCAGCTGATCCCTTTTTTGAACAAGGGATTTGTGAAAAGTTCATATCTGCCGGGAGAAAGAGCTTCCATTTTATGATTGAAAATAATGGCAGGATAGCCTGATGAAGGGCCTCCGTTCCATACTGTAAAATTTCCTTTTTCAGATTCAGGCAGAAGGGTTGCCATATCCTGTCCTCTCATTGGATAGGCTTCAGTCTCTCCCTTCTGGAACTTAAGAAGTTCCGCGTTGCTGTCAGGAATCTGAGCAAGGATTATCTTCTCAATATAGGGGAGCCTGTTCCCCCTTGCGTCACTCATCCAGTAATCGGGATTCCGTTTAAAGACAAGCCTTTCCCCCGGTTTGTTTTCCTCAAGAAGAAAAGGGCCGTTCCCCACAAGTTCCTGCGGCTTTGTTGTTACACCCCAGAATTCCTTTACCGCGGATTTTCCTTTTGCAAGGACAGGTTCCCATACATGTTTCGGGATAATCGACCCTGTATTTACGACAAGCAGCGGGTTTCCCACGATCCTGGGAAAAATATACTTAAAAGAAAGTTTTCCTGTTTTTTCAATGCGGTATTTTTTCCTTGAATTATCAGGCATTGTAATATACTGCCCGCTTGCGCCTATCGGGTCAATTTCCGCGTCCCCTTCTATGTTGTCAAACCACCACACAACATCATCGGAAGTCATCTGCACCCCGTCGCTCCAGTAAATATTGCTTCTCAGTGTGCACAGAAGTTCCATTGTATCTTTTTCCTCATCAAAATCGACACTGTACTCTTCAATGATATTGCCCTGCCATTCCCTGGTATAAGGGTCATAGGCAAAAAGGTAATCAAGCATAAGACCTGTTACTATCGCGTGTGTCCCGTCAAGGTTTGAAAAAGGGTTATAGCTTTTTGGATCTTCGCTGTAGGTATCTCTCCAGATTCCGCCGTATCTGCCTATTTCCCACTTTACAGGAAGAATCAAAGATGCTGTTCCCGGAATTGTTTTTACGCTGTGAAGCGTATCACCTGTCAATGCTTCTGGGTCTGAGCAGGATGATATTAAAATGGCAGACAATAAAATGAGGGTAGGTATGATCAGGATTGCAGGCAGCTTATTAAATATTGAAGATTGTATTTTTCCGGTTCCAGGGTTTACCTGCTTTGAAATCCTTAAGTGTTTAAAATGCAAATCTCCCTCCCGCCTTTGAAAAACAATGATGATATTGAGTATATCAACAAAAATCCCTGTTTTGCCAATACTTTTCATTCTTTGCTGTAAACTTTTCTCTGTGTATAATAGAATAGGTATATTGAATTCTGCAATACTTGCAGCCTGTATGCATGATATACTCAAAAGATGTTTTTAAACTTATTCGCAAGAGGGATTAAATTGGAAAAGATAATTATTACCTGTATTGCTGCTGCTGCCGGAGGATTCGCCGGCTATAAACTCGGGCTTCCTGCCGGTACATTTATGGGAGCAATGGCAGCTGTTGCTGTCTATAATATAATTACAGGTGATGCTGTAATCCCTTCCCAGTTCAAGATACTTGCGCAGATAATCCTCGGAGGGATAATAGGCACTGGCCTTTCCATGCCGGTTTTAAGAGGGTTCAGGGAACTGATAATACCGGTTGCCATATTTGTGAGCCTTCTGTTTATTTTCTCCCTGTTTTCAGCATTTGTGCTAACAAAATTTACAAACCTTGACCTTGTAACAGCCCTCTTCAGCTGCAGTCCCGGCGGGCTTACAGAGATGACAATCATAGCTGATTCATACAAGGCGCATGTGCCGACAGTCGCGATAATCCATCTTTCAAGAATTTTAAGCGTTGTAGTATTCTACCCGTTAATAGCGCGGTTTTTTATAAAGTAATAACGCTTTACTCTTAAAACTTCACTAATTAAGAGGGTTCACTAATTAAGAGGGTTCACTAATTAAGAGAAAAAAGTTTGTTGAAATAAACAGTAAATGTAAGTATAAAAGAAACTGGTGCAAGCAGTTTCTTGTCAACACCTTTACTGCTTAATTATATATTTAAAAAGTTATACAAAAAGCGAGAATAAATATGCATATAGTAGAAAAAGAGCAGCTTCACAGACAGATTAAGCAACATTCTATGATTTTGGATATTATTCCCATACAAATGTGGTTTCTTTCAAGTGTGGATACTTACGGCGAAGTTAATAAGTATCATGCTGATTTTCTGGGAAAACAAAAGCAGGAAATAGAATTCAGCCGTTTTGATGAGTTTCTGCCTCCGGAAACAGCTTGTGCATGCCGGCTGTCCAATCAGGAGGTTTTTGATTCCAAAGAAACAATTTCCTCTGAAGAGTGGCTTTCTGATTCAAAAGGGAGGCAATGCCTGATCAAGATCACAAAAACGCCGGCTTTTGACGAGAAAGGAAATATTGAATATGTATTTTGTTTTGGAATTGATATAACCAGTCAGAGAAAAGCAGAAACTGAACTTTATCAAAGCGAAGAAAACTTCCGTTCATTTGTTGAGGCAATAGATGATATATTTCTGGTAGGAAATACAGAAGGCAGTATAATCTACTCCAACCCCGCAGCTTCGGCAAAATTAGGATATGATCCTGCTGAACTTAAGGGAAAAACGATACTTGATTTACATCCCGGATACTTGCAGAAAGAGGCAGCCTCAATTCTATCTGATATGTTTAAAGGGAGCAGGGAAGTTTGTCCCTTGCCCCTGTTCGGTAAAAATAAAAACATTATCCCGGTTGAAACACGTATTTGGCATGGTACGTGGAACAGTAAAAACTGTATTTTTGGACTATCAAAAGATCTCGGCAAAGAGCAGGAAGCAATGCAGAAGTTTGACCGCCTGTTCAGCTCGAATCCCTCTCCAATGGCAGTGAGCAGAATGCCGGAGCTTGAGTTTATCGATGTAAATAATGCTTTTATAAAGCTGTTTGGTTATTCAAAAGATGAGGTAATAGGGAGCACCAGCCGCGAACTGAGTATATTTGTAAATAAAGATGAACATGATAAATTGGTACATATGCTTAATGAGTATGGCCAGATCCGGGAAGTAGAACTTGAGGTAAAAACAAAAAAAGGGGAAATACATTATGGCTATTTTTCAGGCGAGATTATTGAATCACAGGGTATCAAGTACTACCTGACAGTAATGGTTGATATCACGAGGTTGAAGCAAACAGAAATAGATCTGCAGAGAACTATAGAGGAACTTCGTAATGCATTAGCCGAGATCAAGTCTTTGCGCGGCATAGTCCCTATTTGCGCAAACTGCAAAAACATCAGAGATGATAAAGGGTACTGGGAACAGGTAGAAGCTTATGTGGGCAGGCATACAGACGCAATATTTACCCACAGCATATGCCCTGAGTGTATAAAAACCCTATATCCGGAATTAAATAATGATGAATGTTAAAGGTAATAGTTATATTGTTGCCTTGATGGAGTAGAAAAATTGAAAACTGAAGATTACGCAAACAGCGGGATACTCGATATTAAGGAATATGTCCCGGGCAAATCAAAAAAGCAGGTTGAAAGGGAAATAAGTGTCGATGAAATCCACAAAATGGCGTCAAATGAAAATCCCCGCGGCGCATCAACAAAAGCAAGAGCTCTTTACAGGGAGCTTGAAAAATCGCTTCATATATATCCTGAAATTTACAATCCGGAGCTGATGGAGAAATTCGCGTCAAAACTTGATCTGTTGCCTGAGAACATCACAACAGGAAACGGCGGCGACGGTGTTATATATAATTCAGGGATGGCGTTTATAGAGCAGGGTGATGAGACGCTGATTCCTGAGATAACCTTCCCTGTCTATGAAACAATTACAAGGATAATGAGAGGCGTTCCTCTCTTTACAAAGATGAAAGGGACAGGGATCGATCTTGCTGATATATGGAGTAAAATAACAGACAAGACAAAGCTGATCTATATCTGCAACCCCAATAATCCCACAGGTGAGGCCTTGCCGGTAGATGAGCTTGAAGATTTTATAAAAAAAGTACCTGAGAGAATTATTATCTTCCTTGATGAGGCATATATCGAATTCACAGAGGAAAAATATAAACCTTCTTCTTTAAAAATGATCCGGGATGGGATGAAAAACCTCTTTATTTTAAGGACTTTTTCAAAAATATACGGCCTTGCCGGAGTGAGGATGGGATACGGCATAAGCAGCCCTGCTCTTATAAGCCTTGTCCAGCGGGTAAAACCTCCCTTTGATGTTTCAATCATAGCAGAAAACCTCGCGCTTGAGGCGCTTGATGATGATGATTTTTTTAATACCACTATCAGGGAGACAGCAGAGGAAAAATCATATTATTACCAGGAACTTGATGATATGGGACTTGGATACTATAAAAGCCAGACAAACTATATCCTTATCGATACAGGCAGGGAAGGGAAGGAAGTCGCAAACAGGCTTGCTGAAAAAGGTATTATTGTGCGCCCTGCCGGAAGCTACAGCTTTCCATCCTGCATAAGGATTACCATAGGAAGGAGAAGGGAGAATGAGCTTTTTTTCAGATATTTCAGACAGATCCTTGGTAAATAGGAGATTAAATTACCGCAGTCTCCTTATTTTGATATTTATATTTCTCACCGCATCTCAAGCCTGGACTCTGCCGAAAGAGATGATTAAAGGGGAGCGGGACAGTTTTTATATCGAGCGCCATTTGAGGTTCTGGGGGATGGATTTTGATTTCTGCAGGATACTTGAGTACGGGATATCGGAGAAAACTGATACCATACTCTGCCTGTCTGCAGGAGGCGCGGTAAGGGAGCTAGGATATTACAGGGATAAGGATGACCTTTATTTTGATGAGAGCAGCGCTGATTACCTTTACACAAGATTAAACACCAATTGGGGAGCAGGGATCGAACAAGGGCTTTTGTGGAACAGTGAAGGGGAAAAAAACCTCTTATCCCTCCGCCTTAAATACCGCGGCCTGCGCGAGTTGAACTTTAATCTGGCGCAGCAGGATGCCCTTATCTTTGATTCCCTCCGCCCCGACAGGGACGGGATACTTCTCAATACATTTATCGCGGCCCTTGTTCTTGACAATACTTTTTTTAATTTCGAAAGCGGGCTTAAAAAAGGCTATTCTGCAGAGCTTGCCTTAGAGGCAGGGCCAAAGTGGTTTTTAAACGATGTGGAAGGAGATTCTGATTTTATCAAGTATTTCGCCGGCGCAAAAGCTTTTATCCCTTTTTATGAGGCTGCCGAGCCGCGGGATTTTCTACAGGCAATCTACATTGCAGACTATGCAGGGATAGACTCCTCAAAAGGTGATTTGATACCGCTTACCGCGAGACAGACCTACGGTATCCTTAGACAAAAAAACGGCGCCGGCGGCATGGTGCGGGGTTTTGAATCAAGGCGGTTTGACAGTGAGCTGAAAGTAATTAACAATATTGAGCTCCGCCTTATCATGCGGCAGATCAAGAATGAGGCAGGAAAAAAGCTTCTCCGTCCCGGCATGCTGGCCTTTTTCGACTATGCCATGTTTGCTCTTCTTGACGGCTACGATAAGGCTGAAGGCAGCAGCGGGGACGGAGGATGGCTTGATGACAGCGGAAAGATTGCATCAGCCGGAATCGGGCTTTTTTCAGAGGTTTTATCTGTCGGCACTGTTATGATGTATGCCGGATTCCCTCTTGCAGGAAGCAGAATTGACAGCAAAGCAATGTCAGTTACACTTACCTACGGGCTTCATTTTTAAATATCAGTTTTTAACCGGTAAAGATATGCATAAAAAAAAAAGTGATATATTTGATGTGGAAAAATATTAATTTTTATTGCTTATCTGGAGGTAAAATGAGAACTACACTGGAATTACCTGATGATTTAATAAGGGATGCGATGATTATTACTCAAGCGAAAACTAAAAACTCAATTAATAACAATGGCTCTGGAAAATATTATAAAACAGGAAAGATTGAATAAACTAATAAAATATCACGGAAAAGTTGATCTTGATATAGATTTAGATTTATTAAGAAAAAGATGAAAAAGTATTGATTGATTCATCAGTATAGATTACGGCGGAAATTGACAATAATGGTAAAAACATAAAAAACTGTTGATAAATGATATCATGTGCGATATTATTAATGTGTGGAGTTTTAGGGTGAAAGAGTTGTGAAAAAAATAGATCTGAGTAACCCTAAAAATGTTAAATTTGATGATTTGATTAAATTATGTGAACATTATTTTGGTAAAGCGCGTAATAATGGTAGTTCCCATTATTTTTTTAAAACTCCATGGACAGGAAAACCGTTAATTAATTTGCAGAGAGATAAGAATAATAAAAAAATGGCAAAACCATTTCAGGTTAAACAGGTAAAAGAGGCAATAGATAAATTGCTTGGAGAAGAAAATGATTGATAAATATCGCTACACGGTTGAATGGTCGGAAGAAGATAACTGTTATATAGCAACATGTACAGAATTAGATTACTTATTAGCTTTTGGTGATACTCAAGAAGAAGCTTTAGCTGAAATTAAATCTGCTGTTGATGGTGCTCTTCAATTATTAAAAAAAGACAGATGCGAGGTACCGGCACCATTATCTTCAAGGTCTTTTAGAGGTAAAATATTATTAAGGGTATCAGCTGATTTGCACAAAAAATTAAGCTATAAATCTATTGAAGCTGACCAATCTTTAAATAATTTTATTATTTTATTAATAGAAAAAGCATTATCGATTTCCGATCTGGAACAAAAAATTGATAAAAATAGTAAAGAAATTATTGCCTTTAAAACTATATTTGAAAAAATGATTGATAATTGTATATTCCAGTGAAACCTGCCAGCGATTCCGGCGTAAACCTGCCACCTGACTGTTAAGAAATACAACTTACCGAGGTGGCAGGTTTGGGTCAAGTGGAAGAGGTCTTTTTCTAAGTGAATCACCTTTTAATTCTATCTTTTCACAGTTAGAAAACAGCCGATCA
>JAVEZE010000115.1:0-8605 GCA_034003145.1 Spirochaetia bacterium
CCTGAACAATATCAACGGCTGAAATACCACGCTGCAATTTAAACAGCAATAGCAGAAGGAATAACATGCAGCACCCTGAACCATAATCCCCTCCCTCCATCTCACGCAGAGGGGATGTGGGGGGGGAGGTGACGCAATTTTTAATTTTTTACACTATTAGTTTTTGCAAACTTTAAAAACATCATTTATAATATAGGTTATGAATAAAGTGTTGGTTCTCTCTCAGCAGATAAATGTTAAACAGGGTAATGACCGTATTGTAAAACATGCAGGTACCAAAAATGAACTTGCGTATCTGCTTGTGAGGGAAAAAGACGCAGACTGCCTGATAATGGAATTCGCTGATATTTCCAAACCAGAAATAGAATTTGTAAACTCTGTAAGGCTCAATTTTCCCACAATTGACACTGTAGTTACAGCTCCTGCCATGTATGAAAATTCATTTAACACGAAACAGGATAAAGGAACACTTAAATTCCTCTCAATTGACAGCAGTGACAATGATGCTGTTATTGAGAATTTTATCCTTGATTCCAAAAACGTAAACAAGAGAGGCAGCAACAGGTTCTGCTGGCCTTTAACCGCGGAATTCTCACTTCTTGATAACGGAGAAACTCACAATCTGGACATATACTCCATAAGTTCAGGCGGCGCCTATCTTGAAAGCTCAAACATCATACCTCCGGCGGGTAAAGAGGCTTCGTTAAAGATAAATTTCAAAGAGTCGCAAATTAATGTAAAATGCGTTATCAATGATTACTACTCAAGATCAAGCAAATACCCTTTCGGTTTCAGCGTGTCATTTACATCTATTTCTGATCAGACAAAAACAGTTCTTGACCAGGTAATCGGAGATGCTATTATCAGAATACTGCTTGATCCCAATTCTGAGCCAGACATACCGTCTCTTGACACAGATACGCTTACAATAGATTCTTTTTCTCTATGAAAGTGCAGATATCTGCCTGACAGCGCGTTTTTGTGTTATTTATCCATCTTGCCTTTCAACAGGGAAGCAAAAGGATTATAGCTTTCAGAATCATTTTCCATATATTTCTTTAAATCTTTATCATCCATGGTTTTCGAAGCAGGTTTAAGTGATATCCTTTTTTTATCAATATCTATATTGTTGATCTGAACTGTAACGCTATCCCCCTTCTTTAAAACTTTACGGGAGGGATTATCCCGTGAATCGCTTTCAAGATCAGAAATGTGAATCAGCCCGTCAAGTCCGGGTTCAAGTGAAACAAAAGCGCCGAAATTGGTAATCCGGACAACTTCTCCGGTATGTCTTGTCCCGGTTTTATATTTTTTATCAGCCTCATCCCAGGGATCAGACAACAGCTTTTTCATGCTCAAAGTTATCCGCTCATTTTTCCAGTCAAGTTTAATAATTTCCGCCTCAATTTCCTCTCCGACAGATAGTGCTTTATTTATATCATCCACACGGCTTCTTTTTATTTCTGAAATAGGCAAAAGCGCCTGGACTCCTTCGATGTCGACGAAAGCCCCAAAATCCTGGAGTGATTTCACAGTACCTTTAACAACCATATCTTCATGCAATCTTTTCTTTAGTATTTCAATTTGCGCATTTTTATCATCCTGTAATATGGCTCTGTTGGAAACAAGGATATTACGACCATTTTCCTTATATTCGATAATTTTAAAAGTAAGATTCCTGCCAATATACTGATCAGCATTTTCTACCCGCTTCTCTCCCATCTGTGAAAAAGGGCAAAACGCTCTTGAATCCCCGATTTTTATCTCATAACCGCCTTTGATCTCTTTTTCAACCATACCTTCAATCGGGATACCGTTCTCAAACGCGTTTGCAAGGAGATCCTTTCCAGCCTTATCCCCGCTTAACCTGGTGGTAAAATGCATATCCCCGTTTTTTGAATACAGAAAAAATGCTTTTATCTTATCACCCTCATTTACCGTAATATTTCCATCCTTATCAGTAAATTCAGCTATATCAAGCTGTCCTTCGCTCTTTCCGCTCAATTGCAGAAAAACGCAATCCCCTGAAATCGAAACAATTTCAGTTTCTATTAATTGGCCAGGTTTCAGCGATGTTATTCCCGACAAACTGCTTTCCAAAAGATCTGCGAAACTTTCTTCTGTTTGCGCTGTTTTTACGGTTTCCTCAAAATCATTATTGTTATTCATTTTTATTTTCTCCAGATTTAAATATTCAAATTGATTATATTTACGCTATATTAAGAATATTGGCAGCAGGCTCAAAATTTGATTCTTAACAGTACGACCTATAATATATTGCTGATCAGCTGCCGCGTCAAGGAATCAGGCAGAGGTAAGCATGAACACACAACTTAATGCCGGCGCAATAATACCTGCACCTGTCACTGCCGGGAAGAACTGCCATTATCTATAAAAGAGTGTTTCATGAAGCGGAATTTTGCCAAATCACCAGGATTTTATTTGTCTATATTCCTTCATCCATTTCTATCTTGTATATCTGTGGAAGGTGACGCAGCTCCTTGTATAAAAAAGGAATATTAAGGCTGATTGGAATTTTGACAAGCATCTTAACCTGCACTTTTTTCTTTTGTATCGCCTGTATCACATCAACATATTCTATCTTGATACAATATTTTTTCAACAGGACTTTAATTGTTTCTGTATCAACAGAAAGCCCCTCAAAATATAAATTTATTGCTTTATTCCGTTCAGGAGGAAATATATATTTCTCAATATGGTTAAGAACAAACAGTGTGAATAATATAATCAGTACAGCAATCAATGATGGAATATATAAACCTGCTCCAATTGCGAGCCCTATTCCAGCAATAACCCATATAGATGCGGCGGTTGTTAACCCCTTAACATTGTTTCCAAGTTTTATTATCGCGCCTGCTCCCAAAAAACCTACTCCTGATACTACTTGCGCTGCGATTCTTCCCGGATCGCCGTTTTTCATATCTAATAATGATTGCGGTAAATAAATAGAAAGGAGCATAAGCAGTGTTGAACCAACAGAAATCAGGATATGGGTCCTCAAACCGGCTGGCTGTCTTCGGCTCTCCCGTTCAAACCCGATAAGTCCTCCAGCTATTAAACTCAGGAAAAGTCTTAAGGCAGAAGTAGCTGCATTAACATCTAAATCATTAAAAATATCCATTAACAATCTCCTGACATCAATTATAAGGGCTATACAGCAATAAGTACAATTTTTTAGATTTTCATTGATCTAAATTTGATGAGAACACGTAAAAACTCAAACGCTGTCAAAAACCAATCATCAGGGCCCTGACTACTGTAAAATAAATCAGCAATCCAGTGATATCCACGATAGTTGTCAGGGCCGGACTTGCCACCACTGCGGGGTCCAGTTTCATCCTGGCAGCTCCCAAGGGAAGCAATGCTCCGATCAAGGTTGAGGTAACCACCTGCAGCCCCAGGGCAATGGAAATAGCAAAGGAAATGCGAAGCAGTGAAAAATTTTCAGGAACGCCTGATCCGCCGCCAAAAAAAAATACCCGGCCAAAAGCGATCAGCCCGAGAAGAATACCCAAAAGAAGGGAAACCTTAAGCTCCTTGGTCAGAATTCGGAAGATGTCTTTTGGCAAAACTTCCCTGAGAGCAAGTGCCCGGACGACAAGTGTGGCAGACTGGCTCCCGGTATTACCGCCGGTATCTGCCAGCATCGGCATAAACATCGCAAGAATTGTAAACTGCATCAGCAACCCCTCAAAATGCTGAACAATAAAGCCGGAAGTCAATCCCAGTATTGCCAGTGTTATCACCCAGGGAGAGCGGTTTTTGAAATGGCCCCACACAGAGGTTTTCATGTAGACTGCATCCTCATGAGACCCTCCAATAGCCATTAATTTTTCCATATCCTCGGTATGTTCCTGGATAATGATGTCAAGTGCGTCATCCTGGGTAACAATCCCAACAAGCGCATCCTGATCATTTATAACCGGCAGGGCAAGCAGATTGTATTTCTGGATTTTGCGCGCTACATCTTCCTGATCATCCTCGACCCGGGCAAAGATAACATCAGTATGCATGATTTTATCAACACGTACTGATCGCTGTGTAACAATTAGTCTTTTCAGAGAAACAAAACCGAGGAGCTCCCTCTTTTCGCCCAGTACATAGGCATAATAGATTGTCTCGCTGTCTGGCGCAACTTCCCTTAGATGTTCAATAGCCTGGGAAGTAGTAAGATCCGGGGTTAGTGTCGCATAATCAGAAGTCATGACTGCTCCGGCTGTCCCTTCCCTATAAGCTGACAAAGAGCGGATATCCTCACGCTCGGCTTTTGCTAAAACAGGAAGTACAGATTCCCGCAGAGTTTCAGACAGGTTTTTAAACAGGTCGGTCCTGACATCCGGCGACATATCTTCCATAAGGTCTGCAACATCTTTAAAGCTCAACGTTTCAACAATTTCTACCTGAAGATCTTCATCAAGATAGCTGAATATTTCTGAGCGAAGGGGTTTGCCGGCATGCTGAAGAATTGCCCATATTTCGCCGCTTGATAGAGAGGAAATCAACTCTGAAATAATAGCAGGGTGTTTTGATTTGATTAAAATGCGAAGATCTGCCGGATTTCCGCTCTTAAGCAGTTCATTGTCAATGTTTTTGTTTTTGTTTTTGTTTTTGTTTTTGTTTTTGTTTTTCATTGGCTTTCCTCGTTTTGGATAATAGCTGTTCACCAGGATATAAAGAATATATGGCACCTCAAAAAATAACAATGCATTTAAATTCCCAGGGTTTATACAGTTTCTTCGGGAAGTATATTCTATTTGTTCATAAGAGATTGACCAGAAATTTTCACAGAGATATATTGAATAATATTGGTATCTTTGGAGGCTTGTATGCAGCATCTCCTTATTGCATTCTACATACTCTTTTTCGCAACAGGATTTATGGGCAGCGCCGCAATCCTGTTATTGAAAATGCGTATACGCAGTACTTTGTTAACACCGCTTTTTGTCTTCCAGCTGCTCTTTCTCTTCGGTACCGGTCTGATAATAATTTTATTCTATCTTCAGAATCTCCCTTCAGAATTATACGATCCGGCGGCAAGGATCATTATTTTTCTTGCAACTGCGACCAATACATCAATATGGACAATCGTTATTATTCTTATAAAGCGGATTTCACCACCAGAGTCCCATCTGAAAGGGTTTCCCGCCCTGGCCGCAGCTCTTGCTGTTCTTGTCATTGCTAAAAGTATAGCCAATATGATACTGGTTTTAACAGTGCAGAGCGGAAGTGCCGGCGTAGAGGCTCTTACAGGAATAAGGGCCTGGAATCTGAGCGGTCATATTCTGACAGGACTGGCCATGGCGTCATTTGGAATACTGGCACGGGGGCCCCTTAATTCCGGCGAACCCTCTGCCATCCGCCCTTTAATGAAAGCCTACGGTCTTTGCGCTATCATTTTTGCTCCTGCCGGTCTTATGGAATCAGCCATACAAGCATCAGGAATTGGATGGCTTTCTATGCTGTCTCTGGATCATCTGTTTTATCTGGCATGGAATATTATCTCCATGACTGCAGCAGTCAGGCTGCTTAAACCATCCAAATCGGGAGAGATGCTCCTTGAAACTGTACCTGAAGAACGGATAAGAAGCATGAAGCTGTCAGAGCGGGAAGTGGAAATGGCTGTAATGATAGGGCAAGGCCTCACCAACAAGGAGATTGCTGCACAGCTGTTCATATCACCTGCGACAGTACGCACACATATTTACAACCTCTATCAGAAGACCGGAGCAGGCAGCAGGATAGAACTTCTCAACATGCTCAGAAGCTGATCAGCCCCTTACCTTCAGGGAACCCACACAATTAAAAACCCTTAAAAACTGCTTTCAAGACCTCAAAAACGGAAAAATATCGAATATAAAGGGCTCTCTACGATTAAAGTCTTAGCTTTTTCCAATGCAATTACGACTCTTGTCCGATATGAATCCATCCCGGCGACCTCTATTCTTTGAACTAAAGAAATTACAAACGGAGGGAAAAATGAATACCATTTCCAGTTACTGGTCAAGATTAGTTTTATCTGGACTTCTCTGTCTTGCAGCCATTCCAGTCATGGCTGAAGAGAAGATTATGTACATACCACTTGGAGGATATGAATATGCAGCTCTCGAATCCCGGGCGCTTCAATCCCCAAGCCTGGGAGCCATGATTATAGGAGAAGATTTTTTTATATCAGGAATCTATAAACATGGTTCATTCTCAGAAAAGACTCCTCCCGGATATCCGGAGCATTACCATTCTATTGATACAATGCTGGAAGCTCATAAAGGGAGACATCAGATCCTTTCCTGTTTCAAAACTGAATCTGACCAGCCTGTTGCCGGAGGATGGGCAACCTTTCAGACTACAGCTATATACAACTATCAAATGATAAGCAGTGAAAACTTTAACTTCAGGCTCGGCCTTGGAGCTGCTCTTGGAGATTTCGGAATTGATATGGAAGACGGCAGCAACTGGCCCCTCATACCTGTACCGTTTCTGGGTATAGAATACAGCTCCCGAATCATTAAAGCTGATTTCAGCTTTGTTGTCGGTCCGAACCTGAGTATAACGATTTTCCCTGAAAGTAAAATCCGCCTCTCAGGAGAAGCTGAGGTAAACAATTACAGGGATCTGCAGGATCTCATCTTTAAGGCAGCGCTCCACTATCGGTTCTTTTCAGGAGAAGATTCTGCTGATGATTTTGCAGGAATTTCAGCCGGAATAAAGAACAGCAGTTTCAGCTTTACCCCCGGAGGCTCGGACAAGTCTTATGAGTTTCAGTATTACTCAGTGTTTACCGAACTCGACTTGACCCTTCTGAAGGTCTCAGGAGGCTATGCCTTCAACGGACAGGAACGGCTGGGAGAGGAGAGACCTTCAAAAACCGGAAATGGATACTTTATAAGCCTCCAGGCTATGTATCAGTTCTAAGGAAATAAGAATGAAAAATAAATCTTTTGCCCGCTTTCTTGTTGTATGGACAGGTCAGCTCTTTTCAACTCTTGGCACAGGGATGACAGCATTTGCCCTTGGGGTACATGTGTTTGAGCAGACAAACAGCGCAATGAACTTTGCCATGGTCATGGTCACACTCTTTGCGCCCGCCATTTTAATAGGACCTCTCGGAGGTGTTCTTGCCGATCGTTTTGACCGAAGAATCATGATTATAATCGGAGATGCCGGGTCAGCTGCAGCAGTTGCTTTTCTGCTTATCTGCTCTCTTTCCGGAGAGCTTTCCATCTGGAATATATACCTGGGAGTAGCACTTAACTCAGCATTCACCGCACTTCTGGGACCTGCATACAAAGCCTCTCTGTCAGACATGCTTTCAGAGTCTCAATTCTCAAAGGGTGGCGGCCTGATGCAGCTGGCCTCTTCCGCCAGGCATCTCCTGGCACCGGTAAGCGCGGGATTTTTACTTTCCATCTCCGGAATAGAATTGATATTTCTGCTTGATATATCAAGCTTTGCTGTTGCTGTATTCGCAGTCCTGTTTATGCCTGCAAGAAAAAAAACAAATCAGAACTATAAAAAATCATACATTCTGACTGAACTGAAAGAGGGATGGCAGAGCCTCTCCGCAAAACCGGGAGTAATGCGCCTTGTCTTAAAACTTGCGGCAGTGACCTTTTTTGCGGGCTGCATTCAGACCCTTTTTACCCCAATGATGCTTGCCATAACAGATGTAAAGACTTTGGGAACGATCCAGTCAGTCAGCGCTATGGGGATGGTTGCAGGAAGCCTGATAATCAGCATCACAGGTCTTGGAAAAGACTATCTGCTCCCATTACGCCTGGGGCTCGCCACAGGAGGTCTCTTTCTGGCAGCAATGGGGATGAGCACCAATTTATTCCTGATTACAATCTTCTTTTTTCTGTTTTTCCTCTCTCTCCCTTTGATCAATACCAGCGCGGAAGTTCTGATCAGGACAGGAATTTCCAACCATGAACAGGGGCGTATATGGGGACTGACAGGGCTGCTGACCCAGACCGGTTATATCGCAGCCTACCTGAGTGCAGGTTTTCTTTCAGACAGGATTTTCAGCCCCCTTCTTCTTGAAAAGGGGATGCTTGCCCCCAGCCTGGGGCGTATCATCGGAACAGGACCCGGACGGGGAGCGGCCCTGATACTTATAATTTGCGGTCTGGGTCTATTTTTCACAGCTTTTACAGGAGATAAACAATGTTGTTTTTTAAAATTATCAAAAAAGAATTAAAAAGAAAAAAAGGGAGTATGATAGTTGTTTTTATCTTTATCATGCTTTCATCCCTGCTGATTTCCAGCGGTACAAGAATGATACTGGAGCTGAATAATGCACTGGATGCCTTGTTTGCAGCAGCAAAGATACCCCATTTTGTTCAGATGCATTCCGGGGATCTTGATCTTCAGAAACTTGAAATCTGGTCTGATGAAAATAAACTCATAGCAGACAGGCAGATCGTTGAAATGATCTCACTTGAAGGATCTTCCCTGTTCCTGAGAGGGGGAACGGAGAGCGAGGAAAACAGCATCATGGATATCAGTTTTGCCAGGCAGAACAACTCCTTTGATTTTCTCCTGGACTGCGAAAACAGTATTATTGAACTATCTCCGGGAGAGATAGGGG
>JAVEZE010000116.1:0-8579 GCA_034003145.1 Spirochaetia bacterium
TTTAAATAATTTTATTATTTTATTAATAGAAAAAGCATTATCGATTTCCGATCTGGAACAAAAAATTGATAAAAATAGTAAAGATATTAATGCCTTTAAAACAATATTTGAAAAATTGATTGATAATTCAACTTATTTTTTATATCAAGCCCAAAAAGGGCAAAATAGTTTAAATATTGATACAACATTAATAAGTGATAAGTCGCAGCATTCAGAGTATCCTTGTATGGAACAATCAGCGTTTAATATACCTTTTGGTATCTGTAATGAACAAGGAGTTAATTATGAAAGAAATTAAATCCTTAATAACAACAAAAATATTAATTTTCCCTGTTGATGAAATTGATTTTCCCGCATTCCGGAGAAAGGAATTTACTAATGAACTCAATAAGCAATTCAAAATTAATTATATTCCCATTCCCGATAATCTCTCTTTACCGGTAAATGCAATTTATTTTAAAGATGGAGAAATTATTAAAGATAAAAAAATATTTCAAATATTAGATCTAATCATTGAAGAACGAAGAATAATAACTAAATTGTCAGGTCCGACAAAGATTATTGAATTTTTTATTAATAAATTATTGAAAATTATGCAAGATTTTGATTTACGGGAAACAAAAGGTAAATATAAACCTTTACTTGAAGTGGATGAAACTGCACTTATTGTAAAGATGGATTTTTCATTTAACGAAATAATAAAAAATAGTCCATTAGCTGAATTACATAAGAAAATAAAAAACAAATTCAACAAGTATGATTCAAAATATAATGTAGAACCATTTTCTTTTAAATATCGATTGTCATATTTTAATTTGTCTGAAAAATTCTTGAAAAACAATGTAAATATTGGTGATAAAGATTTTATTATTGAACAAAGAGCTAAAACTGATCCTAAAGATAAATTGTTTTTTACTGCTTCACCATTAGATAGTGATACGCATTTAGAAATATTACAGCAGTTCGAAAAAATAATATTAGATTATGGACGTCTGTGAGATCGGCGGGGAGATACTGTCAAATGTTATGTATTACAAATCATACTCTCCGTCAAAAAACTTATGCAACTTCTTCCTTTAACAACCTATTCTGAAATATTTTTCCCTCTAATGAAGGAGGTTCGGGAGCACACATGAGGCTCTTTATTGCGGCAGAAATTGACAATAAAAACAAGAAACTAATTCACCATGTGCAGGAGAAATATAAAGGATCCTCTTTGGGCGGCAATTTTACCCGCATGGAAAATTACCATATAACTTTGAGGTTTCTCGGTGAAGTAAAAGATGAGCTTATCCCCAAAATCAGATTCTCTATGGAAAATATGGCAAAGGACTCTTCCCCTTTTATATTCAGCGCAGGGTGTCCCGGCTATTTTTCAAGGAGAGATGGTTTAATCCTCTGGCTCGGGATAGACAAAGGGGCAGAGAAACTCTGGGAAATATCAAGCCTGCTTGATGATGAGCTTTTCAAGGCAGGATTCCCGAAAGCTGGATCCCTGAAAGAGGGATTTTCAAAAGAAAAAGATATTTTTACTCCCCATATAACACTTGGCAGAAAGGTGCGCCTTCGCAAGGATTTCAGGGAAGTAACAGATCACATAACAATACCACAAATCACTGTAAATACAAAAGAGATAACTCTCATGTCAAGCATCAGGGAAAAAGGGAAATTATGCTACAGACCGTTATTTTCTGTTAAGCTTTTTTGTTAAGCTTTAGTTGTGATATTTGAATCTTCAATATATAATGCAAAAAAGGAGATAATTGATGAAAAAAATAACTTTGCTGATCATTATCGCGTCAGTTTTATTGGCTTTGTCTTTTTCAGGCTGTAAAAAAGAAGCTCCTCTGGGATCAGAGGCAAACCCGATAATTTGGTCATTTGTGCCATCAGGTGAAATGGAAAGAGTCGCTTCCGGCGCACAGGCAGTAGCAGACCTTCTTCAGGACAAAACCGGTCTTTTCTTCAAAACAAATGTAGCCACAGAATATGCGGGAGTGATTGAGGCTATGTCTGCAAAACCGCCTGCCGCCCACATGGCATCCCTTGCCACTTTTGCCTATGTTCTTGCTGCTGAAAGAGGGGTAGCAGAGGCTGCTCTTGTTTCAGTAAGGTATGGAACTCCAACCTATAACGGACAGGTTATTGTAAAAAAAGATAGCGGAATATCCAAAATTGCGGACCTTAAAGGCAAATCATTCGGAAGGCCGGATCCACTGTCAACAAGCGGATGGATTATCCCTATGCTTACTCTGAGGGCCTCCGGGATAAATCCTGATACAGATCTTAAAGAGGTAATTGACGCTGGAAGCCACGATGCGGTTGTTGCTGCTGTCTATAACGGCGATGTCGATGCAGGCGCTACCTATGTCGATGCAAGAACAAGGGTAGAAAAAAACTTTCCCGATGTTATGGACAAGATTGTTGTTATTGAAGTAACACCTGATATTCCCAACGACGGAGTTCAGTTTGTAAAATCAATACCAGCTGAAATGAGGGCGACAATTGTTAAAGCGCTTCTTGATATTATCAAAACTGAAGAGGGGAAAGAGGCGTTTAAAACTGCCTATCAGTGGAGCGATCTTACAGAAAAAGATGACACTTTCTACGATCCTTTCCGCCAGGTTCTTCAGGCAGCCGGCCTTGGCATAAGTGATTTGACAAAGTAAAAAAAACATGTGGATTATTAAGGGAGATTGGCACTCAGGCTTTTCTCCCTTAATGGTTTTATCGCGAAAACAGATTTAAAACAAAAAGGTTTTAAAATAAAAAAATGGATAACAGTAAAAATGCTTGAAATAAAAAATCTGTCAAAAACCTATGCTGACGGGACACAGGCCCTTAAAAACGTGAGCTTTAATCTTGAGCGCGGGGAATTCCTTGTCATTATCGGTTTAAGCGGCTC
The DNA here is from genome assembly GCA_034003145.1 of Spirochaetia bacterium. Taxonomy (GTDB): domain Bacteria; phylum Spirochaetota; class Spirochaetia; order CADAEX01; family CADAEX01; genus JACKPD01. Next base: position 2,906 of record JAVEZE010000116.1, read on the forward strand.
GGGAAAATCGACACTTTTAAGATGCATCAACAGACTGATAGAGCCGACCTCGGGAAGCATTACCTGGGATGGAGCTGATGTTTGCGCTGCGAAAGGGGCAGAGCTGCGTAAAATCAGATCGCAGATAGGGATGATATTTCAGCATTTTAATCTTGTCAAAAGACTCAGCGTTATCAACAATGTTCTTTCCGGCCGCCTCGGCCGTGTAAGTACATGGAAGAGCCTTTATTATAAATTTTCCAAAAAAGACTATCAGGATGCCTATTCAGCCCTTAAAAAGGTAGGAATCACGGAACAGGCTCAAAAAAGGGCGGATGAGCTTTCAGGCGGCCAGCAGCAGAGGGTCGGCATCGCAAGAGCCATAATGCAGGAACCTCTGATGGTACTGGCAGACGAGCCGGTGGCAAGCCTTGATCCTGTTCTTGCCCACACTATCCTGGGGTATATTGAAAAAATGAATCAGGAGCAGGATATAACAGTTATCTGCAGCCTCCATTACCTTGATCTTGTTCAACGTTATGCAACAAGGGTTATAGGGCTTAAGGACGGAGAGATTGTATACAGAGGCACAGGCGAAGATATAAGAAGAATGACAGACCGCGAGTTCAGGGAAATCTATGGGGAAGATGCTGAAAGGGTAAATGTTGGCAAGCCAGTAAAAGAGGCGAAACTGTGAAAAACACAATTACCCTTTTATTATCATTTTTATTTCCCGGCGCAGGACATCTTTACAGAAAACATATTCAAAGAGGCCTTCTCATAATCCTTTCCTTCACATCCATTTTAGGGCTTTCAATATCGAGAATATCTCTTCTTGCCCACAGGCATGAGGGTTTCCTCCCTGTGCTTAAAAAAGCATTTTCAAATAATCCAGGTTTTATAATATTTTTAATTGTACTAACCCTGCTTCTTTGGGTATGGATAGCGATTGATTCTGTTAAATATAATCTCAAAAAAAAGCGGCCTGGTGTTTTTATCATAATTCTTGTTATATTTTTCGGCCTTGGCTGGCAGATCAGCGAAATTGATATTGTAAAGGCCGCGGTCCAGATGCCTGCCGCATGGAAACCTCTCTCCAAAGTTCTCTGGCCATGGAAAGCTGCCATAACCTATAAAACAGAGGAATTAACCGCAGGAGCTGATCTTGTAATTGATGAGCCTGATTACATTCTTCCTGAACATAGCTGGTCAGAAGGAAAGCCCTTTGTTGAGACAAATCCCCGCTGGGGCTCTCTTTCAACCCTTGATATGAACAATGAAATAGTAAAAGGGACAGATATAACTGTAAAGGGAAAAGGTTTTACTCCTGGACTTGAGGGTGAAGTTTGGTGGCTTGATTCAATACAAAATGAGTTTCGTCCCAGGGAAGGGGGAAAATATCTTGCTGTTATCCCTGATGATGAAGGAAAGTTTGAATTTACAATGACACTGCCTTACAGGCTGATACCTCCTAGCGCCGAAGGGGTTCAGATCAACAGGGTAGAGATAAGACAGGTCAGCAGGATAGGAGGGCCAATCCCGGCAGATCCCCTGAAACTTACAATTACGCGAATGGTAGAAACAATATTTATGGGAATGATGGCAACAATTTTCGGAATAATCCTTTCAATACCTGTAAGCTTTCTTGCCGCGCGCAATATTATGTCAGGATCCTGGATAACTGTGGCTGTTTATTATTTTGTAAGGACAATACTTAATATTGTCCGCTCTATCGAGCCTTTAATCTGGGCTTTGATCGCTGTTGTCTGGGTTGGGCTTGGCCCTTTTGCAGGTATTCTCGCGCTGACTATCCATTCTGTGGCTGCTCTTGGAAAACTTTATTCTGAAGGAATAGAAAATATTGATCCTGGTCCAATTGAGGCAATTAAAGCTACAGGGGCAAACACTATTCAGACAATAATGTTTGCCATTATTCCACAGATGATACCTCCGTTTGTCTCATTTTCAATATACAGATGGGATATAAATGTCAGAATGTCTACCGTAATCGGCCTTGTCGGCGGGGGCGGTATAGGATTCCTCCTTGTCCAGTATATCCGTCTGCTTGATTACCATGCTGCCGGTATTGCGGTTTGGTTTATCGCGGTAACAGTCGCGATACTTGATTATGTAAGCGCCGAGATCAGGAGAAAATTTATTTAATGGTTTTTCATCCCAAGATAGCTGAATTTGATGCTAAGCTTAAAAAAATATTCGACGATATTGATGATTATCTCGAGGATAACTACGGCGCACTCTATGATTTACACCCCTCAAGGCTGGAGAGGGGAAAAGCGTCCAATAAATCGCATGACGGCCTCTTTAATGTCGGTGCAAGCTATACTGCCGGATTTGGGTCTGTTTATGGAAAAGGCTATGCCATAGAGATCAGAATGGTAACTCTTGAAAAAATTGATCCTGAAGATGTCCAGAAAATTGAGGATGAAGTAAAAAACCTGCTGCAGAAGAAGCTTGAAGAAGTTTTTCCTGAAAGAAAATTATATGTAGACAGGGACCTTCATGTCCTTAAAATTCATGGGGATTTCAGCCTGGGTTTTATCTGATCAGGTTTCCATCAATCCGGTTTTTATATACTTTTTCATTAATTCATATATATCTTTTTTATCACCCTCTTTCCTGATGCCGACTGTAATTATTACTACAATTATTTCACTCTCAATTACCCTGTAGATTATTCTATAGCGCTGCCCTGCTGCCCTGATTGAACGCAGCTCTTTAAGTGGCCCTTTTAATTGTTTCCCTGATAAAAGAGGATCATTTTTCAATAATTCAATTTTCGAAATTATCTGCTGCCTGGTTTTTTTTTCCAGTTTATTAAGGGATTCTGCTGTAATTCGAGTTAATTTAATCCTGTACATCGAGTTCTTTTTTGAAATCTTCAAAATCAATCAGCTCATTGTTTTCAAGCTGCAAGAGCCCGGATTTCAGGTCGTTGTAAGATTCTTCATCTGAAATTATTTCAAGCGTTTCTGCGATGCTTTCATAGGTCTCCCACCTGAGAATAGCCAAAATCTCTTTCCCATGATTGGTAACAGAAATTATATCTTCAAAAGAAAGCTCATCCTGGAGAGCTGTTATATTTTTTCTGGTTTCAGAAATTGACATGTTTTTTATCATATTATCCTCATAAATATTGTACTTAATAATGTACATAAAGTCAAGAATATATTGTACAAAACAATCTTTATCTGCTCTTTTTCCCTGTCCTGATTGCCAGAAAGAGCGCCTCGACACATACTGCTGATGTATAGCTGATGGCAGCTGCCATGATCCCTGAAATTGAAAAGAATAAATTTATAACTGCCAGGGTAAGTGAGACAAAAGTAAGATTAACCGCCACTGCCCATGCAATATTTGCTGTTGTCCCTTCTCTGATATTCACTGCCCTAAGCCAGGCTATGGCAGGTGTGGCAAAAGATACAAGTGTCATAAGCAATAGTGGAAAGAGCGAGAGTTTGATCAGAGAATCAGGAAGGCCTGAAATAACTGAAAGGAATATTTTACGCCCGAAAGGGGTAATTACAGCGGCAAGAAATATAAAAGCGCTTGTAAAACCTATTCCAACAATAGTGTTTTTAAGCTTTTTCATATTCTTCTCTGAAATCAGGGCAATCGCGGCTTCCTGAAAAGAGAGGGGAAAGCTCTGGAAAAGAAACACAAATGAGAGGACTACAGGCCATGCGGCAAGTGATTCTATCGGAAAAAGGGCTCTTGTAATACCGGCTGAGATAATAGGCCTGTTCGCCATTGTAACAAACGAGGTGAGCGCCAAAGGGGCGTAAAAAATAAAAAGATAACTCCAGGTAATCCCTGTATTTTTGCTGCCGGGATCTTCCTCTTTCTTCCTTTTTTTGATTGTAGATGATGCAAGCAATCCCGCAGAAACTGCTCCGGCAGATACTCCTGCGCTTAAAGATAAAGCTGCTATATGGGAGCCCCTCATAGAGGTCAGGAAGAAACCTGCAAAAAGAACTGACATTGTCACTATAATCCTGAATATCATTATCGCAGTTACAGCATATGTTCTGCCGTCCCTTATAAGCACTCCCTGCCACATCCTTCTGTATCCAATGGCAGCAGTCCAGGGAAGCATTATAAGGAATGAAATCCTGGCAGGCTCGATAAAATCTTCCCTCAGATTCAAAAGATTTTTCGCGATAAAATTGAAAACAGGGGGAGCTGCGCACAAAAGATGGATTGATGTTAAAAGAACAAGGCTGAAGAATAAAAAATAAGATAGTTTTTTATAGCTGCTGTAATTTGATGAAAGAGCGGTAGCGGCCGAAAGCATTTGTATAATCGGCCCTTCTATAATCAGGCTGATTGAAAATACTACGCCGAAAATGGCAAGATTTTCTTTTGGGAAGCTCATCCTTGCAATAACTGCATTGATTACAGGCATCTCAAGTGACATTACCACCCACATCATTGCAAGGGGTGCCCAGAATTTTAAAATATCAGTGTAATTAAGCTCTTTTTCAAGTGTCATTGTTTTTTTCCAGGTTATTAAACATCATATCTCCTATTGATTCAAGCTTGGCTGCAATAAAAAACTGATATGTATCTAAACGACACACTATAAAGCGGCAATATGACTCATGAGTAAAATTGACACAATATGCGCAAATATTTTTTTTAACTTTCTGTGATAAAGGTGATAAAATCAACTAACTCCTTGTGGTGCAAGCATTTACATAATTAAACATCAGTTGGCATGATAATTGCATAATAATAAGTGAAGATTAAAAAATAAATAAATATTTGGAGGATATAAATGAACAGTTTAGTTACTTACAGACCTTTAAGGTCAGGGTTAAGGCCGGTTTGGGGCAATTTGTTTGATGATTTTTTTGATTACAATCTTGATGATCATTTCAGGAAACCTCTAACCGACATTGTTGAAAAAGATGGCTCTTTTGATTTTAAAATTGAGCTTCCAGGGTTCAAGGAAGAGGAAATTGAGGTAAAGCTTGAAAAAGATATCCTGTCGATAAAAGCCGAGAAAACAGCCAGAGATGAGGAAAAAGCTGAAGACGTCAACAGGCATATTATAACAGAAAGAAGAGAAAAGTATTACAGATCCTTTATTCTTCCTGAAAATGCTGATGAAGAAAAAATTGAGGCTAAATTTGAAAACGGCCTGCTTTCTCTTGAAGTAAGCAAAAAAGAAAAAGAATTACCGAAAAAAATTGAAATTAAAAAATAAAACCGGTATTGTAGACTAATTTTTTAAAAAAATGAGGGCTGTCCAATAATAGGATAGCCCTTTTGTTTTCCTCATATCAGAAGATATATACCTTGATTCCTTAAATAAAATAAAACCCTTGCGGAATGAAGCAAAGAATTTTAAAATTATAATATTAAAATTATTTGGAGTTGCAGGATGAATAAAAAAATCGGTTTTATTTCTTTCCGTTTTGCAGGCACTGACGGTGTATCGCTTGAAACAGAAAAATGGGTAAATATTCTTGAATACGAAGGGTATGAATGTTTTTACCTTGCAGGTGAAATAGAAACACCGCCTGAGAAATCGATGTTTTTTGATCTTATTCATTTCAAGCATCCTGATATACGCAAACTCAATAAAAAAATATTTGACCACAGCATTAGAACAAAAGAGACAACAGAAAAGATTCATGAGTTCAGAAAATTAATTAAAGATAAAATATATGAA
>JAVEZE010000117.1:0-8534 GCA_034003145.1 Spirochaetia bacterium
GAAAGCCCTGTGAGCAGCTTTACGGCAGCATTTATCGGCGACACCAACTTTCATGACGGAGAGGTTACAAAAATAATTGACAAGGAATATGCCGTTATATTTGTCGATGGAATTGGCGAGATTATTTGCTTTAACGACAGAAAGCTTAAAACAGGCGACCCTGTTCATGTAAGCATCAGGCCTGAAAAAATATACACATCAAAGACAAGGCCGGAAGAACACAGAAAAATCAATATGCTGCACGGGACAGTTGAGAACATGGTATATATCGGCACCTCAACCAAATACTGGGTCAGGGCAGGAGAGTGGCTTTTTACAACCCAGCAGCCCCACAGGCACTATCTGCTTGATGAACTGCCCCCCAAATGGGATGATGAGGTTTGGGTCTCATGGCATGCTGATGACTGCTACATGCTTGAGAAATACAGCGAGGCTGATGAGCAGCTTCTGACCATCCCTGATGTTGAGGAACCTGAACCGGAAGCAGATGAGGATGCCGCAGAAAACACTGAAACAGCTGCGTTGCCCGATGCAGAAACAGAAAAAGCCCCCGCGCACGGGCTTTCAGATGAGAAAAGCTGATGATCAGAATAAGGAATATTCAGGAAAAAATAATAACCCTCCCCTCTTTTCTATGGCTTTTTTTTCTTTTTCTTGTTCCGACAATCCTTGTTATTTATGTCAGCTTCTGCCCTTCTGATACATACGGCAATATCAAATACGGGTTTACCTTAAAAGCCTATTCAGAGATAATCAATCCCGCTTTTCCCGCGATAATATTCAGAACCCTAAAGATCAGCGTCTATACAACTGCCATCTGCCTTGCTGCCGGGATTCCTGTAGCATACGCGATGGCGAAAATGGAGAGGAAATGGCAGCAGAATCTGATGATGCTGATAATTATTCCGTTCTGGACAAACTTTTTAATCAGAATCTACGCATGGAAAATAATTCTTCATCCTGAAGGATTTTTAAAACAGTTTCTTGTGACACTCAGGATAATACCGGAATCAGCATCTCTTCTTTACAATGAGGGAGCGGTCCTTCTTGTTCTTGTTTACACATATCTTCCGTTTGCGATACTGCCTCTTTATTCAGCCGCGGAGAAGTTTGACTTTCACCTGCTTGAGGCAGCCCGCGATATCGGGAGCTCTCCGATGCGCGCCTTTTTCCAAATATTCCTTCCGGGAATAAGCCAGGGGATGATATCGGCAATAATGGTTGTTTTTATCCCCGCGCTCGGCTCATACATCATACCTGATATGGTGGGAGGTCCCAACAGCGAAATGCTGGGGAACAAGATCGCGCAGAGGGTTTTCATTGACAGGAATCTCCCCCGGGGCAGCGCGCTTTCAACAATACTTATCCTTGCGTTCATTCTTCCGCCCCTTCTCCATCTTATAATAAGAAAAACCAAAAAATCCATCAGAATTACGCTGCCGGGGGTCCTGCCTAAATGAAGAAAAACAGATACCCCCTGTACATTACAATAGCAGTTCTTTTATTCTTCTGGATACCCATAATAATTCTTGTCGTAAACTCATTTAACGGTTCAAGATTCGGCTCGGTGTGGGGCGGATTCTCATTAAAATGGTATGTAAAGCTTTTTGATGACAGGAGCGTATGGCGGTCGCTTAAAAACACCGCGATAGTAGCCGCAGTATCCACAGTTGTCTCGCTTATACTTGGAAGCCTTGCTGGTTTTACATTATTCAGGTATAAAACAAAGCTTCAGAAATTCCATCTGGGGCTTGTCTCACTTCCCCTTGTCATCCCTGATATCCTGATGGGGATGAGTCTGCTCCTGTTCTTCATATCACTTAAAATCCGCCTCGGGCTTTTAACTATCATCATCGGTCATATAACGTTCTGCATAAGCTATGTCGCGGTGACAATACTCGCCCGTCTTCAGGATTTTGACTACAGGGTAGTTGAAGCGGCACGCGACCTTGGGGCAAAAGGGTGGCTTTTATTCAGAAGGATATATATGCCTCTTCTTTCGCCGGGCCTTCTTGCCGGAGCCATGCTTTCTCTCACATTGTCGCTTGACGATTTTATTATCACCTTCTTCACAGCGGGGCCCGGATCCTCAACCCTGCCGCTTCAAATTTACAGTATGATCAAATTCGGCTCCCCTCCAATGATAAACGCACTTTCAACGCTTTTTTTGATGATGACATTTCTGATCGCTTTTTCGTATCAGAGAATTACAAGGAGAAACACATGAAAAATTTTATTTACCGTTTTATTTTAGTTTCAGCAGTTATCCTGCTCTCATCCTGCGGCGGCTCAAAACCTGTACTTTATATCTACAACTGGTCTGATTATGTCAAGGAAGATCTTATAACCAGATTTGAAAAGGAAAACAACTGTAAGGTAATAATGGATTTTTTCGATTCAAATGAATCCATGTTTGCCAAGCTTAAAGCAGGCGCGTCTGGCTATGACATTGTTTTTCCCACAGCCTACATGGTTCAAGTTATGTCGCATGACGGAATGCTTTCAGAAATTGACCACTCAAAAATACCCAATATCGTCAATATAGACGAGAAATATCTTCCGTTCGCGCTTGATTCAGGGATGAAATACAGCGTCCCATATATGTTAAGCAACACAGGGCTTGGATACCTTTCTGACAGGGTTGATGATTCATTTATCCCTTCATGGGGGATTTTCGGCGATGCCAGGTACGCCGGCAGGATGACAATGCTCAATGACATGAGGGAATCAATAGGAGCTGCCCTTAAATATCTGGGCTACAGCATGAACTCTACAAATCCTGATGAGCTTGAAAAAGCGGGGGATCTTTTAATCAGCTGGAAAAAAAACCTCGCTAAATTTGAGGCTGATCAGTACAAGAACGGCCTTGTCTCGGAAGAGTTTATCATAACACACGGCTACAGCGGCGATATTTTCCAGGTCATGGAAGAAAACGATAAAATTGCATACGAAATTCCAATTGAGGGGACAACAGTATCCTGCGACAGCATGGTATTACTTAAAGACTCAAAAAATATTGATCTTGCCTATGCTTTTATCAATTACATGCTTGAACCGGAAGTCGCGGCAGAGAACATCGAGTATGTTTATTATATCGCGCCCAACAAACCAGCCTATGAACTTGTAAGCGAGGAAATAAAAAACGAACCTGCGGTTTTTTTGTCAAACGAAATGCTGATGAAAAGCGAGGTGCTTCTTGACCTCGGAGAAGACAATCTGCTTTATTCAAAAATATGGGATAAGGTTAAAGCTGTAAAATAACAGGGGGAAAAGTATTATGAACAAAATCGGAATACTTGGCTTTGGCAATATGGGAGAAGCTATCTTAAAGGGAATCATAAAAAAACACCCTGATTCAGAAATTACAGTTTTTGATAAATCAGAAGTTAAACTGAAGCGAAGTGTGTCTGTCTACAGGGCAGCAGCCGCTGAATCGATTAAAGAACTGTTTTCAGTCTCTGACACAGTAATACTTGCGATAAAACCCCAGGATACAGATGCGTTTCTCAAGGAAATATCAGGTTATTCGAAATCAAAAAACATAATTTCGGTAATAACCGGAAAAGCAACAGGGCTTTTCGCCGATTCCCTAAAGACAGCCAATATCTGCCGCTTTGTGCCCAACATCGCGGCGCAATGCGGTAAAGCAATGACTGCTCTTTCATTCCATGATACTGCGGATGAGGGCTTTATCCCTGAAGCTGTTGAAATAGCAGAATCATTCGGAAAAGCTGTAATTATTCCTGAAAAACTGATGCCGGCTTTTACCGCTATTTCAGGTTCAGGCATTGCCTTTGTTTTTCAGTTTATTCACGCGATGGCAATGGGCGGGGTAAGGGCCGGTTTTACCTATACCGAATCCATCAACATAGCCCTCTCTGCTGCCGAAGGAGCGGTTGAAACTATAAAATCCTCAGGGATTAATCCGGCTGATCTTGTAACAGCAGTAGCATCACCTTCCGGAACAACAATTGAAGGGCTCCGGATACTTGAAGGGAGCGGATTTAACGCGGCAGTCATGGACGCGGTTTACGCATCATACAGAAGAGCTGCGGAAATTGAGGAGAGCTACTAAGCTTTTCAAACAGGCAGGGAAGTGAAGAGTATTAAAAACACAGGCAGAAGCAGAACATACATAATATAGGTAACAAGAAGGATATATGCTGTCATATCCTCGTTAATACCCGCATCCATAGCCATAGTCGACAGGTTGTTTGCCGGCGGGATATGGAATTCAAGAAAAAGGACAAAGATAATTGTCTTATCCAGATTGATGTGCCGCAGCACCAGAAAATACAGAAGATAGAAAACAGCAGGCATTATAAGATAATGTACTGATGCGACTCCTGCAAGTACCACATTCATCTGCTTTTTAACTGATGAGTGAAGCTTTATACCTGCGATCATTGCGCCCAGATTTACGAGAATAAGGGGAGTAAGGACAGACCCCAGCCTCTCAAGTGCCTTGAAGATATAAATTACCGGTAAAGCACTATCAAAAACAATATGCTGGATATTTAAAAGCGGTATCAAAAGGCCAGCCATAATACCGTATAACGAAGGGGACAACAGCTCTTTAAATGAAAACCTGACATTGCTGCGGGCAATAAGAAAATTCCCGAAAGACCAAAGCAGGGGACTGTATATAAAAAGGTAAACACCGATAAAGACAACCGCTTTTTCAAAGTTATAGACAGATGCAATTACAGGCATTGTCATCGGCAGGATTTCAAGCAGCGAGAGAGGAATATATCCGGCATTTCCGAATGCGCTTAACGCAAGCGCGGCCCTCTTTTCCTTTAAAGGAAGAGAGATGAATCTGAAAATTATAACAGCAAACAGCATTGAAATAGCCGGAATAGCTATTGCCGCCAACGGCATAAAAAGAGAGCCTTTAAGAAAAGAGATATCAGCTTTCCCCATATTCGCGAAAAAATAGACAGGCATGGCAACCTTAACCAGAAAAGCGCTGACAGATTTTTGAAAATTCCCGTTTACAAGGCCGGTGCGCCTGATTATAAACCCGAGGCCGATAAGCACGATAAACTGAATTGATGTGTAAAATCCGGGGATAAGATATTGCAATTAAGGTGCCGCCAGGCCCTTAAGCTTATAGAAGGAAGCAAGATAATTGCGGTTCACTCCCCTTTTTAGGAAAGGGGTTATATCTGATTTCTTTATTCTATTAATGAAGCATCTGCAGGAAGAAACCTGGAATGAGTTTTTTTTAAAGATCATCTTTAACTTTACAGCTTCCTTTTCCATGGAAATCAGTTTCCAATTTATACCGGTTTGTATCAAGCATTCTCCTATTGACAGAGAGAGTTCCCTTAATATACCATTTTATCATACTGTCCATATTCAAGACAAGACGCAAAATTATTATGAAAACAAAACTATCAAATCGGTGGTATGGGCCGGAAGGGTACAGAGAAATTCTTATCCTGGCAATTCCGCTTATAATCAGCACAGGAAGCTGGTCAGTACAAAGTTATATTGACAGACTTTTCCTGGCCTGGTACTCAACAGAATCAATTGCGGCAGCTATGCCGTCAGGAATACTCAACTATACGTTCATGAGTTTCTTTATCGGGACAGCAAGCTATATCACTACATTTATAGCTCAGTATAAAGGGGCCGGATACCCGGATAAAATTGGACCTGCCCTATGGCAGGGAATTTACCTTTCAGCGGCAGGCGGTATTATCATGCTTCTGTTTGTCCCTGCTGCTCCGCTGTTATTTAATATTTTCAATCATGCACAGCCGATTCAGGAGCTTGAGGTTGTTTATTTCAGGATTCTTTGTTACGGCGCGTTTCCCGCGATTGCGGCAGCTACACTTTCAGGCTTCCACTCCGGCCTCGGGTTTACATGGCCTATTATGTGGGTCAATATTTCAGCCACAGCTTTCAATATAGTATTTGATTATCTTCTTATTTTCGGACATGGAGGTTTTCCCGAGATGGGAATAAAAGGAGCCGCAATCGCGACTGCCCTTTCAGGTGTTGTTGCTCTATCCTTATATGTAATTATTATTTTTACAAAAACCAACAACAGGATTTATAAAATAATAAGCGGATTCAGATTTGATAAAAAACTTTTTACCCGTCTGCTTAGGTTCGGCACGCCAAGCGGCGCTCATTTTTTTCTTGATGTCGCTGCTTTTACATTGTTTATCCTGTTTGTTGGAGTTCTCGGTACAGAATCCCTTGCAGCGACAAATATATCATTTTCAATCAACTCAATTACCTTTATGCCGATGCTTGGCCTGGGGATAGCAGTCTCAGTTCTGGTGGGTCAAAATCAGGGAAAAAACAATCCTGGCGCATCTTCAAAATGTGTCTGGAACGGTTTTCACCTGACGTTTGCCTATATGTCTTTCACAGCTCTGCTTCTATTTACTATACCTGATTTTTTTATCGCGCCATTTTTAAAAAAGGCTGATCCTGCAGCAGGAATGGCGATAAAAATTACCTGCAGGGTTTTGCTTAAATATATTGCTGTTTACACATTGCTTGATTCATTCAATATCCTTTTTGTATCAGCTCTTAAAGGGGCAGGAGATACCAGGTTTGTAATGATAAGCAATACCGCACTTTCAATTTTCCTTTTTGTCATTCCTTCCTGGTTTTTTATTTTCAGAATAGGAAAAGGGATTTATGAGGTTTGGGGAGTTGCCACATTTTATATTTGCGCTCTTGGAATAAACTTTTTCTTGCGTTTTACGGCTGGCAAATGGAAAACCATGAAGGTAATTGAAGAAAGACATATAATAATTCCCCCTCTGACTCTGCCCCAAATACCTGTAGTTTTGGAATAACACTTACTTCAAAATCGTATTACGTTTATTTTTTATTTCGTGAGGTCGTGGATCCATTTCCCTGAGACAAGCCGTTTTACCGATATAAGCGCTTTAAAAACCTCTTCAATGTTTATAAACATAAAAACAAGATATACCGGCAGCTTGAGATATAATCCTGTAAAAAACGCGACAGGGACCCCGATTAACCACACAGAGATAATCTCAATATAAAAAGCGGTTTTTGTATCTCCGCCTCCCCTGAATATCCCGACAATGTTATGGATATTAAATATTTTAAACGGAAAGATAACCGCGTTTATCAGGATCAGATTGACTGTCCACTTCATTACCTCATCCGGCACATTGAAAATCCTTGGTATAATAAAAATCACATTCAGGGAAAGAAGAGCTGTTATAATCCCTGCAGCGGCACCTATTATATGAAAATCCCGCGCATAACGGCGTGTTTTTTTCAAGTCTCCTTCCCCGATCGATTTTCCAATCACAACTACACAGGCATTGGCGCTTCCCATAAAAAGCACCATCATCAGCTGAAGTATAGTCTCATTTATACTTATTGCTGCAAGGGCATTTGTTCCGATCCTGCCGTAAACAATCTTGTACATGGTCATACCGGCAGCCCAGAACACTTCATTAAGAACAACCGGCAATGCTATTCTGATATATTTATTTATAAATTCACGGGTTACTTTTTTTACATCATTAAAGCTGACTGCTATTTCTCTTGTGTTTCTGTATACTGTAATTACAAGAATAGCAGATTCAATAAAGCGTGCTATAGTAGTAGCAAGAGCTGCCCCTTTTATTCCCATCTCCGGAAATACCCAGATGCCGAAAATAAGGAGGTAGTTGAGAATAATATTTATAAAGTTAGCGACAACACTTGCGAACAGGGGAACTTTTGCTTTTTCTATACTCCTCAGCATCATTCCGTATGAAAAAGTGACAGATGAGAAAAGATAACTCACCGCTGAAATTACAAGGTAGCTGATGCCGGCTTCAATTACATTGATATCTGTTGTAAAAAGCCCCATAACTTTTCCAGGAATGACTGCTGATAAAAAAATAAAGATAAGGCTGCTTGCGCTGCTTAATGCAAGTCCCACCACAACAGTTTTTTTTACACTCTCCGGGTCTTTTTTCCCCCGGAACTGCGCAATAAAAACACTTGCTGCTGAGCAGATCCCGAACATCATAAGCGTAAAAAGGAAAAATACCTGGTTTCCTATTCCGACAGCAGATATGGCAGTGGCACCCAGCTGCCCGATCATGAGCATATCAATAAATGATACAGATGATATGAGAAGATTATTCAGCGCAACCGGCACCGCTATGGTTCTAAAACTTTTTATTATGTCTTTGCTGATATTCATTATAGCTTAATTTCTCCGGTCGGGGGGTATGATTTTTGCCGTGATTCCATCAGGGGGATTGCGGGAAAAACAGATAATAATTTTCTCCCCAGGATTCCTGTAATTCTGGAATAATATTTACTTCAAATTATATTACGTTTATTCTTTATTTTTATTTTCAAGTGCGGAAAATTCCATGCGTGCATTATTCGCCTTATCGCCAAAACCGAGGACATCATAAGTATCTGCAAGGTTATACCAGGCATCAATATGCTCACGGTCAATTAACACAGCTTTTTCGAAACACTTCAAGGCATCGGAATACTTTTCTGTCACAAACTTAAGTACACCGAGCCTG
>JAVEZE010000118.1:0-2036 GCA_034003145.1 Spirochaetia bacterium
TACCGGTTCAGGTCAATATCATTATTCCCATCCGTTTATACGGTGCCAGACATCAACAACTTTCGTGCTGCCGCTGACAACATAGTAGCGGTCAAACATGGCCCCGGCTGCGCATGCGTGATTGGGAAGTATCCTCAGCATGCAGCCGATTTCAAAAGAGTTTAAGTCAATACCGGCTTCAGACCGGGCTGATACAATTCCGTGCTCCTGATTTGTCCCTGATACAATAAGGTCATTTATCGGGTAACCTTCAAGATCGCATACAAGACCGTATCCCTGGTCTGTTTTCTGGGACGCGGTTCCCCTGTCGCGGGAAAGGGCCATCCAGCCGGAATCAGTTATAACCCATCCCTTCTTTTTTTGATGCCCTATGACCGATGTAAGGACTGACAAGGCGATATCGCCTATACCGCAGACGCCAAGCCCCGCCATAACCAGGTCATAAATCATGAACACACCGGCTCTTACCTCAGTAACCCCGCGCAAGTCTTCAGCGAAATTGGCAGTAGGTGTTGAGCCGACGCTGACAACCGGGCACGGCAGTCCTGCCTGGCGGAGAATCCCGGAGCACTTTACAGCCGCATAACGTTCTTTTTCGGCAAGGGCGCGTATCTCGGGGACTGATTTGCATTTATAGGATTCACCGGCATGGGTAAGGACACCTCCTAACCTTACCCCCTCTTCCCTGTTGATGCGGCTGCCGATTTCAGGCAGAAGCGGGTCATCCATTGTTACGCCGGAGCGGTGTCCGTCGCAGTCAATTTCTATAAGAACAGGTATTTCAAGTTTGTATTGACGCCCTTTTGCAGCAACAAACTCTACCTGCTTAATTGAATCAAGAATAAGCGTAATATTTGCGCCCTTTTTCATTAAACCGGCAATACGGTCAAGTTTCACAGGCGCAATTCCAACAGCGTAAACAATATCAGTTATGCCGCGGCTGAAATAATATTCCGCCTCTTTAACAGTTGAAACAGTAATTCCGCCAGCCTGCCCTTTTAAGGCCATTTTCATTACATCAATATTTTTTGCTGTTTTCCCGTGAGGCCGCAGATTTACACCCAGGTTTTTCATCCGGCTGTGGATATTGGAGATATTGTTTTCCACCTTTTTTATATCCAGTATTAAAGCCGGAGTTTCAAGTTCAGAAATATCCATGGTAAATCCTCCTGAGGTTAATGTTTCTTACCGTAAAATACTAATTAGCGCCTTTTTTCAGCTGCCTGCCGGTAAGCCGGCATTCCTTGAGAAATCCTTTTATATCCAACGGGGTCAGGATAAACTGTTTCCCGTCTTTTTTTGTCACCAAAATAAACTGCTGTGTTACAGAAACATTCCTGCCTGCCCTGCGGCGGTGAGGCCCTGATTTTAATTCTGCTATGTTTATGGGAACTGAACTATGTCCTATCAGCCGGCCGAGCTCAATCTGGAGTGATACCCCGCTCTCTTTTTGCCCTGATTTCCCCTTCCTTTTTTGCAGCTCCGCAACAAGTTTGCCGATCCCTTCCCTGTTAATCTCTTTAATTGAATCAATGTTTTCAAAAGAGATAAAATATTTTTTAAATGTCCTTTTTACAGTTATGCCGTTATCATTTACCTTGTATGACCAACCAAATCTTCCGGTTTCAAAGACAATAAAAAGCAGAAGAAGAATTGAAGCGCCTGACATGGCAAATCCTGCTGATGCGCCGGCGAATAAAAACATCCATCCGTTGAAAATGATAAAAGCGGCTGATAAGATCCAAATTACTTTGCCTGTTTTCCTGCTTCTCTGCGGTTTAAACTCCATGTATCACTCCTTGATGTCATCAGGTGCCCTGCGGCATAAACTGTATAATTATATACCATAAAAAGGTGAATTAGAATCAGTATTTTAGAATTATGGAGAGAT
This sequence comes from Spirochaetia bacterium, assembly GCA_034003145.1. GTDB lineage: Bacteria > Spirochaetota > Spirochaetia > CADAEX01 > CADAEX01 > JACKPD01. Next base: position 1,892 of record JAVEZE010000118.1, read on the forward strand.
CTCAAATGACAGATGATGAGGCATTAAACAAAGCTGTTGGAATCGAGGGCAAAGTATTTGAGGATAAGAGTGACAAGGACATTGAGCAAATTAAAAAATACCAAAGTGCTTATAAATATTTAACCGGCAGATTTTCCGGTAGATT
>JAVEZE010000118.1:2136-8492 GCA_034003145.1 Spirochaetia bacterium
CTTCCATAACCTGATTTACAGTTTCTTCAGAAGTTTTACATATTTTATCACCAATTCTTTCTGTTGACAAAGTTCTTATCTGGCTTATCTTTACCCAGGATTTTTTTGGTAAATCCTTGCTGTCTAACACCAATGTCAGGGGAAACCCTGCTTTTTGATACTGAATTGTTATTGCGACAGCAAGAACTCTTCCAGAGCTATTGCGAAAAGCCGGCTCCTTGGAATAGCCATTGCTTTTGCGGTTTTTTCCGCTGCTTTATATAGACTGTCAGGCAAAGATATTGCTGTTTTCATATAATAAAGTATAACTATAGTATAACTTATTTATCATGCTGCTTTATTTAGGATATATTTTATTCTAATCACCTGCGCAAAGGACGCAGCAGCCCTTCAAGCCCGTTCAGTTTTATCTCAAGAATGGATTCAAGCTGCATTCCAAGCTTTCCTTCCGGAAAGCCTTTCCCCTTGAACCAGAGAAGATAGGGTTCAGGCAAATCCGCAAGGTAAGATCCAGAATATTTGCCGAAAGGCATTTTTGTATTTGCAAGTTCAAGAAGAAACCTGGAGTTTTCAAAGCAATCCATAAAAAGGAATATATCATAATACCACTGCGGATAGCATCTATTTATTTTAATAAAACTGAATATCATGGTGAGAGAAAAAAACCTCTCTGGAGAATTTATTAATGTTTATTGCGGCATTTATGTAGTAAAATATCATGAAAAAATAGAGTGGAGAATAAACAGTATGGAATACAACCTGAATGTCGTTCTGAAAAATAGCGAATTGTTTTCTAATCTAAATGAGGCCTCCATATCCCTGATCACCAGTCATTTTAAAAAAATAACATTTAATCCGGGCCAGGTTATCTGCAGGGAAGGTGATATCGGAGACAGCATGTTTGTCATTCTGAGCGGCAAAGTATCTGTACTGAGGGATATGGGCTGGGGAGAGAGGGAACTCGGCAAAATGGAATCGCCTGAAATATTCGGGGAAATGGCTCTTATAACAGAAGAAACACGATCAGCTACAGTAAAAGCACTTGAAAAAACAGAATGCCTGCAGCTTGACAGCAGGAGTTTTGATACCCTGCTTGACCAGGACCTTTCCTTTGCACAGCAGGTAGCCAAGTTCATGACCAGGCGCTGCTCGGCATTGACCAAAAAAACCTCAGACGAGCTTTTAAGCGCGTACCGCGCCCTAATGTTTGCCATCGCTGACCTGACTGATTCCCGCGACCCTGAAACAGGGGCTCACCTTGAGAGAACACGCAACTACTGTTTAGTACTGTCAGATTTATTATCCCGTCATTCCCGTTTCAAAAATGTTATCACACCAGGCTTTCTTGACAGCATCTATCATGTCTCACCCCTGCACGATGTGGGGAAGGTCGCGGTTCCTGATGCGATCCTTCTTAAGCCGGCTCGCCTTACTCCTGATGAATATGATATCATGAAGAGGCATACCTCCGCAGGGGCTGAAGCTTTTGACAAGGTCCTTGAACAGTGCGATAACGAACTCTTCCGTATGGCGCGCAGGATATGCCTGCATCATCATGAAAAATGGGACGGGACAGGTTACCCCGCAAAACTATCAGGGGAAGCAATTCCGCTTGAAGCGCGGATCATGGCATTCGCTGATGTCTACGATGCCCTGTGCTCCAAACGGGTCTATAAGCCTGCCATGTCGAAGGAAGAGACCAGGGCGGAAATTAAAAAATCTTCAGGTACTTTTTTCGACCCGCTCATCACGCAGATCATGCTGGAGAATATAAAGTTATTCGAGGATATTCACGATAAATACAAGGAATAAAGAAAACATACCACCTTCCCGGAGGCAGCAAGTTATTATAGAGTTAACAAATGGATAAATATCTGATTGACAAGTATTACAAGGACTTCGAGAATGAAAGCCTGAGAATTGATCAGTACATGATAGACAAACTCGGCTTAAAACAGATCAACACGTTTATAACAATTGAGAATTTGTACATATACTGTATTCCTTTTGAGCTCTCTCTGAAAAAATGCAGAATAATTCTGGTTCTTGATGAGGATGAAATAGGAATCCTGGAAAATAAAGAAAAAAAAATCCGCATCCATTTTAAATTTGAAAATGATTATATACCCAATAAAAAAGCCTCATTTTATATGTGGATTAATTATTCAAATGCAAAGCAGCTGGAAAAACCTGCTAATGCCTGGATAGCTGATTTTGATATTATCTCAATCTCAGGAATCTACCAGGAAGTACTTATCAATCTGTTTATCAATAATAAAAGAATTATGGATATTTATAATAAAAAAGGGATAGGGACAGTATTTTTTGATAGAAACTCATTGAAAGAAATCTCGATTAAAGAAATCATATCAATAAACAATGAAAAATGTTTGATTATCAAACTATCACTTACCAAAATTTTTCTGCTTGTCAATTCACTTTCCAAATCTTTTCAATCCCGCCCAGAGGAAGCCAGACAGATAAAAATATTTTACGGGAAACACTCTTTTGATATAAAAGGAACCTTGGTAAAACATCATGAACTCAACAGGATGCCGGGCCTTACTGTAGCGGAATTCAATATTGAGTATTCCCCATACTTTGTTGAACTGCTCTGTAAACATTTAATATCAAAATAATATTCTCATAGCAAATCCTGATCCTTAATATCAGATGATGTAAAGCTCTTTTCAAGTTTACCCTCAAGCCGCGCCCGCCTCTTTTCAAGTTCAGGCAGAATAGCCCTTATCCTGATTCTTTCGAGTGAAAGAACATCCCTTGTTATAAAAAGCGCCTTGTCTATCTTTTTTTCCCTGTGCTCATAGTGCTTTGCAAGCTCAACCCCTGCAAAAATATTCTGCCCAGCTTCCCACATTCTCCTCCAAACCAGACAGGCAGCGCTGTAGCTCCCGCGTCTTTTGTAGTGAAGCCCAAGCTCAACCGCGGAGCGCAGGCTTCCCTCATCAAACCCGGCGCAGAGTACGTTTACTGCATCATCAGGATGACGATCCATCAGAAGCCGTGCAAGACCTGCCCTGTCAACTTTTCTAAAGCTTAAGGGATTTTCATAAATCTTTTCAAAAACTGATAAAAGCTGCGCAAGGCTTTGTATATCATCAAGATGGTGGGAGATTACCCTTTCGATAGAAGACCAAATGCCTGATTTTATGAATTCAAAGTAAAAGTCTGGAACCATAAAACCTGGCACATCAAGGGCGCGATTTTTAAGGAGGATATTTTTTTCTATATCACCCAGAGAGCAGCTGCCAATAATGTTTTTCCACAATCTGCGGGCAGGATAAAGGAGGTCAAGCTGAAAACCGAATTCCATCCTCATCCCGTTCATAGCGTGCCTGCTTTTAAGAATATTGGTATCAAAACTACGACCGTTATAGGAAACATAGATTTTGTCAGGGCTTATATACCTGTCCAGTGCCTCAAGAAACGCCGGCTCTCCGGGAAAGTCTGTAAGCATTATCTGTACAGTCCTTAATTTATTTCCTTCAGGAATGCCGAAGCCGATAAGAAAAACCATGTTTCCGGCGCCGCCTGAAAGACCTGTTGTCTCGCAGTCATAAAAAACAAATCGGGAGGCATCAGCTTCTTCCGGAAGAAGAAAATCAGAGATTATACCGTGGAGCGGATTATCGCAATAACTGGTTTTTTCATAAACCATGCCGGCAATCCGGTTCCAGCCGTTTTCAGTCAATCCTTTTTCCGCAAGCGGCAAAGCCTGGTCTCCTCCAGTTCCTTTTACCTCAACAGAAGGGGTACTGTCTCTGTCTTTTATCGCATCCAGTCTTGACCGTAAATCCGAAGGGTTCATTTTTTCCCCAGCCACCCGCTGAAAAACGCTATTATCTGCTCTTTTTTATTCTGCGTTACCGATGCATCATCATCTGGTCCTATGCAGGACGGGCACCCCGCGTTGCACGGGCAGCTTCTTATTCTCTCAAAAGAGGCATTCAGGACTTCATCAGTTATCCTTGAAAGCCCCTCCGCAAGCCCTGTACCGCCGGGATAGTTGTCATAGATATAGATACATGCTTTTCCAAAGTGGGGGTCGCGAAGGCGTTCCGCGAATCCAATATCGCGGCTGTCGCAAAGGAGAAAGACGGGAGAGACGTTTTTTATCAGGCTTCCAATCCGGCCGATTACATGTTCCTTAAGCTCATCCGGTATTTTATCAAACGCTGTGCGGGAAGAGGTGTTATCATCGAATATAAAGATGACACTTCTTGTGTGCATCTCTTCTTCCGGCAGTGATATTTCACCAAACCCGATATTCTCATGGCTCATATACTTGATCTTCTTGAATTTCGTCACCTGTTTGCGGACAAGGACATCGCCCTCTGCGATCCTTACCCCTGATTTTACAGCGCTTTTATCCTCTGTAAGGAGCTTGATATCAGATTTAACGACAGCGTCGGTGTAATAGTTTAGATCAGAGTTTTCAACCAGGCATTTTTTGTTTTCAATATCAAGTTTTTTTACTATGAACTGCTCTCCCCTGTGAATGTAGACAGCGTTGTCAAAAAGCATTTCCTTGGCAGACGGCCTGTCCATCTCCCCAATCACGGTATTTTTACCGTTAGTCGTATCTATGATAACCACGTTCTCGCTGGTGGCGCTCCTAAGCGATACAGACTCCGCGGGGTATGAGCGGTCGGCCCAGTAGTATTTGCCTCCGGTGCGCCTCAAGATGCCCTCCTCTTCAAGGTATGAGAGAAGTTCACCCGTTCTTTTCCCGAAAATCTCATCTTCTGCAAAGGGGAGCTCGAAAGCTGCGCATTTCAAGTGGTCAAGCTGGATATAGATGTTATCCGGGTCTATCCAGGCAGACTCTGGGTTGCGGCCGAAAAAGTAGTCGGGGTGGCCGATAACATACTGGTCAACAGGAGCATTTGAGGCGATAAGGACAGAAACAGATGATGACGCGCGCCGCCCCGCGCGGCCTGCCTGCTGCCAGGAGGATGAGATGCTTCCGGGAAAACCGGCCATGATCGACGCGTCAAGCCCGCCGATATCTATTCCCAGCTCAAGCGCGTTGGTCGATACCACACCCTGTATCTCACCGTTTCTTAGCCCTTTTTCTATCTCCCGCCTTTCGCCTGGCAGATATCCTCCCCTGTATGATTCGACCCTCACCCTGTTGTTATCGTTAAAAACGTTTTTAAGGCGCTGGTTTATGTAGCCTGCGATAAGTTCTGTCCTTATCCGCGAGCGGCAGAATACAATGGTTTTTATCCCCTGCAGCAGGAATTTAAGGGCAAGGCTTTGCGATTCAAGCACAACTCCCCGCCTTATTCCCTGAACAGCATCCACCAGAGGAGGGTTATAGAGTATGAAATGCTTCTCGCCTGATGGAGAGCCGTTTTCATCAACAAGAACAGCATCAGTTTCAATTATCTTCTCAGTCAATTCCAGGGGATTTCCTATTGTCGCGCTGCAGCAGATAAACAGCGGGTCTGATCCGTAAAACCGGCATATCCGCTTCAGGCGCCTTATTACATTGGTTACATGAGAGCCGAAAACCCCGCGGTAAATATGGACCTCATCTATTACAATGAACTTCACATTGGAAAGGAATTTGATCCATTTGGGATGGTTAGGCATTATGCCGGAATGGAGCATATCAGGGTTTGTTATAATGATTCTCCCGCCGTCGCGGGCTGAAACCCTCACCGAGGAAGGGGTATCACCGTCGTAGGTGACACTCCTTATCGGAAGATCCTTAGACAAAAGCACTTCATTGAGCTCTGACTGCTGATCCTGCGACAGGGCCTTGGTCGGAAAGAGGTATAGGGCCCTTGCCTCAGGATTTTTAAGAAGATGATCGATTACAGGCAGATTGTAGCATAATGTTTTGCCTGATGCGGTAGGAGTTACAACAACTGTGTTCTTCCCCTCACGCACCAGATCGAAGCAGCGCCTCTGATGGGTATAAAGCCGTGTTATCCCCCGTTTTTCATATATTTTGCGTATTAAAGGATCAGCAGCATCAGGGAATTCCGAGTAGATCCCTTCCCTTGCCTTGATAGTTTCCCAGTGGGTAATGTTTCTTTTAAAGTCAAAATCATCTTTTATGGTTTTAATTAGTTCATCAGACATGGGGTAATATTATCATATCAGACAGCAGGGAAAAAGGGACTGACAAAGTATTTGAGGCAGAAAAAAAGCTTTATAAATCTATCAGGCACATAAAAAATCATAGACTGGTACTGAGGGGAAATAGTTTAACCTGATCCCCCCCCCCCCCATTCAAAATCTGCCATTTTCCCGAGTGCCACTTCTCTGTTGCTCTATTTTCCTGTTTCTCTATTTTCCTGTTTCTCAAGAAGTTTGCTGATATTATA
>JAVEZE010000119.1:0-8397 GCA_034003145.1 Spirochaetia bacterium
CTCTCCGCAAAAGAACTGATGTAAGATGTCTTCCCGGTAAAGGCATCATACCACCGCATCCCAGTATAAATAATTCAAGATTCATTTAATTAAGAATATAAATTCATGTATTTTTTTTTTCAAGTGTAAATCTATTCCTTATGGATATTTATTTTATCGTTTTTGAAATCAACTACAGCACGGGAGTTATCATCAAGAATACCGCTTATTATCATTGTTGACAATATATCTTCCACTTCTTTTTGTATAACCCTTCTAAGCGGTCTTGCGCCGAACCTCGTGTCCCACCCTTTTTCAATCAGATAATTTTTGGCTTCTTCTGTTACAACTATTTCAAGCCTTTTCTCAGACAGCCTTTCCTTTAACTCATTTATCATATTGTCGAAAATATGGTGCATCTCATCCCTGTTTAAACTCTGAAAAACTACAATCTCATCAACACGGTTTAAAAATTCAGGCCTGAAAATCCTTTTTAGTTCGTTAAGCGCGGAAGATTTAATTTCGCTGTAGCTTATATCTGTATTCTGCCTGAATCCAAGAGAAAAACCGGTCGAGATATCTCTCGCTCCTGCGTTTGAAGTCATTATAATTACCGCGTTTCTGAAAGAGACCCTGTGCCCGAGGTTATCCTGTATTTCACCTTCTTCAAGTATCTGAAGAAGAAGATTGAAAACATCAGGATGAGCTTTCTCAATTTCATCAAAAAGAATTACACAATAGGGTTTTCTTCTAACTTTTTCTGTAAGAACTCCCCCCTCATCATAGCCTATGTATCCCGGAGGAGAGCCGACAAGCCTTGAGGAATTGTGTTTTTCCATGTAATCAGACATATCTATCCTTACAAGAGCTTCCGGTGTTCCGAACATGAACTCTGCAAGTGTTTTCGCAAGCAGTGTTTTACCCACACCTGTAGGCCCCAGAAAAATGAAAGAACCAAGCGGCCTAGCATGGGAAGAAATACCCGCCCTCCGCCTTCTTATGGCAGATGATACCGCGGTTATCGCTTCTTCCTGACCTATCACTGATTTATGCAGATGATCCTCAATTTTAAGAAGTTTTTCTGATTCATTCTCCGCTATTCTGGCGACCGGTATTCCTGTAATTTCCGCAAGAACCTGGTATATATCGTTTTCATCAATCAGATTGTGCTCAAGCCGCAGTGTTTTTTTCCATGTTGATTCTACTCCCTCTTTTTGCTCACGCAGCGTGTTTATCATATCCCGGATAGAGGCTGCTTTTTCATAATCCTGATTATTGACATAATTCTTTTTTTCAAAATTAAGGTCATCAATCTGCTTGTTGATATTATCAAGTTCTTCAGGTTTTTCACTTGTGGCAATTCTTTTTCTTGATCCAGCCTCGTCCAGGATATCTATCGCCTTGTCAGGCAATAGCCTGTCTGTAAGATAACGGGATGCCAGCTTTGTGATTACATTAACTGCCTGTTCTGTGTATGTTACATTATGAAACTCTTCATAGTATTTTTTCACTCCGTTTAAAATATCTTTTGTTTCATCTGCTGTGGGCTCTTCAATAAGGACAGGCTGAAACCTTCTTTCAAGCGCGGAATCTTTTTCAATATTTTTTCTGTATTCGCTTAGAGTTGTAGCGCCTATGCACTGTATCTCCCCTCTTGACAATGCGGGTTTAAGCATATTCGAGGCATCGATAGCTCCTTCCGCTCCTCCTGCTCCCACAATTGTGTGTATCTCATCAATAAAAAGAATAATATCACCGGCTGATTTGATTTCCTTCATAATCCTTTTAAGCCGTTCCTCGAATTCTCCCCTGTATTTAGTCCCTGCAATAACAGACGCGAGGTCAAGTATCATAAGTCTTTTGTCATGAAGTATATCAGGTGCTTTTCTAAGCGCAATCCTGGTGGCAAGTCCTTCAACAATTGCGGTTTTCCCTACACCTGGTTCACCAAGAAGTATAGGGTTGTTTTTTGTTCTTCTGGCCATTATCTGGATTACCCTGTTGATCTCTTTCTCCCTGCCAACTACAGGGTCAAGCTGCCCTGATAATGCCAGCTCTGTAAGATCACGGGAAAATTCATTTAAGAGCGGAGTGTTTTTACCTCCTGCGCCTGGAATTATTTTTTTGCTTACAGCTATCTGTTTGCTTAACTTGCTGTCAGATTTGGATATTTCCGACATTTCAGCAACAGTATCTCTTAAGATTTCTGTTGTTATCCCGCGGCTTGCAAGAAACATCGAAATAATACTTCCAGGTTCTTTGGCTGACGCAAGTAAAAGATGTTCAGTACCGATATACTCGTGGTTGAATTTTCTTGCCTCTTCCGCTGAATCCTCAAGAATTTTTCTCCCTCTTTTTGAAAGAGGGACATCCCCGAGAAGAAATCCGCCCTTGTTTTTGAAAATATTGTTTTCTATTTCCACCTGAAGCTGAACCGGTTCTATCCCGAGTTTTTTCAATATTCTCAAAGCCTGTCCAGTACCTTCCTTAAGCAAGGCAAGTATTATATGCTCAGGCAGCAGCTGATCTGCGTGAAATCTTTTTGCTTCTTCCTGTGCTATCAGGGCCAGGATTTTCTGCGCCCTTTTTGTCAATCCTTTAAACATTGTTATTAACCCTTCATAAATAAGTTGTTCCGTATGAATTCTGCCCGTGCAGTATCTTCATCAGAAATCTTCTTTTTGTTTTTTATTAAATGCGATTTCTGTATCTGCAATAATAAACAATTAATTCCTCTATATGTTATATTTTCGTCAATTAAATTATAATATTTTCCCAATTTTAATGATGAAAGATGCCTTATTGCTTCAATAAGTGATATTTTTCTGCAATTTTCAAGTATCCCTTTTGCCCTGAACACTTCATCTTCCATATTTAACCTGTCGCTTTTAAAAATTATCTCTCTTGTCTCTCTTTCATACCCCGCAATCAGGCTGGTAACACTTTCAAGCTGGATTATTATTTCTTCTTCTGTTTGTCCAATTGAAAACTGGTTATCAATAATATATAAATCGCCAAGTGATTCTTCTGTGTTTTCACCTGTAAAACCCCTGACAGAAAACCCGGCCCTGACTATTTCAGTTAAAGCTTTATCAATCTTCCCGGCCCGTCTTATGGCAGGAAGAAACAGCATTGCTGAGGCGCTCATTCCTGTACCGGCTGATGTCAAATCTGTTGTCAGATAGCCAAATTCAGGAGAAACCGCATAGTTGAATTTATCTTCAAAAATATTATCCATTTCATTGCAGTAATTATAGGCTTTTCTTAAATCAAGACCGCTTTGCAGGCTTTTTATCCTTATATGGTCTGTATCATTGAAAACAGTTACAACCTGCTCATCATCCCTGATCAGCATGCACTGCTCTCCTGTGAATGATGCGCCTGGTTTCAGATAATGGCGCTCTGCAAGGAGCTGCCTGTCATGCAGCTTAAGTGTATTTAGATTATATAAATCATAACCTTGTAAATCTTCGGTTTTTTCAATAATCTTATCATAAAACCAGTTAAAATCCTTACTCTCCATTTTTCCGGGAAAAACAAGCTCTTCAATATTTCTTGCAAGCCTTATTCTGCTCGAGTTTATTACATCCATCTCCTGGCCTTCCCTGCTGAACCAGCCGTCAGAGGCAAGCCTTAATTCATTATTTATCATATCTTTTTATCTGTCTTTCCATAAGTTTTATTCTGTCTCTCAGATAAGCAGCATGCTCATATTTTTCATATTTAACAGCATTTTTAAGCTTAAGGTTAAGGTTATCCATTTCCCTGATTTTTCTGCTTAAAATGTTTATTCTAAAAGGATGCTTGCCTCTGTGTTCAGATGTTCCTGCCGTTTTTTTAAGAAAAGATGCTATATAATTATTGAATTCCCTGTAGCAGGCAGGACATCCTGTTTTCCCTGTTTTTTTCAATTGATCAATTGTTGTTCCGCAGGTGCCGCAGGTTTTTGCGTTATCACGTGATTCAACAGCTTTTTTAATCTGGTCAAAATTACCCAGAAGATTTTTAAGACTTATCCCCAATTCTTTATTGTTTATTGTAAGCCCTTTTTCCTTTGCGCATTTTTCACATATATTAATATTTATCTCTTCGTTTCCGGCAATCTGCTGAATATGTATCAAAGCTCTCCTGCTGCCGCAAATATCACATTTCATTTCCCTGGCCTCTTTATATTAAGTTATTAAAAATAGATGAAGTTGTCGATATTAATATTTCTATATTCAGCTTTTTCGCAATATCTCTACCGGTCTTATCGCCCCGGCCCTGAAAGAAGGGAGAAAAGAGGCGGCAGACGCCAAAAGCAGGGAGATAACTGCTGCAAAGCAAAGTTCAAGATAATCAAGAGAAACTGGAATCTGCTCAAGGTAATACCCTGAATCAAGTATTTTAAATCCTCCATACTCTGTATTCCTGAAAAAACTAAGCACATGGTATCCTGAGCCGATAAAAATATTTATCAGTTTTTCAATTGTCCCGATTATCCAGTTTATATGAAGCGAGGCTGCTATTCCGGCAACCATTCCAATAAAAGTCCCTGCTATGCCGATCAGGATACCTGTGGCTAGAAAGGCAAATGCAATATTGTTTTGTGAAAAACCTATGCTTTTAAGGATCGCGATTTCCTTTCTTCTTGAAAGGACCATCATGATCATGGCGGAGGAAATATTAAGGGATGCGACACAAAGGATTAGTATCATTATCAGCATTAAAAGTTTTTTGGTAGTTTCAAGGCTTTTGAACAAAGTGTAATTCAGCCTGTACCACGAATTCAAAAGAAAGGTTTGAGGCAAATAACTGCGCAGCAATTCTGCTGTTTTATCACCGTATAAACTGCCTGACTTATAAGGATCTTTTACCTTAATGCCGATATACGGAGGACTGGCTCCCCTGAACAGTGAAGATGCCCTGTCGTAATTTATATAGACGCTGACCTCATCAAGTTCCCTGTAGCCTGTCGTAAAGACCCCTTTTACAATAAATCTTGCTGGGCGGAGCACCATTGGCCTCCCCGGCTGATTATATGCTGTCAGGAGCTTTATTTCATCACCTACAGATGCTCCGGTTTTTTGGGCAATGCTGCTGCTAAGGAGAATTGCGTCAGAATCGAGTGTGAAATTTCCTTCTGAAAAAACAAGATATTTTTTAAGGCTAATATCATTGTCATAAAGGTTTTCAGGAAGCCCTCTTACAGATACACCGGTTCTGCCATCTTTTGTATAAATCAGGCAGGTCTCCTGGATAAATGTAAACGCGTTTTCAACAAGATCAATACCTTGCAGATTTTTAACTATATCATTAAAATCAGCATCTGTATCCTGAAGATCTCTTGCCTGATAATGATAACTCCCAACCTCAATATATCTTCTGGTTATCCCTTCTATCATTCCGTCTGTAACTTCAAGTACTATGACAAGAGGAACCAGGCTTAACGCTATGCCGATTACCGCCCCTCTTATATGCCTGAACAGATTCTTGTCTCTGTTTTTGCTTGAAAAGAATTTCAAGGCAAGGAATAACGAGATTTTTACTTTCATATTTCCTTTAGTCTTCCCCTTTCAAGCTTCATGGTTATATCGCCTCTGGCTGAAAGAGAAGTGTCATGTGTTACCATAACCAGTGTAGTCCCCTGCTCTTCGACAAGGGTAAAAAGGAGCTCTTCCACAATCCTTGAGTTTTTTTCATCCAGGTTTCCGGTCGGTTCATCCGCGAGGAGAATGGAAGGATTATTTATTAATGCTCTTGCGACAGCGACTCTCTGCCTCTCTCCCCCTGAAAGCTGGTATGGATAAAAAGAGCTTCTTTCTGCCAGATTAACTTTCACGAGAAGCTTTTCAGCCTCCTCAAGTGACTTTTTTTTCGTCTCTCCCCTTATAAACATGGGCATCATTACATTTTCAGCTGCGGTAAGTTCTTTTAAAAGATAATGAAACTGAAAAACAAAGCCTGTTATCCTGTTGCGGAAGTTGTATAGTTCATTTTCTTCAAGCTGCTCTATATCAGCTCCGCAGATTTTCACTACCCCGCCGCTTCCCCGGTCAAGGCCGCCCATAATGTTAAGCAGGGTGCTTTTTCCGCATCCGCTTTCCCCGGTAATTATAAGTTTTTTCCCTTTTTCAAGTGTCAAGTCTAGCTGATCAAGAATTACAAGATCATCTGTACCGTTCTTGTATTTTTTAAACAGATTTTTTATTTCAACTACATTATCCATTATTCATACCTCAGATATTCAGCAGGATTTTTTACAGAAAGTTTTTTTGACGCAAACCATGCAGATAAAACTGCGGAAAGAAACGCGAATATGAAAATCAGGACCATTTCAGGGAGAAGTATTCTCACAGGTATCTCGGTAAGATAAAAATAATCTTCAGGAAAAAGGGTAAATGAGGATGATTGAAAGAAACCGGAAGCTGAGGCAAGATAGCTTACGAAGAAAGATAAACCTGAAAGGATCTGCCCTGTAATTGCAAATAATTCATTTATGTTTATTATGAGAAGCAGGCCGCCTGCTATTCCGAAGCCACCCCCCGCAATCCCTATAATTACCCCTTCAATAAGAAATATCCTCTTAACTGACCTGTCAGGCGCTCCAAGAGAGTAAAGCACCGCAATATCTTCAAGCTTTTCTGCTACTGTTCTTTTAATCGAATTAAATATATTTACACCGATTACAACAAAAATAAGTGCAATTAATAGCATCATTGTAATCTTTTCAATCCTGAGCGCACTGAAAAAAGATTTATTGTACTCGCGCCATGAAACAACTTTTCCATCCGGCAGCTTTGTTTTAAGCGATGCAAGCAGTTCCATATCCCTGTACTGATTTTTAAGCTTGATTCCGATAATTTTTTCTCCCTCTGCTGTACCGGGATTAAGCATGGGGGCATGGATATCTGAAATAAAAACCATTCCCCTGTCAAATTCATAATATCCTGACTGGAATACCCCTGTAATTGTCAGTTCAAGTGTCCCTGGACACAAGGAGGTGAATGAACTGCCGGAAAGGGAGACAATGTTTATTGTGTTTCCTGCTGACACATGGAGATATTTGGCAAGTTCATTGCCGATTACAGCCTTATATCCCCCCCCTATATCAAACTCACCTTCAATAATTCCAAGATGAGTCATAAATCCCTTATCATGCGCATCTTTGCTGTCTTCCATCATCCTTACAACAACAGGCTCAAGTTTTGAGCTTCTCCCCTGCAGGAGTGTCTGCACATCGCTGAACACAGTTTGGCTTGCAACAGAAGGGATAGCAGCAAGAATATTTTTTGTCTTATTCACATCGGCAGGATTGTTGATACGCAGATGGTATGATTCAATTTCAAGGATATCATTGATAAATCCAAGCTGCAGTCCGTTCATAATCGACATTACAGCTACAAGTGTAATAACACCTGCAGAAAGACCAAGTATTGAAAGTTTTTGTGTCGTATTTTTCTTTTCAGTTCTTCTTGCCCTTATATATCGGTCAGCAAGAAATATTGTCCATTTGTTTACCATGTTTCAGTCTTGATTTTTTCACCATTTTTAAAGTATTTTCTTGAATATCTTTTTCCGGCAGAATAATTATCCTCATAATAATTTTCATCATCAGTATATATTTTTTCGTAAACCAGTTCTCCATTAAAAAACATTTTTTCACCTGAAACTTTATCGCCTGAATATTCATACAGATACCGTTCAGTTCCTCTGGGACTTGTGGTAATCTTTTTAATAATCCTGTTATCACTATAAAAATTGGCAGTTTTAAGAACTGCTTTATCATCACGAAATAATATTTCCTCAGAAATATTTCCATCAGTATCATAATACTGAACGTTTTTTTCATTTACACCGGAAACACCGGTTATTAACTCTTCGGTTCTGTACGCGCCGCTGTTTTCATAATAATATCTTTTTTCAGAAACAGTTTCCCCTTCTTTTTTTTGTATTATTCCGGATATTTTACCGTCTGAATTGTAATATATAAAACTTCCGGTTGAATCACTGCTTCCGTGCCACTCTTCAGTCAGATTACGCCCTGAAAACCTGTATTTTGAGACCAGTTCATCACGTGATTCTTTTACTCCTGAAACAACCCTTACAACAGAAATTATCCTTCCTTTGGGATCTCTTTCATAGGTTACGCTATTTGCAGGAACTCCGTCGAGGGTAAATTCTTCTACCGCATACAGCTGGTTTTTTTCATTATATTTATACTTTTTTATAATGCCGGTTTTATCTGGGTTAATTATCTTCTCCTCATAAAAAAGCATATTTTTATATTTTTTTTCTGTTACAGTATTGTCATCCCTTGTTATTTCTCTTTCAATTTTTCCATCAGATGTATAGTAAACCTCATGCTGCATAACAGGGGTAAAGTCGTGATAAAGTATTCTTTCCTCTTTTAACTCTGAAGCATTTTTTTCCAGATAG
>JAVEZE010000120.1:0-8321 GCA_034003145.1 Spirochaetia bacterium
GACATTTCAGGTTCCTTGAATATAGATTTAAATGACGCGCATGAAGTTATAAGCTCCAGCATGGCAGAAACTGTTAAAATAATAATCTTTTTTTTCATATCAGTCCTCTTTATTCAGGATTATAATCCATGATACTGTAAATCGTCATCACCAAAAAGAAAAAATTATTGATATTATTTTATTTAAAATGTATATTACAATAAATAAATATAAAGAAAACAATATACAGAGGAGTGTTATGCGCTATATCATGATTGGAGGAGTCGCCGGCGGTGCTGCCGCTGCGGCAAGGTTAAGAAGAAATGCAGAAAAGGATGATGTTGTAATATATGAGCGGGGGGAATTTATATCATACGCCAACTGCGGTCTTCCTTATTATCTTGGAGAGGTAATAAAAGAGAGGGAAAGTCTTTTTGTTGAAAGCCCGAAAAGTTTCAAAGAAACACTAAATATTGAAGTAAATGTTTTACATGAAGTCCTTTCAATTGACAGGGAAAACCGCATTTTAAAGATTAAAGATCTTAAAACAGGTGAGCTTAAGGAAGACAGATATGACAAACTTGTTCTCTCCCCTGGAGCAGAGCCTTTTATTCCTCCTATCCCTGGTGCAGACAATGAGAACATCTTTTCCGTAAGAGGTGTACCTGATATAGACAGGATCAAAAAATATACAGATGAAAGCAAGCCATCAACCGCCCTTATTGTAGGAGGCGGTTTTATCGGTGTTGAAATCGCGGAAAATCTTGCGGAAAGAGGGATAAAAACCTCTGTTGTTGAACTTTTGGGCCAGGTAATGACAACTGTTGATTTTGAAATGGCATCCATAGTGCATGAACATCTTAAATTAAAAGGTATAGGTCTTTTTCTTAACGAAGGGATTAAAAAGATAGAGAAAAACGGCTCAAGCATGAAAGCCCATCTTAACTGCGGGACAACAATAGACGCGGATATGATAATATTCTCTGCCGGAATTAAGCCGGAGATAACGCTGGCAGTTAATGCCGGCCTTGTTACAGGACGAGGGATACGGGTCAATGAATATATGCAGACATCTGACCCTGATATTTACGCTGTAGGGGATGCGGTTGAAACAATATCCCCGATTTCCGGTAAATATGTTGTAGTTCCACTTGCCGGCCCTGCAGGCAAGCAGGCAAGGATAGCAGCAGATAATATTGCCTATAACGCGGGAATAAAATACAAAGGCGCTATCGGAACCGCGGTAGCAAAGGTTTTTGATCTTACTGTAGCTTCAACCGGATATTCTGAAAAAGCATTGAAGAGGGACGGGCTAGAGTATAAAACTGTTATAACCCACGGTTTCTCCCACGCCGGGTATTATCCCGGAGCAATGCCTCTTACGTTAAAACTTATCTTTTCTCCCCAGGGAAAACTATACGGGGGGCAGGTAATAGGCTATGAAGGGGCTGACAAACGGATAGAGATGATAGCATCGGTGCTGAGGTTCGGGGGAACAGTAAATGATCTTACCGAACTTGAACATGGTTATGCCCCTCCCTATTCAGCAAGCAAGGATCCTGTAAATATTTTAGGCTTTACCGCGGAAAACCTTCTTCTCGGCAGAACAGACCACATTACATGGGCAGATCTTAAGGAAAAAATAGATAAAAAAGATGACTCAATCTTTCTTCTTGATGTAAGGACCTGGGATGAGACAGAACTAAGCGGAATAGAAGGTGCGCTTCATATCCCGAAAGAAGAGATAAGGTCAAGATTAAATGAAATCCCCAAAGATAAAAAAATAATAGTTCTCTGCATGGTAGGACTGCGCTCCTATCTTGTGGAAAGGGTGTTAAAGCAGAACGGGTATGATGCCGCGATACTTTCAGGCGGACTTAAAGTATATTTATCCGCCTCTTCAGAACAGGACAACAGGAGCGAGACTCTAAAAGCATGCCGGATTGATGGAGATATGAAAATGGAAGTGAATAATATATTGCACAATGTAAAAACTATTGAACTTGATGCCTGCGGCCTTCAGTGCCCGGGACCGATTATGAAACTAAAAAAAGAGATTGACAAACTCGCTGCTGGAGAGAGGATTATTGAAAAAGCATCTGATCCCGGATTTGAGAAAGATATTAAATCATGGTGCAACATGACAGGCAATAAACTGATCAGCACATCATCTGAAAAAGGGATTATCACTGCAGTTGTTGAAAAGTCAGGTGGTACAGCCCCCTCAAGAGATCAGGGTTTTATCGTTAATTCCGGCGCACAGGATGTTACACTGATAAGTTTTTCCGATGATATGGATAAAGCACTCGCATCTTTGGTAATCGCTAACGGCGCTCTTTCTGCGGGGAAAAAGGTGACAATATTTTATACATTCTGGGGCCTTAACATAATCAAAAAGATGAAAAAACCTGCTGTAAGGAAAAGTCTTATAGGTAAAATGTTCTCTGTTATGCTCCCCTCAAGCAGCGCTAAACTCAAGCTGTCAAAAATGAATATGGGCGGAATGGGATCAGCAATGATGAGAATGATTATGAAAAATCAGAAAATAGATACCTTAAATACCATGCTTGAAAACGCGGTAGGCAGCGGAATCAGGATTATCGCATGCCAGATGTCAATGGATGTTATGGGAATAAAAAGGGAAGAACTGATTGACGCGGCTGAGATCGGAGGAGTTGCAAACTATCTTGAAAGCGCATCTGATGCACGGATAAATCTCTTTATATAAGGTCGTTCTCTGATGACTGTTGAAAATGATAACATACGGGTCCTGATCCTTAAAAAGTATGAGGAGAGGGTTTTCAATGTTATAAAGGGGTGTTTTCCCTCAGACTGGATCGTTACAGCTTCCCCTCCCGGGGATGAATTACAGGAGAGGGAAATCCTCTCCTGCGATGTGCTTATTCCTGAAAACAGCAATGTTACAGCGCAGATGATTGAATCTGCAAAAAAGCTTAAAATCATACAGTCAGGGGCAGGGTATGACAATATTGATCTTGTCTCTGTCCGCAGTAAAGGAATAATTGCGGCCAACGCTCCGGGAGTGAACTCAAAAGCGGTGGCAGAGCATGTTTTTGCTTTTCTTCTAACATGGTTCAAGAGAATCGCTCCGCTTGACGCTGAGATGAAAAGCGGGACATGGTCTAGGGAAAAAAAAGGCAGATCGCTTGAAGATATGACAATCGGGATCGCAGGTTACGGAAATATAGGAAAGCGTGTCGCACAAATCGCATCAGCATTCGGAATGAGGATTCTGGTTTTTTCAAGAAACCCTGTAAATTCTCCTGCCAGTATCAAGATAGAAAGGGTGGACAAAGATGCGCTGATGCGTGAATCAGATGTGATCACACTTCATCTTGCCTCAACTGCTGAAACAAAAGGCTTTATAGGAAAAAAAGAACTTTCCAAGATGAAAAAGAATGCCTTACTTATAAATACTGCTCGTGGAAATCTTGTTGATGAGGATGCGCTTATTAATGCGCTTGAAAAAAAGATGATTGGCGGGGCGGCCCTTGATGTGTTTAAAACAGAACCGCTTCCCCCCGGCAGCAGGCTGAGGGAACTTGATAACGTGCTTTTATCTCCCCACACAGCAGGGGAGCCTGATTATATATCATCCTACAAAAAGCGATTCACCTGGTTTTATGAGAACATTAAAAAGATACTGGAAGGGGATAGTGATGCTGTAATTTTGAAATAGGTTTTGTCTGCAGTTTTTACTGCTGTACACTTTTTAATTATCAGCATCAGTATTTTTCAACCAGATAGAGAAACTCTTTTACATGAATATCCCGGTTTTTAAGGTTTCTGCTGCCGCGGAATGTATTGTATTTTGTTTCAAGCACTGTAACTTTCCCGATCTTTTCAAGCATATCAACCATCACGTCAAGTGATATAAAACCTTCCGAGTTAAATGAAATTAAAAGATATTTTGCCTTAAGCTTTGATGCAAGCTCTTTAAAAGCGTTATAGGAATCAGCCTTATTGTTATAGGATGATCTGTTCCAGTTTTCAGGAATCCCTGATACGCTGCTTATCCTTTCAGGCATTTTGTAATCAGCTATAAGATTAAGCATAAAGTAATTAGAGCCGTACGGGTGCTGATTATAAGGCGGGTCAAGGTATGCTATATCAACCTCTGGCGCTTTATCTGCAATCACGGCCGCATCTCCTCTTAAAATCAGAGTCCTGCAGCTGAAATTGCTGAAAACCGGAAACTGAAGATTTATGTCCCCTGTTATTCTAGAAAGAGCATCTCCGTTAGTCCCTCCAAACTGCCCGATCCCTGATTTTCTGCATTTATAATATCCTTTAAATACCCCTGCAGTATTTGCGTGAATGGAAGCCTCTGAAAGGAGGGGAGAGAGAAAGTAATGCTGATATTTTTCATCTATTTTATCAATTAAAAGGCGGGCTGTATCAATATATTTTGCATTTCTGACTGTATAAAAAACCCGCTCTCCTTTTAGTATCTTACTGCTGTCCATGGGCGCATAATTGCAGCTTATGATACCGGATTGCAAAGGGTGATTATCAAGTTCGGAAAGGAGATACTTATACAGTTTTTTTAGGTGACTTAAATCAATTTCATCAGCGTTTGAAAGATAGCATCTGCTGATAACCTCTGCATACTTTTCAAGATCATTTACAACAAGTAAATCTGAATGTTTTTTAAAATATCTTGAGACAATCCCTGACCCTGAGAAAACATCAAAAACAGAAAGCTTTTCGCGGTTTAATCTTTTTTTTACATGGGACAAACCGTTTCCTATAAAATCAAGGAGAGACCTCTTGTTTCCAATATATGTAATAAGCTGATCTGTAAGATAGGCAGGGTTTTCATCTTCTGTTTTCGGGAAAAGCAGGTTTTCCAAAATTGCAGAATCAGCAGAATCATCTCTCTTTTTCATTGACAAATACTATCATAAATTCGTAAGTTTTATCCAATAGAGTTTAATCTTATTGATATTACTGCCATTTCTTATACACCTCTTCCCGTTTATCAATTGCGACTGGATTTTATGAGTAAAATCATTTTAAAAGCAGAAATAATAGACCATTCTTAATAAAACTATTTTAGTAAAAACTGTCCCGACTTTTCAGGACAGCCTCAACAATTTTAATTAGATTAATTTCCCTTCCAGAGATGATACCACCCGTTTAAGAGAGGCAGGAGTTCCGCAGTCGCCTTCTGATGCCCTGCTGCCGAAGGATGATCGTCGGCTGTGGGATAATAAAGCTCATCGGGATGGTCCCGGTCTGCAGGACTGCCTGTCACAATATTCTCCTCATAACCATCTGTATTAACCCAGTGATGGTTATAGGCGTCGGTAAGAATATTATAATAATTAAAAGCATATACATTATAATATGCATATCCGGCAAGCCAGCCTGTGTTTCTGTCCACAAGCCAGTTGGAGAGCTTTCGTGTTAATGGTGCGCTATCTATCACGATCTCCGGAGGAGGTATAACGAGCACAAACATTTTATCAGTATGAGCGGCAAAATAAGGCAATAGTCCATTATAAATAATTTTTTCATCATCAATTGAAAGTCCTACCTCACTATTGGGATAACAGGACTTAAACATAATAATTTCATTTTCACCGCCGGGATTACTGATGGTATTGGATGGATAGTCAAAATGGGAATTATTGGCATAAATATTGGGCATTTTTACCTCAGTGAACCATTCAGGCCAGTCTTTTGTATCGGTCCGGTCGCCAAGGTTATCGTTAAGTTCTGCGTCCCAGCCGTAATCGCACTCTGTAACATAATAATTATTATTATTCAGAGCTGTCCCAAGTCCGCCATTGCTTGAAGAAATCCATGCGCTGCCTGTACTATGATGGATAAAACAGATTTTGACTGGAGCAGCAGGTGCAGTAGTATTTAACTGATCCACAGTAATAATTGAACTGTCATCAGGGTTTCGGCATGAAATAAGCATCATCATGACCATCGATACTGTCATAATTTGAAAAGTTTTTGCCATTATAATTTTTTCCCATTCCATATATTACCTAACCTTTAAAATACATCATAATTTTATTAAAAATCAAATATAAAGAATAAAAATGCCTCCTGATTTATTAAAAAAGTTCAATATCGATTATTTAATTTTTAACTGCCATGTCAAAAGTGATATAGTTTTTCCCAAATATTCTCTGACAAATGATTTTTTTGTTATTATAGAGGATTTTTTAAAAATTAACAGATAGTACCTGTCATTTCAGGGCTTTGACGATTTTTTGCCTTAAAATGGGGGTTATCTCATAATCCGACGTTTTTCACTGCCTTATCGACCGCTTTTGATTTTATTTCCGGCAACGCCATCATACCCCTGGGAGAATGAATTATTTCAAGAAGATTTATGAACTTACAATTTCTTTCGAACCAGTAAAGGTTACTCCCCGGCAAACCTAGTTAAATATTCCTCTGGTGTTATTGCCTTACCATTGGAAGTCTTGAAAGCATTTAAATCTCTTGTAATTATATACTCAATTTTTTCATTTTTAACTGATTCATCGATTACTGTATCTTCGTAATCAGCAATTTTTGATAATAATGCTTTTCTTATTTCTTTTTTATCAGGAAGAATTTCTCAAGCAATAATACCGTATAAATCCTGATAAATATTGATAGTGTTTGACGCTAATAGTGTTTTGAGCTATAATTAGTTGTGATTAAATGTTTCAAAGATAATTTGACTGAAAGTGTGTGGGATCGTAAACGAGTCAAGGGATTTCCTGCTGATATATTTAAATTAGCAAGAAGAAAACTTGGATTTCTGGAAGATGCTTTAAATATTAATGATTTGAGAATACCTCCAGGAAACAAATTAGAAGCATTAAGAGGTGATAGAGAAGGACAATGCAGCATAAGAATAAACGATCAATAGAGTTATCTACTCCAGGTGAAATTTTGAAAGAAGAGTTTCTTGAACCAATGGGCATTACTCCTTATGCACTTGCAAAAAGCATTTATGTAGATCCTCCCAGGATAGCAGCTATTATCAAGGGGAAAAGAAAGATTACGGCTGATACAGCTTTGAGGTTTTCCCGTTTTTTTGGTAATACAGCAGAGTTCTGGATGAATATGCAGAGTAGATATGATCTTGAAACTTTATTGGAAAAAAAGGAAAAAGAACTAAATAAAATTTCAAAGGTTCATTTCACTTCATGAATCTATTCCTTATTCAACACTATAAGAAAAAGTTCAACTTAGAAAGCAGGAAAAAAAAGTATTTTTGAAATTATGGAAAAGGGATAGGAGCGGAAATCCCGCAAGGCCATGTTGAAGAGATGGACTGAGGAATTGGAGCGGATAGCCCGACCCTGCAGAAATGCAGTTTTACTTATAGCTTGAAATAAAAATTACATAACAGGAAATACAAGGTGACTGCAAAAAAAAGATGCAGGGATTTCCCCAAATCTTCCAGCTGCTTCGGGGTTTTTATTTATCTTGAGAAAAGCATCTCGTGGGTTTCTTTTTTCCCATACCCTGTTATTTCTTCCATGCATATCCCTTTCCCGTGTAAGGCTGATGAAACGATCCGTTTGTTAAATGGATGAGTTTCAGAAGATGCAAGGTATTCATCCACAGGCACCCATAAGGCTTCCTCAATCTCTGCTGCCTCTATTGTTATGTCATGGGACAAGGGTTTTAGCCGGCATACAAAGTAGATATCAGATTTGCCGTATCTGTATCCATGCCAGTGACGCAGGCAAGAGAGGAACTGGAACTCGGTTCTTATCCCGGTTTCTTCCAGAACTTCCCTGCATACAGCATCTGAAATATGTTCTCCCTCCCTGAGCGTTCCGCCGGGAAGTTTATAATGCCTTTTATAATTGCCTCTGTATTTTTCTACAATTACCAGAAGGTTTTTATCATTATCCAGTACAACGCCTCCTGCTCCAATGTAGTGTGACGCGTAAGGGGGAATAAATGACCCGTCAGTCAGGGCAAGAGTGAGCTCAAGAGAACTGCTGTCTGCGTGGTGGTAAATAAAACCGGCTTCAACTGCTTTGTGAATTAAAAATGATTTTTCGATTGGTATGCTCATCCAGATGACTTTAACATTTTCTTTTTTGAGAACTGGAATTGTTTCTGACAGCTGTGCTGCAAATTCATCAATATTTTCCGGCAAGGATGTTGGATCAATAACTGCGCCGCCGAATTGGTTTAAATTGTATTTCAAGGTTGTCATATTAGTTTATGCTACACGTAAATTACCTGATGTTCAAGTTTACACCTGTCTAAATATATTTACCTCTCCTGTTGCATCTGCTGCAACTATAAAGTCTATTAAATCTATTGTATCTATTGCATCAAAATTTAAA
>JAVEZE010000121.1:0-8285 GCA_034003145.1 Spirochaetia bacterium
ACAGGGTTGTTATATCGCTTTTTATTTTATTTAAATAACTTATTCCCTCTTCCCTGCCTGAGTTGTATTTGCGGTTTATTGAAAATATGGAAAACGCAATCAGGATAATGAAAAAAATATTGCTTAGAATAATATAATTTGAATAATATCTGTTTTTCATATAAATAGTATTACCTATATTTTATGTTATGTGAATCATTTTTTTTTACCTTTTTTTGCAATAAATTAAAATTATGGTATAATTATTTTATATGAACGAAAAAACAAGAAAAAGAATCCTTCCTGACGGATGGTATCCCGGAAGCAAAAACGATGTACTTGAAATACTTGAAAAATGGGATAAAAAGAAAAAGCTTGAAGAAAAACTAAAAGCCAAATCTGTTATTGTTCCGCATGCCGGCTGGGCATTTTCAGGTGAAACTGCTTTTCAGGCCTTCTCTGCGATTCCCCGTGATGTCGAGACAATAGTTATAGCCGGCGGCCATCTTGGAGTAAATGACCGCCCGCTTGCGGCTAAGGAAGAAACTTACAACGCAACCATAGGTACTGTTAAAAGCGATCTTGAACTTCTTTCGTTTTTATCAGATGAAACAACTTTTTATCTTGACAGCTATCCTGACAATACTGTTGAAATAAACCTTCCCATAATAAAATATCTATTTCCTGAATGCAAAGTGCTGTGGCTTAGGATGCCTGCAAACTATGAAATAATTATCAAAATCGCTAGAAATATCTATGATTATTCGGAAAATCACAAAAAAAAGATTGCAGTCGCAGGTTCAACCGATCTTACCCATTACGGATATAACTACGGCTTCCACCCCCATGGAACAGGGAAAGAGGGGCTTGAATGGGTAAAAAAAGTTAATGACAGGGAATTTATTGATTATATCTCAGAGTATCAGATTGAGAGGGCAATAGAACACAGCAGGACCAATATGTCTGCCTGTTCTGCCGGCGCTGCCGGGCTGGCTGCTGAATACGCGCTTTTAAAAAAATGCAAAAACGGGAAATTATTAAGCTACCACACAAGTTATGATATATCGCCGGCAGACTCTTTTGTAGGTTATGCAGGGATTATTTTTGCCTGAGAGCTTTTTCAATCTCATCCAGGCACCATCTGCGTGTTTTTAAAAGGATCTCTTTAGCGCTCTCATTTTTTTCTTTATGCTCTTTTCTTGAAGATGCGCAGACCGGATAAATCGTAGTCCAGAGTTCTCTCTCATTTTTGGAAAGATTTCCGTAATATTTATTAAATGGAGAGAACGGCTCAGGCAGGGATTCAAGCGATTTGTAATAATCATTTAAAAATATATTCCATGGCATTACAGGTTTCCCTGACGCGAAAAGATTGTATTTATTATCAATATCCATATTTGCAGAAATATTTGATATTATTCTTGGAGAGCCAGGCGCGGTTTTAACAGATAAATCATTATTTTTTATAAAGGAAATCAAAGCTTTATGGTAATTATCCATTCTGATATTTGAAAAAACACCCTTAACTTCAGTTTCATGTATATTGCTGTGTTGTGAAAATGAATAAACTGAATCTTCTGTTGATGCAAGCTTATTCTGGTTTTTTGAAAAGTATTTATATAAAAAAGTATCTCTTGCGTAAGGTTTATAATCTTTGAAAGAATAATCTATACCGTAAAGCGTAATATCCTGTATCCCTATTGCAGCCGCGATTGCAAGCGATGAAAAACCTACATTTCCGCCGGAGGTGTCTACATATTGAAAATAACGCCATTTTGATGCTATATAACGTGAAAATGGATTTGCTGATGTAAAATAAATACGGTTTTTGAAAAAACGGGAGAGGAATACAGGAGATCCCAGATCCATAATTACAGGTATATCCCGGGAAGCATAGCCTATTAAGTGGTTATAGGTAATATGCTGACAATCTATTGAAACTATATAATCTGGAACTATGTTTCTTGAAATAAGATACTGGGCCGCGGTATCTGATGAGAGGATCAGGGTATCCTCAATGTTTTTTTCAAGATGTTTTATCTGGGACTCAAGAGAAGGCCCGGCTCCCACAATAGCGGCTTTTTTTTTAATAAGGGGTAAAATCTGGACCCCTTCCGCGTATTTTAAATTATTGATTATATTTTTAAACCATCTTTTTCCGAAAAAAGCCTGGCTTGTAAAATCATCAGAAATGTTATTTAAAACCAGGTTGATTTCTTTTGTTATTTTCTCAAAAAATAATGAGGAGGTGTTTGTACGGTTTTTTAGTTTGATAATGTCAAGATTCCCATAAACTGACGGAAGATATTTTTCAGTCAATGTATTTTCAAGTTCAGCATAATCAGGATCTATCAAAAGATTGACTTTTCTGCTTGCGAATATTTCTGTAAGATCTATGTTTTCAAGAATTTTCCTGAAATAATTTTTATCTGTATCAATTATCAGTATGTTTTCCACTCTCTCGTCTTTTATATACGGGGTAATATGATACCCTCCGCCGATACCGTATACTATAATAAATCCGCCTCTTTTTTTCTTCATTTCAGATTGATAAAGTTTTTCAGCTTCAAGGCGGGGGTTGAAAAGAGAGTGAAGCTGTACGCTGTTTTGACCGTTTTTTATAACTGGAATTATATTACCGTCTCTGGATAAGACAGCAGAAACTTTTTTTGATGGAGATATGGAGCAAATATCAAAAGAAAGCTGCGGATCAATTGAAGTGAGGGCAAGAATATTTTTTTTATATAATAGTTCATCCATTTAAAACTCTTGTTTTTGCAAACTCTTTTACAAAAAATGAAATACATTTTTTAATAAGTGCTTTGTATTTCTCTTTTAGTTCCATCAGCATGTTTTTATTCATCAAGCTGATTAATTCCAGATATCCATATGTATCGAAATAGTACAGAATATCTTTATCAAAACCTGATTTTAGCTGATGAATGATTGATTCGGCAGAAATATTTGTTAATCTGTTTTCAAGTGCGGTTAAAAGATTATTCTGAAGTATCTTTATGTTTTCAATGTAGATTTTTTTATCTATTTTATTTATTGAAAAATATATCCCGTTTTTTGAAGTATCTGAGCGATTCGCACTTTTTGTACTGTTTTTATTAAATATATCAAATGAATTTTCACCGGTATATACAAAAGATTCAACCATTTCAAGCGCATCATTATTTGTTAAAGTTTTCAAACTGTCGATCCTGACCGGAGAAGGATTTAGACGGTAGCAGCTTTCTTTAAAAATTGTAGAGTTAAACCAGCCGGAATAAGCAGATAGCTGCCTTGAAACCCTGCAGTTTGGCTTTACCCCTAATTTATCAGGATAGTTGTTAACTGCCTGATTATAGTATATATCAAGCAGCGGATTAACTCTTGTTACGCAGTTATTTAAAAAACGCTCGAAAGAGTGGGGTCTGGAGTGTGTTTTTATATCCTGGGAGCAAAAATCTATTCCAGCCAGTATAACAGGCATTTCTGTAACAAGTGATGCAAGAAAGAGGGCAGAACCTGCAACTGTACCGTTTGGATTTAATCTAAAATATGGTAATTTGATATTGTTGAAAAAATATTCTTCCAGAAAAGTGCCCTGGTTGATAAGAAGAAACGGATTCCTGCCAGATTTTCCGTTATTGGCGGAAAGGGGTGATGAAATAATTAATTCCTGATTTATACAGTAGTCAAGATGAACAGATGCATAATATCCAGGATCTGTTGTAAGGACAAGATCAGGCAATATTCCATGAAATTTAAGAATACTGCATGATGATGAAAGTGCAATAAGAAAAATATTGTTCTTTGCTGCTTTAAGAAAAGGAATTGATTTTTCAAGTGAGGGGCCTGACCCTGTAATTACTACAGGTTTATCAATTTTTTTTATTGAAACAATACTTTCAAGCCTTGCCATGTTTCTGATAATGTTTTTTAAGCATCGTTTTCCGAAATGGGATGTTGTGCTGATGTTTGAATTATATTCTGTCAGTACCTGGGCAACAACTGAAGATATTGATTTTGCTTCTGCTGGAAATGCCTTGATAACTGGCTCCCAGCTTATTGTGGTTAAAGATTTTACATCAGTCTCAGATATTTTATCATAAAGAAAAGTTTTCAAAGGAATTCCGCACTCAGGATGCCATACCGCATCAGAGTCGCTTAATTCAGATGCGACTGAATAATCATATAGTTCACTGTTGTTATGGATTATAATTATCCTTGAAACAGGAAAATTCTTTTTTAATTCTTCATAGAGATAGTTTAGGCCGGGAAAAAGAAGGATAATAACACCAGGCTGGTTTGAAAGGCTAAACCGCGAGAGAAGGTATTTTTCAGCTTCTCTTTGTGGGTCAATCTTTGAATGGATATGAATATTGTTGTAAAGTGCGGTTTTATGCCCTGTTTTGGATATAATTACTTTAAGCATTAAGAAAATCTTTCATTAGATCATTGTCAGCCGGCAGATGAAAAACTGTAATCAGGTTTGTACTGTCAAGTTTTTTACCGGGAATCATATTTTCAATTACAAGTAGAATCTGATAGGCAAAAAGCTGCTTATCATTTAGTGAAGGGGCATCCTTGACAAGACATATCATGTTATCGTCAAGAATTAATATTTTGCCTGAGTTTAAAATAAAAGATGAAAAAAGCCTGATTAGATTGTTATGAAAGCTGCTGTTATATTCTTCCTTAAGTGACGCGACAAAATTATTGGTATCAAATAAAGCGACAAAATAGTTTGAATAACCTTCATTCTCTGATGCTATCTTCATAATTGAATTATAAACTGATTTCCTGGGAATAAAAAAACTGCTGTCAGGTTTAAGTCTTACGTTTTTATAAAAATCAAACAGAAGTTTCTTGAACGGCTGATAAAAAAGTGAAATATAATTCATTATATTGCTGTAATTTTTGTCCAAGTAAAAAAGATCAGAGAAAAAAAGAAACGCAAACGGTTTTTCATCTGTTGTAAAAAACGGAATAATCAAAGCAGATTCTATATTGGCGAATTCCCTTGAGGAAAAATATTTTTCAAAAGTATATAAAGATTTGCTCTTGAGAATAAAAGCTTTTTCCTCAATCATCATATTTGAGCTGATTAGCTCGAATACTTCATTGCTGGGGATATTCATCCTGTTGGTTGTAGTGTAATCATAACCTGAAACTGACCAGGTAGTAAAAAAATCTGTATTGGAATCCCTTACCAGAAGGGCTCCTTTTTTTATCCCGAAATAATCGATAAAAAAATTATAAATCTCAAAAGGGGCGGAAAGACCTTTATTCTTTTTTTTTAGTCTGGTTACTTCTGTTTCAATTATTGTCTGATTTTTTTTTTTATCCGGAGCATATTCCCCGGATAAAAAGAATTCTGCTTTTTTTAACAGACTCTGCTGTTTTGAGTATTCTATATCCTTGTCACTTTGAATCTGCTGATTTATTATTTTTTCAAGAAGCCCCATGTTACATTAACCCTAATTCCTGGAACAATTTTTTATAGGTTCTAAAATGCTCGGATTTTGCGAATTCTTCTATTTTGCCTTCAGGCAATGCTTCAAGCAGCTGATCAAGATATACAAGTACTGATTTTATTTCTATTTTAAGGTTTTCAGGAATATCATCAAGATTTTTTTTATCAGAAACAATCTCCTGTTCATTCTGCTCATCCTGCTCCTGTACATCAATTGTTTCCTCTTCCTCTTCCGGAATATCTGTGAAAATGTCGTCTGCCGGCTGTGATTCTTCATCAGTCAGAATATCAGCGATATTGTCGGCATCATCAAGATCAATTGAGACATCATTATCAGAAGCTGGTTCAGCCTGCGGTTGAGATCCAATCTTAACATCAGGCTTTTCAAATGTTGTATCAAAGTCAATTTCTTCATTTATTTCAGGAATGGATTTTTCTTTTTCTGCAGCTGTTTTTTTATTGTCTGCTGTCTCGTTTGATAAATCCTCATCAATTGTAATTTCATCTTCAAGTGATATTTCTTCATCAATTGATATATCCTCAATCTGAAAATCTTCAGATTCAGGAATTTCTTCAAAAACTGATCCCTCATCAAGCGTGGTTTCTTTATTGTCATAGAGGGTGAAATCATTATCCAGCGTTATTTCTTCCTCTTCTTCAGCAGCTTCTTCTATAGCCTCTTCAGAGGTAAAGTCATCTCCAAGCGTCAACTCTTCCTCTTCTTCAGCTGCTTCTTCTATAGCCTCTTCAGAGGTAAAGTCATCTCCAAGCGTCAACTCAACCTCTTCATCAGCTGCTTCTTCTATAGCCTCTTCAGAGGTAAAGTCATTTCCAAGTGTCAACTCTTCCTCTTCTTCAGATGGTTCTTCAATAGCATCTTCTTCAGCAGTAAAATCTTCTTCCAGTGCTATTTCTTCTTGTATTGAATCAAGTGATATTTCTTCATCTTCGCTTTCAGGTATATCAAGAGTAAGTTCATCATCAAGCGACATTTCAAATTCATTCTCATCATCAAATGCTGTTTCCTGTTCAGGTAAGGAAGCGGCATCTTTTTCAATATTTTCCTCTTCAGGAAGATGATAATCATTTTTTACTTTCAAATCTTTTTCTGTATTTATGATGTCTTCTTCAGTAATTTCTTCTGATGAATCAGATGCTTCGCTAATTATTTCTTCAGGCTTACCGTCAAGAAAATCAAGTTCATCCCTGTTTTCCTCATATTCACTTGCCTCTGATTGACTTGTTTCCGCATCTTTATCTTCGAATAAATCCTCGGAAGGTATATCAATTTTAATAGCCTCTTCTGAAACTTCAGGTGAAGATTCAGATATTTCTGCTTCTGCTTCTGCTTCCAGTTTTTCTCCCTCTTCAAAAACCGGTGTTTCTTCTGTTATTTCTGCAGTATTGAAAATATTGTCAAGTTCATCTCCAGTCAGCGCAATTGTCTCATCTCCGTCATCAGAGAAAAATCCGCCTGAGGCAGATTCATCTTCCTCAGTTTTACCATTTTCTTCAGAAACTTCAGCTTCTCTTGCTTCCAGTTTTTTATATTTTGCCAGTTCTAGTTTAAGTTCGTGAAGCTCATTTTTTATGGAAGAAAGATCGTTTTTAAGATCAGTGGCAATACGGGATATCATTTCAAAAGATTTATTTTCCTGTTCATCATAAAAGCTTTCTGTTTTTGGAGAAGATTTCAATGCTTCTTTTGATTCAATTGACTGTGGTATTTCAATATCGATAAATTCTTCTTCATCATCCAAAAGATTGTCAGAGTCGGGTTCTGCATATTCATCTTCAAAATCAAGATCATCTATCTCCTGTACATTGAAAAGATCTTCTGTCTCTTCTCCGTTTTTAACATCTTCTTCAAGTGAATCAAGCAGCCGTTCTTCTTCTTCTGTTAAAAGAAAATTATCAGAACTGCTGTCAAGATCTGTCAATTCAAAATCATCAGAAGCAGAAATGTTTTTGTCATCTGTATAATTATCTGGACCGGACTTGACCCAAACTCCATAATTTTCAAGTTCACTATCGTTTTTATCTACTTCCAGCATTTCCAACTCCTGATTTTAATAATACTAATCAATTAAACACAAACTAATTAATTATCGTTGTTTTTCAATAAAAAATTGATAATTATTATTATTAAATAAATAAGATAAACATTTTAAACAGTATAAACTGAAAAACAGCGGTTTTCAATCATGCTTTTCATGTTTTTCTCTATTTTATATTTCTTGTTTAACGATAATATATATAATAAAATAAAATGGTTGTATTTAAATGAAAAAAATATCTTTAATTGCGCTGTTTCTGATTATTATGGTTCCTGCCTTGATTTTTTCTGATTCTGTATCGGAAAATCAGAAAAAAGGATTTTCATACTTTTTTTCATATCCGGTTCTTATGGCCGAAGATGAGGAATTCCCGTGTATTTACGGCCTTGGGGCAGGAATAAACATTGATCTTGGCGGAAAAATACCGGTATTCAACCTTACAGGAATTGAATTTTCAGCTGGCTACAATCTGCTTGATGTCGATGAGTACTATCATTATTTCTCTACAGGGCTTGGCTATTATATAAGATCATCTTTTGACTTCCCTGTAAATTTTGGATTCAGATTCAGCGCCGGCGCCGGCTGGGTAATAGAAACAGAGACGAATTCCGATACAGACAATAATTACCGGATGAACGGGTTATATACTGCCTTTTCCCCATTTGTTGAAATAAAGACACAGAAGCACTTTTATTTTGTTACAGGTTATGAAGCCAGGGATCAGAAAATAGAACACTCCTTCGATGAGGGAGATAATAAGGATCGTGATGACAGGGTTCATTTTG
>JAVEZE010000122.1:0-8184 GCA_034003145.1 Spirochaetia bacterium
ACCTTCCCTGCCTTATGCTTTCCGCGAAAAGAGGAATCTGGCCTTTTGATCTTTTTACCATATCAAGTCTTACATATTTCTCATGAAGGAGATGATTCTTATCTTCAGCATTTTCCATAATATCGGAAAAAACAGTTCCCGCGCCGACTGACGGCAGCTGCTGGGGGTCTCCTACAAGGACAAGACGGCAGTCATCCCTTAAAGATGATAAAAGTATATTCATGATCCCAAGATCAAGCATTGATGATTCATCAATCACAACCAGCCTGTACGGAAGGACAGACTGCCGCAAAACAGATCTTTTTTTGTAACCAATCCCCAACAGCCTGTGCAGTGTTTTAGGCTTTTCCATTTCCCCGTATGCGGGATAACTGCCCAGTGCTGCCTCAAGCCGGCGCGCGGCCCTTCCGGTAGGAGCGGCAAGAGCGATCAACCCGGAGAGGGAAGGATCCATGGAAAGATGGGCTTCGATAACTGATGCAATTACAGTTGTTTTCCCTGTCCCTGGCCCTCCTTCGATAACAGAAAGAGAGGATTCAAATGTTTTTAAGATTGCTTTTTTTTGTTTCTCTTCAAAAACAATCCCGCTCCTCCTCTCAATTGATGAAACCACTGAGTATATTTCTTTTATTTTTTTATCATCTATTTTTTTTTCTGGATCTTTTTCTGTTTCTTTTTCTGCTTCTTTTTCTGTTTCTTTTTCTGCTTCTTTTTCTGTTTCTTTTTCTGGTTCTTTTTCCGGTTCTTTTTCCGGTTCAAGATAATTCCTGAAAGCGGAAATAAATCTTTTCTCTTCATTGAACAGTTTTTCTGTTGAAAGAAATCTTCCGTTTTCAATAAGTATGAAAGGAGATCTTATTCCCTGCCCTGAGTCTTTTTCCAGTATAAACAGGGAGCTGTTTTCCCTGATAATCTGGTGCGGATCGATTATTGACTTAATCAGCAGGCCAACCGCGTCTCTTTCCTTTTCTGATGCGCTAAATTTCAGTTTTTCAAGTTCATCCTTTATGGTATCAATTTTTAATCTCAGATGGCCTCTTTCAAGCAATAAAGATACTGCGCAGATAAAATGGAAAAGAGGGCTGCCCTCCGGCAAACCGTATCTTCCGCACAAATATTTAGCAAGCATCAGATGGCGTGGGGCTATTCCGCTGTCAAGGTATTTTTCATAGAAATAATCTGCCTTCAATCTTAAGCCCCCTTTCCTGTCAGGCTTTTTTTAAGTTTTGCTGTTTTTTCTTTTTCATAGGGAGAAAAATAAATACCCCGGAATGAGCTTTCCGAAACTGCGCTGTCCGGTAATCCGCTGCCGGCCTGTCCCTTTTCCGAGCTGCCGGAAAGACCCCGTAAAAAAAGATAATAACATCCTCCAGGCTCTGCAGAGCAGCACGATTTTTCTGAATCAACTATCAAATCAAGGGCTGCCATATAAAGATTCATCTGAAGCAAATAATTATTATTTTTCATCGCAATTTCGAGATTATCCTTATCATAATCACGAACCGAGTTGCCAAGATAGTTTGTTTTCCAGTCAACAACATAATATGAATTATCAAAGCGGAAAACAAGATCTATGTATCCTTTAAGATAACCATCCTCCAGCGTAATATTCGGCATATCAGGTATATCAGAAAGCGGCCCTTCCTTTACCTTGATTAAAAATTCAACCTCATGATTCCTGTCAGATTCAGGAATATCTCCAATCCTTACAGGAACTCCTTTGGGATAAACCCTGCTATTAAGTGTCCTGTATAAAAGCCGCACAACTGATTTACTGCAGAGTTCCGCAAGAGATGATGAAACGTAATTCCTGGCAGATGAAACAGCAAGATCAAAGAGTCCCGTATCTTCGGCAGCAGCATCTTCACTGCCAAATGAGAGTGTCT
Organism: Spirochaetia bacterium; assembly: GCA_034003145.1. Classification (GTDB taxonomy): domain Bacteria; phylum Spirochaetota; class Spirochaetia; order CADAEX01; family CADAEX01; genus JACKPD01. The sequence goes on from JAVEZE010000122.1 coordinate 1,887, forward strand.
TTGAGTAATCAGCTGTCTCAAGAATTTTATGCATGATATTACCGAAGTCAGCTCCCCTTATCCCTTTGATTCCCTCTATTTCGATAATATCTTTTTCATCATCTGTTTTTTCCTCTTTCATCTCCAGATGCCTGATCCGGCCATGCTGATGTTCAAATTCAGTTGAGGGTCCGCCTCCTGTTTTCGAAAGGCTTGAATAGCTGTAAACAGGCATCCCTCTTCCTGCTGTTTTTTTATCATAGTCAGGTTTCGACAGGCGCAGCTCTCCCTTTTTTTTCTGATCAGGAAGAAAGCTGACAGGAGAAGAGTTTTCACAGTCATTGGATTCAATATCAACTGCTGTGAATTTAATATAGGGCCTTTCCCCGCAAAATTGTTTTACCAGAAAATATATTTTTTCAGAAACAATGGATTTTGCTTCTTCAGTTTTCATTTTTTTGGGAATGTGCTCCGCTCTGATATCAAGCGGCAGCGAAATTGCAATACCTGTATTTTCAAGTTCACTGCAGAGATTTTCAAACACAAGTGAGGCATAAAGGCTGCTCAGGTTTCCCGGAGATCCGTTTTTGATTAATGGGAGATAAAGTTTTTCAGCTGCCCTTGTCATCGCGACATAATAAAGTCTTTTCTTCTCTTCCCACATTTCCCTGAACTGCTTGAGCCTGTTTTCGTTTTTTTTGGTAAAATCAATATACCTTCTGCCGTTTTCAATATACTCATACCAGGATTCCCTGTGGGGAGCCGGCTTTGATGTACCAAGGCCGCCGGCGAAAAAAACAACAGGGAACTCAAGACCTTTGCTTTTATGGATTGTCATTACCTTTACGCAGCTTCTGTCATGGGCAAGCCTGATATTCTTCTGTTCAGCCTGCTGTGAACCTTCAACAACAGAAATCAAATAACGGAGTATGCCTGGCGCGCTTTCCTTCTCCTGAATGTTTTTCACAATCATCATTTCTGCTATTTGAAGAATATTTGAAACTTTGCCCTCTCCTCCATGCTCAAGAAGTTTTCTTGCGATATAAGGGACTTTATCTGCTTCATTTAAATCCGCGATTTCCGAAAAAGGATTTTCCCGGTAAAAAACAGAGTCAAAAACTTCATGAAGATGCCCGGCCGCGGTTTTCCCGTTCCATGCGGAAAAAATTGTAATAATTTTTTCCATGCTGCCATCTTTTTCAATTTTGAGAATATCATCTGATGAAAAACGGAAAAAATCAGAAAAAAGGGCTTTTTTAAGCACAGGCAGTGAAGAAGGCTGTGAAAGCGCATAAAAAAAATCAGCGAACTGGGCAGCTTCAACTGACTCAAAAAGAGGGATATCACCCTCATAGAGCGCAGGGATATTTCTCTCTTTCAGCGCATCAAGCATGGATTTGCAGTCGCTGTTTGCCTCCATGAGAACACATATATCAGATGGCGAAGTCCCGCTGTCAAGAAGTAAGGCAATCTCATCAGCGTAAATATTTTCAATTATTACAGATATTTTTCCCTTGGAACTGCTTTCCATGCTGTTTTCAATACCCAGTATCTCTATCCCTGCATCAATTACTTTTTTTTCTGCAGTCTTTCCTGTATCAGCTGAAACCAGATCTGAGCTTTTCACATCTTTATACTCAATCCTGTGTCCTCCTCCCGACGTATATGAAAAAACCCTGCTGAAGATATCGTTTATCCCCTTAACTACTGTATCAGGAGATCTGTAGCATGTGGCAAGCCTGTACCGGGAAACAAGAGGGAGCGCCTCTGATGCCCTGAAATAAATTTCAAGGTCTGCCCCCCTGAAACGGTAGATAGACTGTTTGGGATCCCCTATCAGGATCATTACATGAGAGTTTTGCGTAAAGATCTTGCTGAATATTTCCCACTGGGCAAGATCTGTATCCTGGAATTCATCAACAAGCACAACCCTGTATTTCCTCATCAGCTCTTCTGTCAAGGCTGAATCAGGATTTTTTACAGAATCCCGCGTTATTTGTATAAGATCATTAAAATCAAGAAGTGATGCGCTCTTTTTTTTCCTTTCAGCAAGGCGTATTATTTTTTCTGACGCTTTTTTGATAAAAGCAAATCCAGCCATATTATGGTATATATAATTTATTACAGACCCTGTTTCATCTTTATCCGCAAATATATCTATTGAGTCAAAAAAAGCTGTTATACACTTTACAAGCTGTAAACTTTTCTCATCAAGAATTTGTGGATCGCAGCCCTTGTTTCTTATAAATTCAAGGGTGAGTTTCCAAAGCTTTCCTGAATCAGAAATAAAATCATCTGAAAATATTTCATAAAGGCTTTGCGATGATGCAAGAAGACGGAGCAACCCTGAAAGTTTTTCAAAAGTTCCCCCCCTGAAACCAAGTTTCACGGTTTTTGAAATATTTTCAACAGTCCCAGGATCGCAGGAACATTCTTTAAGCTCCTGTATCGCGTTATACACAGCGCCAGTTGCGTTATCAAACATTGAAATGTTTTCCTCAAGCATCCTGACAACTGAGGCTTCCGGAATAATTATATTTTCTTTCGCGTCATCGTCATCGTCAGTGCCAGTGCCAGCGTCCAGCATAAAAGGGTTTTTCAAAAATGAAATAAAATATTCCGCGGCAGTCTCAAACTCTTTATTGTTTTTCCTGAAACTCAAATAGGAATCATCAAGGTCATCACCGGCTGTCCTGAAATAATCAAGGACTGCTTCCCTGTAAAGATCTTTTGAATCCATAATCGCTGTTCTGAATGCAGCCCTGCTCTCAAAAGGATAATTTTTTATACATGACTGACAGAAAGCATGGATTGTGAAAATCTGCGCATCGCTGAAACTGATAAATGCTTTCCTTAACCTTTTAATTTCATCAGGTTTGTGCAAACTTCCGTTCTCATTTATTATCTTGCGCAAAAGCGCCATTATCCTGCTTTTAAGCTCAAGAGCGGCTTTTTCAGTAAATGTAACAGCAAGGATTTGTGAAATATCAAAACCCTTTTCAGCTATATAACGGATTACCAGGTGTTCGAGGCTGTAGGTTTTTCCTGTCCCGGCAGATGCCTCAATCACCATGTGCTGGTCAAGATTTACTTTTGATATTTCCAGTTCTTCCATTCTAAATCCTGCTGTTAAAGATATCTATATTAATCTGTCCCACATTCAAGGAGCCAAAACAACTATTTCAAAACAACAGACAGGAATAAAAATTCTCAAGAAGCTTTCTGAAATACTCATCATCAAACCACGGAGAGGTATTTTCAAAACCTTTAAGGTATTTTATATCGCTGAAACTGTTGTTTTTATAATAATTTTTCATGGCTCCTATAGCTTCATCACTGCTGCCCTCTTTTTTATAGTATTTTATCCCATACTCAATACATTCCGGATCAACTACATAGGGGGTTTCTGCTGAAGAAATAAATGCGTCTGCCACAGCGCACTCTGCCATGACAGAATCAACGTTAGCTGATGAAAACTCTCCTTTTTTGGTGCCGGTTAAATCAAAGACAGAATAGGTAACTGAAGAGTTTTTTCCATATATTTTCTTAAGCAATATGTAATTAAGCAAATGGCCCGCAATATTTTTTAACCTGAACTTGCCGTTTATCACAGAAAAATAATCATATCCGCTGTATCTAAGCTCAGCAATATTTCCCGATACTTCAAGTACGCCTTTTTCTCCCTCCAGGACAGCGGAAGGAAATGAAAGGGAAAGAACCTCATCATTTTTTTCAAGCGATCTGCCGCGGCCGAGAGTTATCTTTACTTTTGCACGGTTGAAATAACCTGATTTTTCAAGATTATTGTAAAAATCAACGGTGCCCGCTTTCAATAAATTATACTCAACCCTTGTGGCAGGAATATCGCTGGACCTGCTTTCAAGAATTCTTGATTGCAAAGCACAATCAATAAAATCATCAAAAGATGTTTTTTCTGATATTTTTGATATCTCATCTGTTATATTAAACTGCTCAAACCAGGGAATTCCAATTATTTCTGCTGTCTCATTTTCAGCCATGCTGAGTTGATTGTTGGAAAGACCCAGTCTTTTCCCGATATAATGGCTTAACGGGGTTTTAAGAAACTGGATAAGGCTGTATATATCAGTCCCCTCCACTGGACGGCTGACAAGATTGCCGGGACCAGCAGCTGTTTCTCCATCCTGTTTTTTTACAAAAACAGGATAGTAGGGATTATTTATTCTGCCTCCTGTCAGTACCGAAGAGAGGCAAATAGCCGGAAGATAGTTATTACTGTCGTAAGATAATATGTTATCACTGTTTCCGTCAAAACAGGCCTGGTCATAAGACTGAAGGGGATGTGTTACTGTTATCTGCTCCGAGGCAGACTTTCCTATCATATCCTCAATTTCAGTCACAAGGACAGATGGCTCCTCCATGGTTCCCTCCGCCGCATCCATTCCGTTATATGATATATAAAGTTTTTCTTTTGCTGATATTATTGTCTCAAGAAAAGCGAAAGAATCTGTATTCTGTTTTGTAAGATCTATGCTTTTTTCCGTAACATTACGCAGATCATAACCCGGCGGATTATCTTTTCCAGGAAAAGCGTTTATATCCATACCTATTAAAAATATTGCCCTGAACGGAATTGCCCGGAGCGGTTTTATGGAGGAAAAACAGACTCCGGATGAAAGATACTGTCCCTTGAAATATCCCCCGGCAGAAGAGTATTCATCAAGAAGAGCTTTGAACACAGAAAAAGGAAGGCGGTATTCAGGTGCTCCTGTCTCTTTGCCGCCTGCCAGATTATTAATCTGCCTGAAAATATCTTTAAGGAAACTTTTATCCTTTTCATGCAGAAAACCAGGAACAGGTTTGAGATATCGGTCCATAATAGACTCAAAAAAAGAGGTCCATTCTGTCAGCCCCATCTGCGCTTTTTTAATATTATACAAATCACGGTAAAGTGATTCCGAGGCGGCAAACATTAAAGATATTTTCTTTTCTGATGTGCTGTCAGAAAGGCTGTATGGAAGAACTGGCTCTTTTCCCGCGATAACCATATCCCCTTCCGACTCATCAAAGACAAGTCCTGATGCGATCCTTTCAAACCCGGCTGACCAGGTTCCAGATTTATCACTATAGGAAAGGAGGTCTTTGCGGTGAGGGGAATCAATCCCCCATTTGATCAAAAGCTCACCGCATATATCAAGCCACTCTCCTACATCTTTTTCATCAAGTTCAAACCTTTCCATAAAACAGGGATTTGAAAAAAGGGTAAAAAGTTCTTTTCTTGTAAACCGCGCTCCGCATAATTCTGCAAGGGAAAGAAACCCCTTGACATACTGGGACTGCATGGCAAAACTGATATCCATTACGTTATACGGTATATCAAGAAGTTCGTCGGTTGAGGGGAAAATTGATTCAATAAAAGGGAGATAAAGATTAATATCGGGAGCTGCGACGCCAATTTCGTGGAATTTCAGTTTTTCCGAGGAAACAAGCCTCAAAATATTGTTTTTTAATATCTCAATTTCCCTTTTTCTACCTGGAGCTGAGACTATCTGAAGAGAGTTGTCAGCAGCAGTAATTTCAGGTACAGGGTAAATTTGATTGTTGAATATAATGGCTTTAAGGTTTCCCAGCAATGTAGATGAAGAAGGGGTTTCATAGAATTCTTTTACAGTAATTTCTTTTTCCGAAAGTAACCGGGACAAATCCCGGACAAGAGTGCTCCACCGTTCCGCTGCCGATAAACTGGATGCCGCAGATTTACCAGAAGCCTGTCTTTCATTTGTGCTGCATGACGGGGAAGGGGAAAGGATAAAATGGTCTACTGCAACATTGGCTGCTGATGAAAGATACTGAAAAAAAGAAACAGTCTGCTCAGTTAAAAAGGAAGAGCCGAATATCGCTATATTCATGTTTATTTCAGGAACCGCATATTTACCTGCAAGTATTCCGCTTATAATCTGCCCCGGGTGAATATACCCCGATTCATGTGAAAATATCATTTTCCATAAAATCCTCTGCCATTTTTCATGCCGCACCAGGTAGCTGTAATCCGGGTTATCAAGAAAACTGCTTCCCTGTTCCCAGGAAGCAGTCATTTCTGCGCAGTTAAGCCCGTAATGATAGAAAAGTCCCGCAATACTGTCAGAGAGGTAAAAAAGCCTTTCACCCCTGATAAAAGAGTGACTGCTGTCCGTCCCGGTATCTCCAGGATTACCTCCGCCTGAAACAGATATATCATCAATATATTTTTTCAGCCCTGTAAAGTCAGGGTACTTTTCAACAGAAGCAAGTATTGATTCAAGTTCCCTGTAAATTATGATTTTCAGATCATCGAGATATA
>JAVEZE010000123.1:0-8159 GCA_034003145.1 Spirochaetia bacterium
CTCTATCAAATGATTTTAAGGTTTCTGACCAGGGGGCAAGCTGTATTTCACTCTAAAGGCCTGTTTCCTTTTCAATGGCGCGGGTAATATCTACGTTACATCCTGCCGGCTGGCCGAATTTATCAACAAATTCATAAGGGGGAAAATTACTGTCTCCTCCGACAATTATCTTTTGATTTGATGGTAATTCAAGTGATGCAAACCACTTTGTATAAAGATATCTGAAAGTCCCGTCAGTTATTACTTTGGAAAGACCTTCGTTTAATAGAGAAAGAGCCTTCTTATCTCCTTCCCTGACAGCAAAACAATAATCCTGCTTAAATTCCTCAACAGGTGTTGCTATTGTTTTAAGATTGGTAAGGCTGTTTTCTTTAATTAGTCTGATAGCAACAAGCCTCAGTATTAAAACAGCATCATATAATCCTCTGGAAAGACCTTTAAGCGCATCTTCAAAGGTAGGTGTTGATACCAGATCTATGTCAAGGTTTTTTCTTTTAAGAAATTCTTCAGCGTTATCTTTCTTCATTACAGCGACTTTTTTCCCTGCAAGATCATCCAGTGAAGTGATGTTATAAGTATTGTCGCGGACAACAATAGATCCGTGCAGTGTCATATAGGGGTTAGTAAAGTCAAATAATTTCTCTCTTTCGGGAGTGCGGCCGACTATAGGCAAAGCCATTATTTCCCCTTTTTCAAGAAGATTAAAAATCTCTGACCATGTTCCGGTACGGAATGATACATCCCTGCCCATTGCAGCAATGGATGCCCGCAGAAGTTCGACTGAAAATCCGTCTGGTTCTCCTTCCGAATTTGTTATACTGAATGGAGGGTAATCAATTTCTGCTGCAGATGTGAAAATTCTGTTTTCCTGGGCAAATAGCTGAGTTGAAAATTGCGAAAATAATAAAAATATCATGGATAAGAATAAAACCAAAAATTTTTTGAACAAAAAAAAGCCCCTTTATGAAAACGTACTATATATAACTTTTAAGTAAAGAAACTTTCTTAAAAAAATAATAGAATAAAAGTTATTAAACATCTATTTACCATGAGTTGAGTTATGTTTATTTATAGCATTATTGCATATTCTGGCAGTAATGTTAATGCAAGGATTGAGTTCACATCCTGATTATGCATATACTTTAACCATGCCTCTTTCAAAATTTCGGAATAATATATTGGTTTTTTCATTTATTATGCTGTTTCCCATCTCCCTTTTTGCATCTGATAATCAGATCGATATTTCACCTGATTTGCCAGAAAGGGCCAGGATAGGGCTTGTATTAAGCGGTGGGGGAGCCTGCGGTATGGCCCATATAGGAATTTTAAAAGCAATTGAGAAATACAATATACCGGTTGACTACATTACAGGAACAAGCATGGGAGCAATAGTCGGCATCCTTTATTCCTGCGGATACAGCGCCTCCGAGATTGAGATGATTGTTGAAGAGATTGAGTGGGATGCCCTTTTATATGATAAAATCGAAAGAAAATATATCAGTCACAGAGACAGGGAGATATATGAAAAAAGTATTCTAAGGCTTGAAGTTGAAAATAGAAAGATTAAACTCCCCGAAGGGCTTACATATGGCCAAAATGCTTTCCGCATGCTTTCAAAGCTTACCTGGAGCCAGAGAAATGTCAGGGACTTTTCACAGCTTCCAATCCCGTTTAAATGTATAGCAACTGATATCCAGACCGGCGAGGCTGTTGTGCTTGATAAAGGCAATATCGCGGATGCGGTAAGGGCAAGCATGGCAATCCCGTCCATATTTTCCGCCATTGAAATAGATGGAAAGCTGCTTGTTGACGGAGGTTTTACAAGAAACCTTCCTGTCTCTGATGTAAAGGCAATGGGGGCAGATATTGTAATTGCAGTTGATGCAGGCACACCGCTTTACAAAAAGGAAGAGCTTAATAATTTTACAAAAGTTATAGATCAGGTGACGCGGCTTGTTGTTTCCAATACTGCAAAAGAAGAGCGTATACTTGCTGACAAGGTAATAATTCCGGATTTAAAAAATTTCAATACATTTAATTTTGATGAAAGCAGCGAAATTATCAAAGCGGGAGAAGCTGCCGCAGCTCTTGAAGAAAGCTATTTTGCTGAACTTTCTTTACAGCTTAATTCAGGTACAGATTTTCCAAAAAAGAATGATAGCGAGCACAGTCCTGCATGGAATGCCATGAAATATGAATCTATAGTAGTTGATAAAATTATTATTGAGGGCAATCAAAAAATACTGGATAGTAAAATTATCAATTTGCTTGGAATAAGGGAAGGGGAGATCCTGACAGCGGAAAAACTCAACAGCTCTATCGGCAGACTTTACGGCACAATGGATTTTTATCTTATACGATATTCAGTTCTCACGATAGAAGGGGAAAATATACTTTATATAATGACAGAAGAATCAGCTGATCAGGAACTTTTTATCTCAACAAATTACAACACTAACGATAACGCAAGCCTTTATCTTGGCACTGCTTACAAGGATTTTCTTATAGATGATTCAAGACTTGACCTCAAGGGGAAATTCGGGGAAAATTTTCAATATAATTTTAAATACTATATTCCGGTTTCCTGGTTAGGTAATATAGAAACAGGTATTCGAATGGGTTACTCAAGGCGGGATTTTTTTCTCTATAATGATAAAGGAGAAAAAGAAAGTAAAATATATTCAGATCTTTTTGATTCTTCTTTCTTTGTCGAAAAAACCATCTTTAACAGCATGTTTGTCGGCACAGCTGCGGAAAAAGATTATATAACCTACAAGGATGATATATCGGTATATGATATAGACGGATCGCTTGATTATAATAAAATCCGTCTTTATCTTTTGTTGGACATACTTGATTCATCTGTGTATCCTACGCGCGGGTTAAGGTTTTGGAGTTCTGCCGAAAGAATATTTATAGCAGATTCTTTCACATCCGGTTTTATTTTGCAAAACTCAGGAATAGAAAACTATAACCAGATTAAAGCTGATGCTGATTTTTATTTTCCTCTTTTTCCGTTTATGACTTTAAACTCTTCGATTGTTTACTGCGGGACAGATAATCCTGATTATAATAAAGGAATTGGATTTCTTGTCGGAGGCAGTAAGAGCAGGATAGAAAATGAATTTATCGGTTTTGAGGGTTTGATGCCTGGAGACGTAATAGCGGATAATCTCGTGAAAGCGAAAACAGGGGTAAATTTCAGGTTTCTTGAGCATTTTGTTTTCACCCCTTTTTATGTGAAGCTTTATTATAATTTTGATGAAAACGGCTCAAAAGGGGAAGTAATAAACAGCTATGGAGGAACACTTGCGCTTGTTAATACCTTTTTTGGTCCGATTGAGATATCACTTTCAAAAGCGGATAAAAGGAAGTACCCGGTTTTCTATTTTAATTTCGGTTTCAATTTTTAAGATAACCTGCTGCGTATAACGAAGCAGCGGAGCCGCTATCCCGGTAGGTGTTTTTTACGCTTTCAGGGTAAATCAGGACAAGTCATCTTTATTCCCTGATAATTATAATCTCGACATTTTCAGGGTCAGGCTGACTAAGCGAAATTTTGAAACTGCTTGAGGATACCAGGCTTTTCCTTTTTTCATTACCTGGAAGTTCTTTCCATGCCTGCACTTCGAAACGGAAAGAGCCGATATCAAGTTTATCAAGATCCTTAAAAGTGATTTCTGTACCCTTGAAATTATCAGCAGACGCAAGAACCTTTCCTGTTACCCCTTCCTGATGGAATTTATATGAATAATATTCTGCTTCAGGTGATTCTTTCCATTTTAAAATTAAAGAATCTTTATTATCCATATTGATATTCTCTCCATTCCCTGGTGAGAGTATAACAGGCTGGAGCAAAGGCTTTAAAGCTTCCACAATTAATGAGTTAACCTTTGAGAGGGGAGAGTCATGGTTATTTTCATCATATCCCTTTACTTTCCAGAAGTATTTTCCCGGTTTTATCTCTGTCAGCCGAAATCCTGTTCCGGCTGCGGAAAAAATTGAGAGATTCCTGTCAAAATTATAGGAATCAGAGATGCTTATCTCATACCGGCTGAGTATCGGCCTGTGCTGCCAGCTGAAAACCAGATTCCCGTTTAGCACCTCTTCCATATTCACAATTTTTTTGTCGGAAGGCGATAAAAGAACAGGAGGATCATATACAATAACGTCAGAAATCATGAACCTGAGTTCTGTTTCTCCGCTCTGCGAAATGCCCCATTTGCCGGCAGCTTTTTTGACAGCTTTCAATTTAACTGTGTGAATTCCCTCTGAAAGTTCTTTTGTTTTTGTGAATATTATGCTGTTATCCGGTGTTTCTGTTTTAGCGATAACTGTTTTTCCTGTTGATTCATTAATAATTTCTGCTGAATAGCTATCTGCCCCGGCAACTTTATCCCAGTTTATCTCAAGAGGAATATCACCTATAATCTGAATTTCGCTGTTTTCTTTTGGAGATGTGATTACAGGGTTTTCAAGCGGTATCCGGGTGCTGAAACGGGAGATAGGGCTTTCAATAACTGCGCGGTTGTTATCATCAATTACTGATACCTGCCAGAAATAATCACCTGCTGCCGGAATTAATGTTTTTCTTGATTTTCCCTTAAGGTTGTCCTCAATAATCGGCGCAGATGATATGGAATCTTTATATAATACAAATTTGAAGTTTTCACCTACAGAACTGTCCCATGTAAATGTCCTGCTGCCGAACTGGGGAATTTCAAAATGCTCATCAAAGGGGGGATTAGTAAGTGCAATCTCGCCAGTTGCCTGTTTTACAGTAATTGCTCGGATTTCAGAGTGGGGAAGTACTTCGTTATCTGTTGTTATCCCCCCAATTTTCCAGTAATATGTGCCCTGTTTTATCTCATCGTTTATTGAAAAAGAGGGAACAGAAGAGGGTTCATTGTACAGCGTATCTGAGAAAGAAGGGTTTTCTGAAAAATAGAACTGGTATGAGGAAATTTCAGGATCTTCCTTCCATTTGAATTTCAACCCTCTGGCTGTTTCTATTGTTGTAAGTTCACTTTTATCAGGCGGATATATAAGAGATACCGGATATAACTCTGTGTTTCGCCTAACCATGAAATTCTGTGTCTTTCCTTTCTGGGCATACCCGATCCCGCCGAGTGAATAGTGTGGTGTTACTCTCCAGAAATAATTACCTTCATCGAGATTATTTATTATTTGAAAATTACCCCGCACCTTTTCTGTTACCAAAGGAGATTCAAGTCTTTCAGATTTTGCTATTTCAAGCAGATAGTAATCTGCGAATATTCCCTGGTTCCATAGAAACCGGATTTTTGGAAGCTGATTCCTGTATTTAATTTCAAGCTCAGGGGCAGGGCTTACAGGGTTCGGAAAGTTGTCGTTTATGACAACAAAACGCCTTGCCTGGCTTTCAGTCTCTCCAGTAACGCCTGATATTATTCTCCAGTAGTATGTCCCTTCCGGCAGCGTTTTTATAATGTTTTTTTCTCTCCCGGTCGGCGTCTGGTCAACAATTTTTTTAAAATCAAGATCACCTGAAATCTGGAAAACAGGGTCAGCAACTGTTTTAAGTACTTCCCATGAAAACAGAATGTCATGGCTGTTATTAAAGGTTAAAAAATAGCTGTTGTCATCCGGCCTGTCCGGCTGTATTGAAAAATCATCAATTGTAAAACGGTCAAGGTTTCTGTCAATCAATGCTTTCTGATTTGCCCTTACTTCCTGTGTTATATCCCCTTTTCTGACATCTATGTTTCCAGCAACAACAGAAAGGCCTAGTTTCCCTTCAAGGCCCTGCTCGAGTTTTACTGTCGCATCTGATAACGAAATTACTGTATCAGCTGATTTTATATTGACAGCCCTGTTATCTGCTGCCTTGTTTTTAGCAGAAATATTGCCGCCGAAAAATTCAATGTTTTTTTCCTCATCTCCCCATTCAAGGACTATCAGGGAACTGTCCTGAAGTGATATTTCTGTTCCGTCATTCATGAGAATTACAGCTTCGGATTCTGAGCTTGTCCTTATGGTGTCGTTATTGTAAAGAGGAGAGGTTGTTTCAACATTTTCCCAAACTGTGCGGCCGGTATATTTTCTTTGAGCGTTATTTTTCTTGAAAATAATAACGCCTATCTGCTCACCTTCAATATTTTTGAGAGTCGAGTTTATATCGCTGTAAAAAAGCCATCCTGATGTTAGGAATATTATTCCTGCAGCAAGAACAGCCAGTAAATCCTTACCTGATGATCTCATACTTTACTTCTTCTTTTTCCTCTACATCAACAATTGTGTCAAAATTACCTGTTATACCTACTCTCCGCCTAAGCTCCTTGAGATTAGCCGGCCGTGAATCATCATCAAGCCTTCCGAGTACCGCGTATATCTGCTGAGGCTGGATTTTCCCTTTTACCCTGATTTTGTTCATCGGGACAAGGTGGAATATTCCTTTGACAATGCGGGCTGTATTTTCTGAGATAAGAATATCTGTTCCCATCGGTTTATTTAACCCTTCAATGCGGGAAGCAAGGTTTACAGGATCTCCGATAACTGTATATTCCATCCTCTCGGTGGAACCGATCTGACCCACAAGAACATCTCCGCTGTTGATGCCGCATCCAATCCTTATCACCGGTTTTTTATCGCTTCCCCTGTCAAGGTTGAACCTCATAAGGGAAGATCTCATTTTGAGCGCTCCGTTGATCGCGTTTTCAGCATCATTTCCATGTGATATGGGAGTTCCCCAGACCGCCATTATTGCATCGCCTATATATTTGTCAACAACGCCGTGTGTATCGTTAACGCAGTTTACCATGAGTGTCATGTATTCATTTAAAAACTCTACAACCTCAGACGGGGTCAGCTTTTCGGAAATTGCTGTAAATGACCTGATATCTGAAAAAAAGATAGTCGCGGGTTTTATTTCTCCTCCAAGCTGTATCTCACCTTTCATCGCAAGCTCCGCAATTTCCTGGTTTACAAAACGGCCGAAAGCATCCTTCATCCTTTCCTTTTCTTCGAGCCCCTTTCCCATTTCAACAAAAGCGTTTGTAAGAACCCCGATCTCATCCTTTGTTTTAGATTTGAGATTTATCCTGAAGTCCCCATCCTCAATCATTTTTGTGGCGACTACAAGGTTTTTAACAGGGGAGGTTAGTGTTTTAGAGAAAAAATAGACAATAAGAACTGTAATTGATAATACCATTACCATTAGATAAATATTACGCCGCTGGATATTATATACTGCTTCAAAAGCGACATTTTCATCTACCTGTGTGATAATCCCAAGCCTTCCGATCGGGATTTTACGGTAAGAGCCGAGGTATGTTTTGTTATTATCGTCAGAAAACCGTATCTGGCCTGAGCTTACAGGGCTTGCAAGCATATCCTTGACTACCTTGAGAGAGCTTAAATTTTCAGCATCTATTATAAAACTTTCTTCAGGATGGGCAATTATTTCCCCTTTCTCATTGACTATATAGGTAAGTGCTATCCCTTTTGTCTCAATCAGCTTCATAAAACTTTTTCTTACATCAATAAGCATAACCATTGAAAGAAGATCTCTTCCCTGTCTGTAGGGGATAGAAAGCGCCATTACAGGAACACCAAGATAGGGGGAAACATTTATTACTGATGTTATTCCCTGTTTTGCCTGGTCTACCTCTTCTGAGTTTTCACTGATAATATTGTTAATGAAATTCTCATCAATGTTGTAGTCAAGAAGTATGTCCTTGTTATAGAAATTAGCCCCAATTTCAGGTACCCCCGCAAATATAACGCCAGGCTCATTTCTGAAAAAATAGCGTACAAAATCCTCATTCTCTTCTATAGCCTGATTTGCTCCCAGCATGAGAAGCGATGCTGCGTTACCGAATGAATTTATATCTTCTTCAATTTTCATAGAGACAATTTCAGAAACTTTCAGGTTGTTTTCCTCAACACGGATACGGCTGTCCTGCAGAAAAAACCATGTCGCAAGAAAAATCATTCCTGAAAGAGCCATTATTATTACCATAGAAATTATTGATATCATCTTGAACCCGATGGAAAACCTTATCTCTCCTGTTTTCATCGCTTTTTTATACTGCTCTGAAGTGAATTTGGTCTGTTTTTCACTTACTTCATTTTTTGCTGAAGTCTCAGGCCCTGTTTTTTCAGTTATTTTTTTTACCGCA
>JAVEZE010000124.1:0-8145 GCA_034003145.1 Spirochaetia bacterium
ATGTCTGATATCCTGCTGTTCTGATCAAAGATGAGGCGCATCCTTACAGGAAACCCTTTTTCAAGCCTTGTCATTTTAGCGGGGTTGAGGTAGATATCCTCATCTTTCTCTTCGCTGGCCGGTTTACCCAGCAGTTTTCTTGTTTTCTCTCTTTCCATGCCAGCCTTGACACCCAGTAAACTTCCCTCAAACCTGTAATCCCCCCGCACCTGCCATACCCTGTTATCATAAAAGAAAAGATAAAGGTTTGTGCTGTAGTAGAAGATAACATCATCCTGCCATTCAAGCTTTCCCCTCATTGTATAGACTGATTCAGGTGCGCCGATTATTTCAAATATTTCTGACGGGTTAAGTCCCAGAAGATTTTCAGGGTTTGCAATTACCTTCTCCATTTCCCCCCCCTCTCCTGGTAACTGGATTTCTTTTTCAGGTTTGGAAGGGGCAGGCTGGGTTTGCGCGAAAATGGAGGCGCCGGCTGCAGCTGTGAAAGCTGTGAAAAGCAGCATAAAAACAAGCTTCTTTCTGTTAAGCAAGCCTGAATACTGTTTCTTTAAACTGGTTTGTAAAGGTGGCAGCTTGTATGGTTTGCTCACTTTTATCCCCGGCAGTGCCTGTTGGCGGCACCTGCCAGGTTTTATGGAGCATTCAGTGTTTTCTTCCAGGTTATTTTTCATTTTTATTTCCATATTGTTTGCTGATAAAAACAGATACAAGAACCAGGCCCATTATTATAAAAAGAACAGGCCACCATACAATTGTAACTGTCAGAAATTTTATTGTCATCAGCTTTAAACTGAACGGCAGAAAAAACAGGGAAAGTAGTATTATGGCTATGGAAGGAACAAATATCTTTGTGCGGTATATCTTCTTCTTTTTAAATCCGTATGGAATCAGCGATATACCTGATATCAGCATAAAAATTGGCCATATTTTTTTTAGCTCGTGAGTTTTAAGTATAGTCCCTGCAAGCAGCATATAAATTCCTGAAAGTGTAAGAAACATTCCGGGAAGGATATTGGCTTCTCTCCCTTTCCCGGAAAAAGCCCTGAATATAAAATAAAAACCAGGTAATATTATGAAGAAAGGCCATATAAGCTCCCTGCCGGTAAAGACTCCTGTCGTCATAAGCAGAAGAAATAGTCCAATGAGTATAAATACTGTCCCGCCCGCAAGCAGTTTTTCCGGCGCCTGTTTTTTTTTCTCCATTATCTGATATCACATATTATCAGCTATAAGCTGACCAAAATCGCTTGTTGAAACTGTCTCTGATCCTTCAAGAAGCCGTGCAAAATCATAGGTTACCTTTTTCTGGCTTATTGTTTTAACAAGTCCTTTCTCAATAAGGGCGGCAGCCTCTTTCCATCCCATATATTCAAACATCATCTGGCCAGAAAGGATGAGGGAACCTGGATTTACCATGTTTTTTCCAGCGTATTTCGGTGCTGTACCATGGGTTGCCTCAAAAATCCCGATTCCTGTTGTGTAGTTTATATTTGCTCCGGGTGCTATGCCGATTCCGCCGACCTGGGCGGCAAGAGCATCAGAAATGTAATCCCCGTTAAGGTTCATTGTAGCAATAACATCGTATTCCGCAGGGCGGGTAAGTATCTGCTGCAGAAAAGCATCAGCAATGCACTCTTTTATTACTATTTTCCCTTCAGGTATTTTCCCGTCAGTCTCTTCAAGTGTTACAACAGTGTCGCTGAACTCATTTTTGGCAACCTGAAAACCCCATTCCCTGAATGCCCCTTCAGTGAATTTCATTATATTACCCTTGTGGACCAGGGTAACGCTTTTTCTTTTATTGGCAATGGCATATTCTATCGCTGCCCTTACCAGTCTTTCACTTCCCTTTTTGCTGATCGGTTTTATCCCGATTCCTGACCCTTCAGGGACATGCCAGCCGAATTCTGTTTTAAGGAATGATGCAAGTTTTTCAGTCTTGGGTTCTCCTGCCCTGGTCTCAAATCCCGCGTATACATCTTCTGTATTTTCCCTGAATACAACCATGTCAATTTTCTCAGGGTTTTTTACCGGAGAGGGGATCCCCTGAAAGTGTTTGACAGGCCGCAGGCATACATAAAGGTCAAGGGTTTGCCTGAGTGTTACATTAAGGCTTCTGATCCCTCCCCCGACAGGGGTAGTAAGCGGCCCTTTGATACCGACACGGTAATTGATAAATTCCTGGAGTGTTTCTTTCGGAAGCCATTCCCCGTTTAATTTGTGGGATTTTTCTCCGGCTAAAACCTCTTTCCACTGTATGCTTCTTTTTCCCTTGTATGCCTTGTTTACTGCGGCATCAAAAACAATTCCTGCTGCCTTCCATATATCAGGGCCTGTTCCATCACCTTCAATAAACGGGATTACAGGATTTTCCGGTACAACAAGTTGACCGTCTTTCATTATAATTTTTGCTTCCATCAGTTTGACTCCTTGAATTGAATGAATATTAACAGATAGCTGCCTTCTTGCCAACTGTACTGTGCTGTGTTATACTTCCCCCGCTTTGGCATAATGAAAAAAATAACAATATTCACAATATTAATTATAACACTGACTCTCTCTTTTACCAGCTGCTACAGGGAAGGTAATTACATTAATCTCGGACAGAGCGAGCGTAAGATTTTCAGCAGGCTTTACTCATCCCTGCAGGGCGAGGAACTTTATGAGAAAAAGTTCATCATCATGCGGCAGCTGCTTGAACTGCTTTCAGGCTCAGCAAGCAACGGCGAGATCAATCTCTTTCTTACAACCTATGTCGAGCAGAACAAACCTGACCCTTTTAACGCCTATTACATGATGATAGTTGCGAGAAATTACAGGGAAGATTTGGCTTACCCCTTTGCTGTCAATTACTACGAACGTATCCTGAAAAATTATCAGGATATAAAATACATGGGTAATTCCATCCATTACCTGTGTCTCCGGGACTTGCTTGATATGATAGAGGATACTGATGCCAGGATTGTCTATTACAAGGATATTATCGCAAGATTCAGCGATTTAATAAACATAGGCGAGACTTATTACTATCTTGGAGATACATATGCCCAGGCTGGTGAATGGGATCAGGCAATTCAGTCTTACAGGAAATTTCTTGATTTTTCTGATTCATCTGTCGCGGGTGATTCCTATGCAAGGGAGAGGGTGAGATCTCTTCTGGCTTTATACAATACTGAAAGGAACTGGACATTTGAGTCGCTTGATGTACTTGTCGATACTGTTATTAATGCAATAAATGAGGCAAAATTCAGGCGGGACAGCAGGCTGCTGAGAAAATATATGACAAAAGTGAATTTTTTTGCTGTATCATGGGAAGAGGGAGAAGGAGCAACAGAACCGGAATTTGTTGATAACCTGGGAATTTTTCTCTCTCCCAGAATTACTGTTGACAGAAAACTTGACCGGGCCTCAAATCAGCAGGAAGCATATCTTAAATCATCAGGCTGGTCATACAGGATACACACATGGTATCTTTATTTTCGGAAAATCAATTTCCCGGCAGATTCAGAGATTCACGGGAACTGGGAATGGGCAGGTATCTATTTTGGAGAAAAACCGTTTGCAGCTTCAGATGAAAGATAGATTTATTTTACTGATTCTAATTTTTACTTCTTCCTCTCTTTTCGCAGGACCGCTTCCGTTTACCGCAGGGGTAAACAGTAAAAGCATGAATGCTGATACTTTATCCGCAGTTATCAGCAGTGAAAACTGGCTTGAATCAGCCCAAACCCATGCGGGAAGAGATATTTTTACCTTTGATCACAATAACAGCTCTCTTTATTTGTATTACCTTGAAAAATATTCTTCCCCTGCCCAGATAAATTGGCTTCAATCTGTAATGGAGCGGGCAGATATATATATCGATTTTATTGATGATGTTATCCACAGGAATGATATGCCTCATGAGCTGCTTTATCTTCCGGTTACAGAATCAGCATACAGGTACAACGCTGTTTCAAGGTCAGGCGCGGTAGGCCTCTGGCAGTTCATGAGAAACAGCATAAGCCCGTACAGCATGAAAATTGATGACTGGGCAGATGACAGAAGGGATTTCTGGAAATCGACCGAAGGGGCAATTGCTAAACTCAAATACAACCATGATATACTTGGCGGAGACTGGCTTCTTGCGTTGGCAGCCTATAACTGCGGCCTCGGGAGGGTACAGAGGACTATAAAAGCCACAGGAATCTCGGATTACTGGGAACTTTCACGGAAAGGGCTGCTTCCATCAGAAACTATTCACTATGTACCGAGGTTTCTTGCCATTTCCGCCATACTTTCAGGCAGAGGCAGATATGGAATTGGAACTTCCTGGAGAGAGCCCTACAAATGGGAGAGGGTGCGCCTTGATAATTCTGTGAGCCTTTCAAAACTTGCCTCTGAAGCAGGGCTGCCTTATGATCTTGTAAAAAGCGCCAACGCAGAACTGCGCTACGACATTACTCCTTCAAGGCACGATTATTATCTTAAAGTACCGGAAGGGATGGGAAAGGCGGTAACTGAGGCAATATCGCTTTCCAAAGATAATCTTATGAAATTCCATTTCTACCAGATTAAAAAAGGGGATACACTTTATGATCTTGGACGGCACTACGGTGTTTCTGTTTCAATGATTCAAAGCTACAATAAGCATCTTGATCCCTCATACCTTTCAATCGGGCAGAAGATTCTTGTCCCTGCCCTGAAAGATGTTCCCCCCTATAAAGGAAAACAGGCTTCACCTGCCGAAATGGAACTGGATAATCCTGCAAATTACAATGGGAGCCATATAGTCAGGTCCGGCGATACCCTGTGGTCAATTGCCCGCAGATACGGAACAAACCCTTACAATGTCGCCTATCATAACGGAATTCTTCTTGATTCACTCCTGACAATAGGTATGGAGCTCAGGGTTCCTGACGCAGACAGCTGAAAAAAAGGAGTAAGTTATGCGCAGAATAATTATATTTTTGGCCTCTCTGCTGATGGTTAATGCCTCGGCAGCGCTTTTTGCCCAGCAGACAGGGATGAGTTCATATTCTGCGGTAAACTGGTCAAACGGGGAAATGGTCATAAATGTTGAGACAACTTTTGCCCCTGGAAGCGAAAGCCTGAGGATGAGGGATAACAGCGAAGAGTTTTTCAGAAAAAACTTTTTCAATATTTTCATGGATTCGGTTAAAAAGGATAAACAAGGCCAGTTATATTATAATTCTTCATATACCATAGATGAAATGATCCGGAAAACACCTGATATGCTATCCGGTATAAACGATATCAACAACAATATCATAAAGGTTTTCAGCGTCTACAACCAGGATATGGCCGGGGTAAGAATGCAGTACAAACTTGGTCTCTACAGCGATCTTGGAAGCTATTTTATCAAGCATAAAGTCCCTGTAAAACCGGAAAAAACATATATCTGGACCCCTTCTGCTAAATACAGCGGCGTTGTAATTTACGCAAAAGGGGAATATCCACTTCACGGGGAGAACGGGAAGGGGACGCTCCCCCCCTCGATGTTTCCTTCGGTTTATGACCAGAGGATGAGGAAAATAATCTCTATAGAGATGGTAAGCCCTGAATATCTTGAAAAATGGGGGTGCGCATCATATTTCAGCGACCCTTCTGATCCGGGAATAAAGGAAAGGGGAGGGGATAAACCTCTTTATACAATTGCTGTTTCCCTGTTCGGGCGCAACAGGACAGATATTGTTATTCCCTCATCTGATGCTGACAAACTTCTTTACCGCGGCAGGAATGAAGATCTGATATCGCAAGGGAGATTTGTAATTATATATGACAGGCCGGCGGCTTCTCCTGCTCAATAACAACACTATACTCTGAAATCTTTTGCCTTCAAAGATTGACGTACCAAGTTCATTTTATGTTATAGTAGAATTATCAGAAATAGCGGTTCCTCGCTTGAGAGGAAAATGGCGGAGGGGTTTTTTGAGACTGTTAATAATTTTTTTGATTTCATTTATTACTGCATCCTGCTCAGGCGGGAGAATAGGCTATTATGTTGCAGTTTGGCCGCCGGAAGAAGCAGGTGTAAAATCTGGAGAAACCGCGTATGTCATTTCACAGTCAGATATTAGAGATGTGTATGTAATAGAAAATAAAAGCGATAAAAAACGGGAAGAGGTGCCAAGAACCTCCGGGAAATTTTTTAAAAAAAAGAAAGAAGCAGAAAATTTCAGGGAAAAATATTCCCAGTTTATAGATCAATACGGATATTCGGAGAAAAGCCTTATCATAAGGACATCTCCCTCCGGATCTTCCGGCAGGGAATACAAACTCAGGCCCAGCCAGATTGTGAAGATTGTTGACCGCCTTCCGGGACCTGTTACTGTTGGTAAATTATCCGGCTACTGGTATCAGGTTTTGACTGAGGATGGGTTTGAAGGCTATTGCTTTGACAAATACCTGACTGTATATGAAAAATCCAGCAAAAAGCTGACAGAGGATAATGCAAAGGATTATATTGAGCGGTTTTTGGGCAATATATGGTATCCGGCTGTATATCTTGAGACTTTAAAGAGCGGCCAGGTTGTTGTTGAAAAACTAAGAACAGGGGAAGGAGTTTTTCCTGATAAAGAAGGGAAAAAAATTATAATACAGACTTCCGAGGAAAGGATTGCGTTCAACTATGAAAATATTATCTCATCAGGAAATGACAGCTTTGTCCTTTCAGGGACTCCGGTTGAGATAATATTTTATTCAGATGATAAGATATATATAAAATATGTAAACAAGGGAATTGATTATTCAAGGTTTTATACATTGCTGGAAAATCCGGTTGACCATTATATTGAGCTTGAGCTTGCACGGCGGGATAATGAGCTTGATTCCTTTTTCCGCAGGGGAAAGTATCTTGTAAGCGGACTTTACGGCTCTATCACTTTAAGGGATGATGACCGTTTTATCTGGACAGGATATATAAATCTTGTTCCTGAAATTATTCCGTTCGGGTTCGGGAATTCAGGGTATCTGAAAAATAAGTATTTTATTTCCGGGAATCTTTCAGGGGATTTTGACGGAACTCTTTCTTTTGTTTTTGACAGAAGCGGCAGGGAGATAAATTTCGCTTATCTTTTTAAGGAAGAAGGGGTCCAGTTTACATTTATCCCAGAGGACTCAATAGAAAACGGCGTTGTTGTAAATCTGCCGGAAGAGCGGTTTGTGTATTATTTCAAGCAGACATCCCTTCTTGAAGAAGGATAAAAATTAATGGGATTTGTTAATCTCTCAAATGTCTCAGTTGCTTTCGGCGACAGGGATGTTCTTGATAAAGTCAGCATAAACATATCAGATGAATCGCGTATTGCCCTTGCCGGTGCAAACGGAAGCGGAAAATCTACCCTTTTAAGGATTGCTGCCGGGCTTGCAAAGGCAGACTCGGGCACAGTTTCCATGCAGAAGGATACACGTATTTCATATCTTCCCCAGTCGGGAATTGTATTCAGCGGCGTACCTCTGATGAGGGAAGCGGAAAAAGCTTTTACCTGCTTTGAAGAGATGACAGGGCGGATGCATGTTATTGAAAAAGAGCTTGCCAGGGTTACCGGCGGAAGCAGTAATGATCCGTCACTCTCCCGTCTCCTTGAAGAACACCATAATATTCACGAGGCAATTCTTGCAAGCGGATACTATGAAAGGGAAAAAGAGATTGACAGGATACTTACCGGTCTTGGTTTTTCACGGGATGATTTTGAAAAAATGACACAAGAGTTCTCAGGCGGCTGGCAGATGAGAATCGCCCTTGCAAGGACACTGCTTGAGAAACCTGACATAATGCTTCTTGATGAGCCGACAAACTATCTTGATATTGAGGCAAGAGCGTGGCTTGAGGATTTTATCTTAAAGTTTGCAGGCGGGATTATAATTGTTTCCCATGACAGGTTTTTTCTTGATGTGACATGCAGCGAAGTAATTGAGCTTTTCGGAGGCAGGCTTAACCGATATAAGGGCAATTACACTAGTTATGAGAAAACAAGGAAACTGGAGCTTGAATCGCTTGTAGAAAGATATGAGAGACAGCAGGTAGAGATTGAAAGGATAGAGTATTTTATCAATAAATTCAGAAGCAATGCCTCAAAGGCAAGCCTTGTTCAGAGCAGGATAAAGCAGCTTGAAAATATTGAAAAGATTGAGATACCT
>JAVEZE010000125.1:0-8120 GCA_034003145.1 Spirochaetia bacterium
AACCAATTATCTGCCCGAGAATATCAGAAATAAATTAATAAACAAAGATATCAGCTCTATCGCGATATATCCATTATGATTCAGAAACAAGGTAAGAGGATTTATCAGTTTTGCAGATAGCGGGGAAAATAAAGAGTGGGAGAAAAAAGATATTGAAACTGTAAAAACCATTTCAATGCTTGTTTCATCCTCTTTCAGGCGCAAAATTATTCAAATGGAACTTGTATCTGAAAAAACAAATCTACAGGTTTTTTTCAATAAAGTGGAAGACATTTTCATAACAGGAAACCTAACAGGAACCCGGCAGGACGAAATTATTAATCCCGGTAATGACTCTTTTATGACAGATACTGCAAACCAGGTTAAGCTTTTAAACGAAATAAAAAAGCAGAAACTCAGATATGAAAATATAATTGCCAGTACCCGCATTGCAACCTGGGAATGGAATATCAAAACAGGAAGCCTTGAAATAAATGAAAGATGGGCAGAAATAATAGGCTATACACTTGAAGAATTAAAACCAATAACTATTGATACATGGAAAAAATTTGCGCATCCTGATGATTATAAAGAATCATGGGAACCTCTACGAAAGTATTTTGCCGGAAAGAGTGACTATTACAATTTTGAAACACGAATGAAACACAAGAACGGATCATGGATTTGGGTAATAGATAAAGGCAAGGTAATACAGCGGGACAGGGAAGGAAATCCTCTTTTATTGATGGGAACACATTCAGATATTTCTTCGCGAAAAAGAGATGAGATTCTTCTGCAGGAAACAGAAAAACGGCTTGATCTTGCCATGAAGGGAACAGGCGCAGGGCTTTGGGATTGGGATATGATCAATAACCAGGTATTTTTTTCACCTATGTGGAAAAGCATGCTTGGTTATACAGATGATGATATAATAAACACATTTGAGGGGTGGAAAAATCTCTGGCATCCAGATGACGCGCCATTAATTGAAAAAGCGATAAAAGATTATCTTGACGGTAAAACAGGGAAATATGAAATTACTCACAGGCTGCGCCACAAAAACGGCCAGTGGCGGTGGATTCTCACAAGAGGGGACCTGCTAAAAGATAAACATGGAAAACCTTACAGGTGGGTAGGGACAAACATTGACATTACTACCGAAAAAGAGAGAAGCAACGAACTGGAGCGTTTTTTCTCTGTCAACCTTGATCTGCTTTGTATTGCTGATACGGAAGGCAACTTTATAAAAGTCAACAAGGCATGGACAGATATACTTGGACATTCAACTGAAGTGCTTGAAAAAAGCAAATTTCTTGATTTCATTCATCCTGAAGATTTAAGTAAAACAATGGAATCGTTGAAAACCCTTTCAGAAAAGGAGACAGTTACCAATTTTGTCAACCGCTACCGCCACAGGGACGGATCATACCGCTTCATCGAATGGCGGACCCATCCTTACGGGAAGCTTTTATACGCTTCAGCAAGAGATATAACCAAACGGTTAGAATCTGAAAACAAGTTCAGGGAAATGGCAATAAAGGATTCACTTACAGGAATCTACAACAGACGATTTATTCTGGAAAGGCTAGAGAATCTTCTCTCTGAATACAAACGGAAAAAAAATATATTTTCAATCTCAATAATAGATCTGGATCATTTCAAAAACATCAATGATACATACGGCCATCAGGCTGGTGATTTTATACTAAAGGAATTTTCAAAGCTGATAAGCAGCAACCTGCGCCCCTATGATTTGCAGGGCCGTTATGGAGGAGAGGAATTTCTTCTCATTTCTGAAGACACGACAAGAGAGCAGGCAAGGCTGACAATTGAGCGTATTCTTGAAATTACAAGAAACAATAAATTTGTTTACAACGGTAAAGAAATAAGTTTCACTTTCAGCTGCGGCATTTCTGATGCATCAGAAATTGAGGATAACGATATTTCTATTGAAAGGCTGATTGAAAAAGCTGACAAAAAACTATACAAGGCCAAAAAAAACGGGAGAAATCAGGTAATCGCGCACGAGCAAGGGATGATCTAATCAATGCCTGTTTTAATTATGCTTATCCTTAAGCGCTGTAAATGGAAGCCCTGGATAATGGTACCTTGTCCTGTTTATTGTCACCTTTTTATAGTTGATTGCTTTTTCGGGACACCAGTTGATACATGCCATACAGAGAATACAGTTTCCGGAAAAAACTGCTCTTTTGTCCTCAATTTTAATATTGGATACAGAACACACATCGCGGCATATTCCGCATCCAGTACATTTATCTGAAACAATAAATTTTTTATCAAACCCGGGATATTGTTTTTTAAAAAGAGAGCCGACTCCGTATGTCAGGATCCAGCCTAATATGTTTTTGCTGATTACAAGAGACGTTTCCCTGCTTTTGATTTTTTCCGCAAGTGTTTCTGTTTTTGCAGCAGCTTCTTTTAAAACACTGTCAATATATTCCTTTCCTTTTGACGCAGAAGGGTTATACAGATAAATACAGTTATCAGGCATCTTCACTGTCCTGAAAAAGGAAAGTTCAACCCCTTTTTTTAAAAGCATCTTCCTCAGCACATCCCCGGCTCTTCCCGCAGACGCTCCCATGGTGATAACACTGAAGCAGTATTTGACATTTTTGAATTCAGTTTTCCTGATAAACTCTTTAACCGGTTCAGGAAGTGTCCAGCTGAAAACAGGAAATACAAGCCCAATATCCTCATCTTCGATTATTTCAGCACTTGCGATAAGATGATCAGTTATTTTTACCAGAGTAAAATCACTGTTCACTGCTGCGATTTTTTCAGCAGCTTTATATGAATTGCCGGTAGCAGAAAACCAGAATAACCTGCCCATCTTCACTCCTCCGTTAGAATCAGACTAGAGAACAAGAACCTGCTTGCCGATCATTGTACCGCTTTCCTGCCTGATATGCATAGCCTGGATATTTTCAGGTGTTAAACCGGTCAATGTCTTTTGTCTTGTTGCGACAAGGATCCCTTCATCCAAAAGCCGGGCTATTATTGAAAGCACCTTTCCCTGCTCCCCCATATCCTCTGTCTTGAACATTGACCTTGTATACATAAACTCCCAGGAAAGAGTGACGCTTTTTTGCTTAAAAAGGGTAAGATCCAGGGGATTTGCAGGATCATCAATAAAAACAATATGTCCCTGGGGAGCGATACATTGAGCCATTGCCCTCCAGTGCTGTTCCAGTTTAACAGTACAAAAAATTGCATCAACAGAATCTATTGAAGCTGCTTTTAACTCTTCATAGAGATTGTTTTTGTGGTTCAAAACAACCTCCGCGCCCAAATCCCTGCACCACTTGTCTGTCTCTGGCCTTGATGATGTTGCAAGCACTTTAAGACCGGCCCAGCGGGCCAGCTGGATTGCGACAGAGGCAACACCTCCGCCTCCCCCTATTATTAAAATAGATTTGCCGTCATTCCCATTTGCTTTCGGTGCAAACCCCAGCCGATCAAACAATCCTTCCCAGGCTGTAACTGAAGTCAAAGGCATTGCAGCGGCATCTTCGGGTAAAAGGCTCTTTGGAGCAAGGGATGCTATTCTTTGATCAACTAAATGATATTCGCTGTTGCACCCTGGGCGGGCTACCTCTCCCGCATAAAAAACAGTATCCCCTTCTTTAAACCTGCTTACCCCGCCGCCTGTTTTCTTGACAACGCCGCAGGCATCCCAGCCCAGCACCTTATCAATATCAGAGCGTTTCCTGATTTTTGTATCAACCGGGTTCATCCCTATCGCAATTAAGCGAACCAGCAGATCCTGATCACCCGGCTGCGGGATCGGCATCTCACTCAAATAAAATGATCCTTTGTCTTTAGCGTCAGATCCGCCTTTTGCCAATATAACTTTCATACTTTTTTCCATTGCTGCTCTCCGTCAATTTAAAATTAAACGCCTGATTACAGATTACATTATTATTGCTGCCCCCAGTCCCTGCATACATCTATCCAGGTTTTAGCATTCGAATATTTTTCAAGTTCCTTTATAGTAAGCTCTATTGCGCTGTTGCTGCTTCCGCAGGCCGGGAAAACTGTTTTAAATCTTTTAAGCGATTCATCAAGATAAATATCAATCCCCTCTCTCACCGCAAACGGGCAGACTCCCCCGACTCCATGGCCTATATATGTCTCTACTTCCTTGAAATCAACCATTTTGGCTTTTTTACCAAACTGTTTTTTGTATTTTGTATTATCTATTTTTGCGTCTCCCGCTGTTACTATTAAAATATACTTATCATCCATAAAAAAAGACAATGTCTTTGCAATTCTTTTCGGTTCGCATCCAAGCGCCTGAGATGCAAGCTCTACTGTCGCGCTTGATACTTCAAACTCAAGAATCTCATCTTCTTTTCCGTATTTTTTAAAATATTCCCTTACATCCTCAACTGCCACTTTATATATCCTTCCACAGGTGTCATAAATAAGCCCAGATTGTGTCCAAAACAAGAACAATTATTTGCCCGCAATCCCTGGCTATAATGAATTATACCAAAAATAAAACAGACAAGGCACTATAAGAATACCATTTTAAAAGAAATATTTCAAACAATGCAAATACAACAACTCTGCAAATACAGAATGGCAGCACAGGAATTCTTAAAACCCAGTAAAACCAAAATGAGTTCAATAACCTAAAGCCAGATTTTCATAAAACTCTGCTTCCTCATCTTTTCCCCGTTTCCTGCACCCTGCGGCATAGATCAGGCACTTGACTCTAAAAACCTTTGCCGCTGCATCTTCCCTTTCCCTGGTAAAAAAGCTGTTTTCAAGAAGCCCTTTTAAAGCCTTAATCCTGAAAATCTCTATCTGTCCGTATTTTTCTGAAAGCTGCTCCCAATCCCCTGCCCTTTTTACAGTTAACATCTCGTCAATATATAAAATCCTGTTCTCAGAAGTTACCTTAAGCCAGAGCTCATAATCCTCTGCCACTTCAAGATCTTCCCTGAATCCGCCGTACTTTTCAAAGAGCGATTTACCCATCATCACAGTCGAAGGTCCGACAATGCACTTTAACAGGGAATCCTCGAATATATCTCCCTCTCTTTTGTGCTTCCTGAAAGCCTGCGAGACAGGTTTGCCGTCTCGAACCCATTTTTCCCTCGTGTGGCAGATTTCATATTTTACGCTGATGTTTTGAAGGGCTCTGCCTGTTACTGCTTTCCCTGCTATCACCTCAAACTGTTTTTCAAGTTTCTCCGGCATCCAGATATCATCTGAGTCAAGAAAAGCAAGATAATCCCCTTCCGCCTTTTCCGCGCCCCGGTTGCGGACAAACCCGGGCATGCCGGAATGTTTATCAAGCCTTATGTATTTTAGCGTGATTTCTCCTATCCCCGGGATTTCAAGGACTGCGGATCGCAGCTCTTCAGAAGAGCAGTCATCAACAATTACCAGCTCAAAATCCCTAAAGCTTTGGGCAACGACAGATGAGACTGCTTCAAGAAGCAGTTCAGTGCGGTTAAATACCGGGATTATTACCGATACTGAAGGTTTTTTCATATAAATCCGATAATATCATACAGGTAAAAAAATAGACAACGGTCGATATAAATAATATATTATATATAAGGATATGAAAATCAACAGATCTGCCGCATTAAAGTATATTTTATTTATTCTCATTTCAGCAGCAGCATTCTACGGATGCTCGGAAGTGCCAGACCTTTCAGAGTATCAGGGGATAAATTATATAGCAAACAGTAATTTTACTTCCCCGGAGTGGAGCTTTGACGATACTGTTGCACCGAATCTTTTTCATTATATGGATTTTGATACTCTACCAGTTATTGCAGTTCCCGTTTATACAGGTCTCCCGAATAATGTTGATTCAGGAGATATTTCAAGGCTTGAGATATTCAACCTTGTACCTGACGGGGGGTTTGAATCAGGGCTAGCGGGTTGGAACACCTTCGGCGCTCCGACAACATTTACAAGAAACAATACCAGCAATGAGAGAGTAAACAGCAGCATTCCAAACAACAACTTCAGTATTGAATATGACCTTTTTATATCGACAGACAGAATACAGTTTGACCTTGATACAGTCCATGACGGTTTTATTGAAAATAATAACTACATAGTAAGACTTAACTTCACAAGAGAGGCAACTAATACTACAGCTGTTTTTGAATATAATGACGCTGCAGCTGTCATATACAAAACATGGAAACCGAAAACACTTGTAGGCTGGTCAGTTGATGATACGGTTTATACTGAATTCCCCGCTTATGATTCAGCGGAATTTGATACAAACATAACTGCACGCCCGAATACACAAAACTATTTCAATATAGGTTCCATATCTTACGGGAATGATATTAACGGATATATTGACGATTTCCGCATAGTAAGGAGCGATATTAACTACTATCTTAGGATGACAGTTCCCTATTCAGAAGCGGGAAGGCCGGACCTTTATTCAGGAATCTACAGATTCGCTGTATATGTCAAGGGGGAGGATACCGCTGATATTCCCCCTGCCGTTCTGAACAACAGATCCCGTTCTTCAAGGGTTTCACTAATCATCAATGGAAAAACAGAAGGGTTCAGTTCATCTGCCTGGACAAATACGGGCTGGACAAGGCTTACAGTTGACAAGTTCATCCAGATAGATGCGGGAGATACAATTGAACTTATGGTATCTCCCGCAGATAAATCAGGACTTGCCAATACCCTTGATATCGGAAGCATCCTGATTGCATCCCCTTCACTTTACTACATCTCGGACTAAGCAAATGCTTTCCGCTTAATCCTTTACAACAAGCACCTTTCTGTATTCATCAATATCAGGTCCTACTACCCTTATAAAGTAAATACCTACAGCTACTTTCCTTCCTCCTGTATTGGTCCCGTCCCAGGTAAAGTTATAGCTTCCAGGCGGCTGCGTCCCTTTGAAAAGGGTTTTAACAACATTTCCTGAAAGGCTGAATATATTGATAGTAACAGCTCCTCTTTTAGGCAGGTCATACATCAGTATTGCCTCTTCCCCGTCATATACATTGATGACGTTATTGAGTATTGTAACGCCGCTTCTTTGTTTTTTAACTCCCCTTATCGGAATCTTCCAGGGGGCAACAGTTCTCGGGTCTGACGGGTCAAGAAGGCGTCCGGCATAAAGGCCGGCAAGATTATATATAAACTCGATATCTTTCCCCTCTGTTATCTCACTGTCGCTGCCGGGGATAAGAAAATTTCTCAATGCTCCATTTGCAGAAAAAGGGTTAAGGCCGCGCGCAGAGCTGTTTGCATTTATGTTATATCCCGCGAATAGAGTCGGCAGCCATAAATTGTTCACTTTTGTATTGGCCGGCGGATCAGCATCATAATACATGGTAAGGGGAAGTGCTGTGTTGGTAATATTAAGCCGTGATTCAAGCATAATGTCAGAGGCAAGCAGTTTCTCCCTTCCAGTGAAATTACGTATGGATGAGCTGTCAAATGCAGAATCATCAGCATTGTACATATCAGAAGCAAAAACCGGTTCCACAAGGCCGATTGCGAAATCACTTATTCTGTGTAAATCATCATCAGCCATCAGGGTATCAAAATTATCACACACAGCATTTAAGACAGGATCAATCTTGAGAACAATCAGATCATCAGCGGCTATAGGATTATCAAGAATAAAAAATGCATCAATAACCCCTACATCACTTGAGGGAGGAAATGATTTACTGTTGATCGGGATAATAGATGTAATATTATAAGCTCCTCCGTTTATTGTAAAATCAGCCGGAGTTATTGTGATTGTTTTATCAGCGTTATGAAATACATATTCCGAAAACCTTACATATACCCTGTCAGAGCCGGCTGATCCGATTGTATAGAATATTGTCGGAGGTACTCTTTCCATACAGTTTTTGAACGGCAGTACATCAAGAAGCAGGTTTCCGGCAAGGTCTGTGATTCTGCCAAGATTTGAATCATATGAGAAAATATCCTTGGACAGGTAGTCAAGAGAAATTGCGTTATCATCGAAAGTGAGCGCAAAGTATGTATCATCAACCCTGTTTTCCTGTGGTAAGGGGAAAGGGTTAAAAAGCTGGTTATCAACGATAGTAATAAACGTGAACCCTCCCGCAGGAAGCTCCGGAGCAACACCCTCTACTTGTATTTTA
>JAVEZE010000126.1:0-6943 GCA_034003145.1 Spirochaetia bacterium
GTTTCCGCCTCTTTTTCAGTTTTTTCCGGCATTTTGATTGCCTCCCTTTTCTGGTCCCTTCCTGTCAGCTGGCAAAAGACAGGAACACTTTACAAGGTTCTCCTTATTATGCCGCACCTTTCAATCGCCTATTTTGTAATGATCTTTTTTTCAAGGACAGGTATGGTATCATCAATCCTCCACACCCTGGGGATGATGGAAAATTTCAATCAGTTTCCTGTTCTGGTTTATGATGCTTTAGGCACCGGCATTATCCTCAGTTACATACTAAAAGGAACGCCGTTTGCCGTACTCATGGTATCAGCACTTCTTAAAAATGTAGACAAGGGTTATCTTGATACAGCCCGGATGCTGGGCGCAGGAAGGGTTAGGATTTTCACAAAAATTATAATTCCTTCCGTAAAACCTGCTGCGAAGGCATCTTTTTTAATCCTGTTTCTCTACAGCTTCGGGGCATTTGACATCCCTTTCCTTATCGGCAGCTCCCGCCCCGAGATGCTGAGTATTCATGTCTACAATCTTTATTTCAGGCGGGATCTCGTAAACCGTCCCCAGGCAATGGCAGTCCTTACCCTTATGCTGCTCTTTTCCTTTTTCGTCATCTACCTTTACAATGTTATTTCAGGGAGACTTGATGAGAGGGAGAAAATACTTTGAGAAGCGGAAATACCTTAAAGAAAAGTTTTTTTATTATTATCATCTTCACCACTCTTATCCCTCCCCTTTATTTTCTGCTGAGCGCTTTAGGCGGGGTGTGGAGCTGGCCTGATCTGCTTCCGAAAACCTTGAGCATCCGGGCAGTAAAGTTTTTTACAGAAGAAAAAGCTTTACTGCTTACATCCCTTTTTTCCTCGCTTCTTTATTCCCTTTCAGCGGTGCTTCTTGCTTTTCTGGTCACATTCATGCCGGCCAGGTGGCTCTCCTTGAATAATTTCAAGGGAAAAGAATTTCTGGAAGGGATACTGCTCATACCTGCCATGCTTCCTCCGGTGACATTCGCGATAGGGACCCATTACCTGTTCCTTAAATGGAACCTTACCGAGCACTTCGCGGGCGTGGTTCTTATCCTCACAGCTTACACCTACCCCTATATGCTCAGGGCGCTCCTTTCAGGTTATAAAGCGGCAAGGAAAGATTATATCATCTGCGCTGGCAACCTTGGGGCAGGAACCGCGAGAATCCTGTTAACAGTAGAACTGCCCCTGCTTCTGCCGTCGATTATCGCCGGTGCAAATATTGTATTTCTTGCTGCTTTTTCCGATTATTTTCTGGTATTTCTTATCGGAGGAGGCCAGGTTCCCTCATTTTTGTTATCCCTTTTCCCTCTGCTTAATTCATCAGACCGGCAGATTGCCTCATTTTTAAACCTTGTATTTCTCATTTTGCCTATAGTATTGTTTTTTATAACAGACAGTATTATCTTACAGAGTTACCGGAAGAAAAAAATGATCTAATCTGCGGTTACGGAGGATACTGATGAAAATCAGGTATAAAATAACGCTTGTTCTGCTTTTCCTGCTGATTGCAGTATTACTTTATATATTCACGCCCCTGGGGAAAACTATCAATCTTCAGAATCTGCTAATGCAGAAGGAAAACCTCCTTATATCTGTAAGGCAGTCATATTTTCTCTCAGCCGGGGTTTTTATTGCCCTTTATATCGCGGTAGTCTCTTTTTCAATTCCAGGAGCTGTTGTAATGTCGCTTTTGGGAGGCTTTTTTTTCGGCCCGCTTTGGGGAACACTTTTTATAAACATAGGGGCGACTACCGGCGCCCTTTGCATCTTTCTTGCCGCGCGTTATATTCTTGGTAATGATATCCAGCACAGATACAGAGAAAAACTTGCCAGTTTCAACAGGGAAATAGATGAAAACGGCAGGAGCTACATGCTTACCCTAAGGCTGCTCCCTGTTTTCCCCTTTTTCCTTATAAACCTCTTTGCCGGCTTCACAGCTATACCTGCCAGAACATTTATCTGGACAACCTCTCTAGGGATAATACCGGGCTCTTTTGTATTTGCGTATCTGGGATACACAGGGGCAAATGCAGGGCCGGAAGGAAGTTTCGGTATTCAGGTAATAACAGCGCTTGCCCTCCTGGGTCTTTTAAGCCTTCTTCCTGTACTTGTAAAGCGTTTTAAAAAACCGGGAAAAGGAACCAAAAATGAATAAATATACACACGACATGCTTGTAATAGGGGGAGGCGCGGCAGGGCTTACAGTCACATCAGGGGCAGCCCAGCTCGGCCTTAAAACCGCTCTTTTTGAAAAAGAAAGGACAGGGGGGGACTGCCTTTACTACGGCTGCGTGCCGAGTAAAACCCTTCTTAAAAGCGCGTACCTTTATTATCAGGCAGGAAAATTCCCGTCCTTCGGGCTGCCTGCCCCTTTGCTTGGCAAACCTGATCTTGGGACTATTATGTCCCATGTCAATGATGTTATAAAAATTATTGAGGAAAATGACTCGGTTGAGCGGTTTGAAAGGCTTGGCGCCGAGGTGTATAAAGGCTCACCCCGTTTTGTCTCTCCCCATGAGATTATGCTTGACGGGAAAATATATTCTTCCCCTTCCATTGTGATCAGCACAGGAAGCTCCCCTTTTATCCCTCCAATTAGCGGGCTTGTAGAGGCGGGGTTTATTACAAACAAGGATCTGTTTTCATTAAAAGAGCTACCGCAAAGCCTCATTGTAATCGGAGGGGGGCCTATAGGGGTAGAGCTTGGACAGGCGTTTTCAAGACTGGGAAGCAAAGTGACAATAATCAGCAGCTCGCCCCATCTTCTTCCCAAAGAGGATGCTGATATGGCACAAATCATAGAGCAGCAGCTTATAAAAGAAGGGGTTTTAATCATCAATAACGCACGGGCTGAATCAGCTTCTGCTTCGCGGGATGTAAACAGCCCAGGCGGTAAAAATCTGAAAGAGATAAAATATACACTTAAAGACAAAAACGGTGAGATATTTTCCGCAAAGGGAGAGATGATTCTCATCGCGGCAGGAAGAAGAGGCAACATTGAGAATCTTGATCTTGACAAGGCTGGAGTAATTATAAATAAAAATTATATCCAGGTAAATTCGAAGCTACAGAGTTCCCGAAAAAACATCAGGGCAATTGGAGATGTAAACGGAAACCATCTATTCACCCATGTCGCAGGTGCTGAAGGCTCTTTTGTAATCAAAAGCGCGGTACTGCACCTGCCCGGCAGATTCAGCTACAACCATGTCCCGTGGTGCACATACAGCGATCCTGAACTTTCTTCTGTCGGTTATAATGAAAAGCGGGCAAAAGAGGCCGGGCTCAGCTACACCACTGTTACCTCCCGGTTAAGCGGAGTTGACAGGGCACAGGCGGAAAACAGGACTTCCGGGAAAATAAAGATACTGATTGATAAAAAAGAGCGCGTCATCGGGACCCAGATAGCGGGCGCGGGAGCAGGCGACCTTATCCTTCCTTCGTTATACGCAGTTACAAAAAAATACAGGCTTATGGAAATAATGAGCCCTGTTTTCCCCTACCCCATAATGGGCGAGATACAGAAAAAAGCCGCATCTGGCTATTACAGCCCTAAATTTTTCAACAGCAGGGTGCGGAAAATGCTTAAAACAATATTCGGCTATCGGGGGCCAGGGCCGGCTGAAAAAAACAAGGATTCTGAAAGCAACAGGGAGAATACATGAAAAACAGATTATTTATATTACTGCTGCTTTTTTCCACAGCATTTTTTGAACTTGCCGCGCAGCAGTACATTGTCAATGAGGATTTCGCTTCACTTGACAAATGGGAGCCGCTGATTTTTCCCAAGATAGAGAGGCACACAAAATACAGTACAGAAATCAGCAGAGATGAAAGTGTTTTGAAAATAACATCTTCCGCATCAGCCTCAGGAATTATATACAGTGACTTTTTTAATGTTTCTGATTGGCCTGTTATTGAATGGAGATGGAAAGCTTCCAATATATTTAAGAAAGGAAACGCTAAAAAAAAATCGGGAGATGATTATCCGGTAAGGCTTTATATTATTTTCGAATATTCACCTGAAGAGGCAGCTCCTCTTGTAAAATTAAAATACAATATCGCGAAACTTCTTTACGGAAAATACCCGCCTGATTCCGCCCTTAATTATGTTTACGCCAGCAGCAAATGGGACAGCGATTTTATCCCCAACGCGTTTACATCAAGCGCAATAATGTTTGCTTCTGACAGCGGAGAAGAGCACCTTGGACAGTGGAGAACCCATAGGGTAAATATTCTTGAGGATTACCGCAGAGCTTTCGGCAAAGAGCCGCCGGTAAAAGCCTCGCTTGCCATAATGGGGGACTCTGACAATACAGAAGAAGAGTCGCAGGCTTTTATCGACTATATCAGGGTGACGCGTTAAAAACGGAGGCTTATCTTGCAGGATAAAAAACTGCGCTCGTTTAAAGACAAGGTAATGAACAGGCTCATCGGCAGATGGGCTGAAAATATAAATCCGGACAACATCTCCTGGATAGCGTTTACAGCAGGCCTTGCATGCGCAGGAGCTGTAATATCAGGGGCTTACAGGAGCGGTTTGTCACTCTGGATATTAAACAGGGTTTTGGACGGACTTGACGGGTATGTTGCCCGCAGGTATAACAAACAGTCAGACAGGGGGGCGTATCTTGACATAATAACTGACTTTGCAGTGTATGCTGCCATTCCACTTGCCTTTGCATGGCGAATTGACACTATATTGCTATGGCGCTCAACTGCACTGCTTCTTGGCATATTCTATATAAATACCGCATCATGGATGTACCTTTCAATCCTTATTGAAAAAAGGAAAAAAGAAATGGATAATAGTGTTCTTACCTCGGTTGAAATGCCGTCAGGCATTGTGGAAGGAGCTGAGACAATAATTTTATATTCCCTGTTTTTTACACTGCCGGCTTACCTGATATGGATTTTTTTAATTATGTCTTTTCTTACTTTTTTAACAGTAATTCAGCGTTTATTTATTGCCTTCAGATATCTTTCAGGTTAACATTTTAATAAACCAAAAGTTTATTTCAGATACTTGTTTTTCCTTACAGCTTCAAGCGGAAGTTTTTCAAATATCTCATCCGGAAGCGAACATTTCTGCACTATAAAGAGCTCATCGCTTTTTTTATCAATCATCAGGTTTTTCTTGATATCTTCTACCTTATCTGAATAACTTGTCGGATGGATTCTGTAAAAATTACTGGTTTTGCAATCAGCTATCATTATGCTCAAAACCCCGCCGATCAGGTGTTTTTCAGCGGCAAACCAACCCCCGTTTTTTCCGCATGATAGCATAAAACGGAATAACGGCAGCCCGGGATTTTCAAGTTCAACATAATATTTTCTGTCCTTTTCCGCTGCGCAGTTTGCAAGTATGCAATCATCAGACATTTCTGAGTTAAATATTTCATCGCCGTCTGAGGAGAGCACTTTTAGATTTATTCCCGGCATTATCACCTTGATGTTAAGATTATTTTTATTGCAGCATTTCAATGATACGCAGCCGGCAAGAATTACCGCAGATATCAGATTGGGAGACACTTCAGAATTCCTTTTCTCAGCAATAGCACTCATACTTCCTCCGTCATAATCTAATTGCAATATTGATGCCAACAATAAGGTTATCTTGAGTTATCAAAGCAAAGCCTGCCTTGCGTACGTGAAAACAGGAGCTTCTTGCAGTAAATAAAAATGTATTCTGTACCAATTCTTTATTCTCTTTATTTTTTTAATTTTATTTTTATTTAATAACTAATTGTAATACTGATAATTACTTAATGCAATATTTTTATTATGTTTTGAAATCTGTTTTGGTTTTTGTTTGATTTTTGTTTTGATTTTTTTTTAATAAACTGTTCCTGTCTTTAATTATTACCTGCTGTTGTAATAAAAGTTGCGCGTATATGAAACAAAAGTTACATATCAAGTCCGTATATTTCTGAAGGGTTATACAGCATTCTCAGAAACCATCTTTTTCCGACAGCATTTGAAAGTGAGCCAACATGGTTGTAGTCTATAGGGACATAAAATCCGTCAGGATATTTTTCAAGCCCCTCAAGTTCATAATAACTATAATCTTTTGGAGGATAATCCAGCGGTACCAGACAGACTGCATGCCCGGTTCCGTTTTCAGGACCGAATGATCCCACATAACTTACAATATCCCAGTACTGCAGCAGGCCGCATGTAAAAAGCGCCCAGTCTTCGCAGTCACCTCCGCCCTGCTGAATGAATTCATCAGGCCTTAACGCAAGATTATTGGGAATATAAGAATATTTATTGAAAATTTTGTTCTGAAAAATCTCTACTTCGCTCCAGCTTATATTGCCGCTGCTGTCTTTATCTGCTGATTCATAAATATTTTCAAGCGTTAAGTTGATAATTCCGCTTTTTTCCCTGAAAGCTGTTTTTCTTTTTATAACGTTTGAGTCATCAGATTTTATAATTTTACCTGTTTTGACCGCCGGAACAGAGGGCAATGTAAAAGGTGTAAAACGGGGGATTGGAAAAGGGGGTAGAGGAATTATATCCGGTTTCGGGGCAGGTTTGATCCAGGAATAGTCTACTGAACAGGTGTAAGCTTCCGGCTGTGTGAAAATTTCTGCCATTGGGCCTATACCAATAACACCAAGCACTGCCGCGGTTATAGTCATGCATATAAAATCCGAGAAACTGCTAGACAGATTTTTATCATTATTATCCTTTTGGGAATATGTTCTGCAGAGTGTGGAAATGGAAGATGAAGCCTCAGCCTCAGCCTCAGCCTCAGCCTCAGCCTCAGCCTCAGCCTCAGCCTCAGCCTCAGCCTTTGCCTTTGCCTTTGCCTTTGCCTCAGCCGCGGCTCTCCCTGTTTCCTGATATATGCTGCTCTTTAAAATAATATCATTATCAGGATTCTGTTCATCTGATTCATGCTTTATATCATTGCAGATGAGTTT
>JAVEZE010000126.1:6953-8052 GCA_034003145.1 Spirochaetia bacterium
TGCCGCGGTTATAGTCATGCATATAAAATCCGAGAAACTGCTAGACAGATTTTTATCATTATTATCCTTTTGGGAATATGTTCTGCAGAGTGTGGAAATGGAAGATGAAGCCTCAGCCTCAGCCTTTGCCTTTGCCTTTGCCTTTGCCTTTGCCTTTGCCTTTGCCGCGGCTCTCCCTGTTTCCTGATATATGCTGCTCTTTAAAATAATATCATTATCAGGATTCTGTTCATCTGATTCATGCTTTATATCATTGCAGATGAGTTTTCCGGCATCAGTTTTTACATCAAGTGATGTTAAAGAATTCCGGCAAGTCTGCTGAAGGCTGCAGAGCTTTGCCTCAAGTATTCTGTCATATCTGAAAGTTCTCTCTTCGCCCCGCAGATAGCACCATCCCTTTAAATAGCCTCTGCCGTATAAAGGGTCACAGTCTGATAATACCCTTATATTTCTCTGTGAGACAACACCTGCCCCGTTAATATATTTTATGCTGTATTCATTGTTTTTAACCAATGTCATATACACCCCTGATTAGCTGCGGATTATTTTATCCCAATCTTTCTGAAGATATAAATGCATTATTTATGCCAATCTCATATCAAAAAACAGCGGATAACAGGTAAAATTGAGTTGACTGTTTTTATTCTTGTTGGCATGGATAATGCTGTTGTATAATAAACCTGGAATAAGGGATGGAAAAAGATGATGGAAAATATGAGAAACAATACAAAAGAAAAAATACTTTTTACAATTGTCGGGAACCATGATCCCTATTCAGGTGAAGATTTGGGCCCTGTTCTCTCGTTTATCAGCAATGTTGATTTTTCACGAATCTTTCTATTCTGCACCGGCCCGGGATACTTTGAAAGGGCTAAAACTATTGAGCAGGAATTCGCGTCAATCTCCCCTTCGGCGAAATTCAGCTTTATAAGCCTCGAACTCAAATCAGTAATTGATTATGATGAAATATTTCTAAAAATCAAATCAGCAGCAATAAAAATAGTGGAAAACCTGAATCAGGAAGAAATTGATATCTCAATTCTTCTTGACCCGGGAACACCCCAGATGCAGACATGCTGGTTTCTTCTTGCCCGCTCAG
>JAVEZE010000127.1:0-7995 GCA_034003145.1 Spirochaetia bacterium
TATCTTTCCTATATCGTGGAGAATCCCCCCTATATAAACATCATCAAGTATTTCTTTTTTTCTGATATAGTTTTTGGCAAGGACATAAGCGTAGAAAGCTACCCTGTTCGCGTGCTCCCAGTGTTCTTTTAAACCTGATCTCAAGATTTTCTGTGTTCCATAGGAATAAAGAAGGTTTTTTAGGCCTCTTAGCCCTACAAGTTTAACCGCTTCAGTAATGTTATCAACTTTTTTGGGAAGCATGTACTGGGCTGAGTTTACAATTTTCAACAAATCAGCAGTAAGGCTTATATCCATTGCTATATGTTTTGATATATCTGTTATTTCAGATTCAGGATCATCTATCATTTTCTGAAGCTGTACTATGTTTTCCGGGAACTGCGGCAGCTGGTTGATTTCATTTACCAATTCTTTGGAAAGTATGTGGAGGTTTTCCTTGTGAATTTCGGAAAATGGAATAATCAGTTTTGAAACAGTTTCTTCCCCTTCAACATCAATATCAAACGCCTCTTCATCAAGACCCAGTTTTTTAAGCATAAGTACAAGGATAACAAGGCCCAGACCTGCCCCTTCCGAACTGTCAAGAACTGCAGACATTGCTTCCTCAAGCGATGTAAAACCTCTTGAGCGGGCTATCCTGTCATAAACCCTCATCTGCTCTTTTTTCGATATCTTTACATTATTGCGAATGGAAAGAGTAAGCTCTCCCTGCGATGCGTGAAAAATAATTTTTATATATAGCCCTGTTTCTTTCTGTTTTTCAAGATAATGTTCAATATTGTCAAGAGTTACCTCTTTGAATGTAGCCATCCCTTCCCTGTAATCATCTTCATTGTCAATATCAAGATCTTTTTCCAGAAAGTAGACTCTTTTTGTATTTGCCTTGTTTGCGTTTACAGCAAGCTCTCTCATGCAGTAGGATATCTGCGGCAGAAGTTCTTTCTGGCCGAATTCAGATAAAAATACATCAAGTATCTGTTCAAGATATTCTTCTGTATCGTGGTTTATTTTATGTGTTTTGATTGCCAAAGGCAAAGAATTTCGGACTGCTTTCTGAATTTTTGGAACATCAATATTAACTGGCATTTTTCTCCCGCCTGGATTGCTGCATTAAGGTTTACTTAAACTTTTAATATCGCAACCACTTTCTAACCAATTTTTTAATTTATAGTTGAGTATAGACTTTAACTTTTCCATCTGTCAATAAAATGTCTCAATTTATAAAGTTATGGTATTTTATTGCATCTATTTAAGCAAAAGGGCGGCAGTTTTTATTAAACTTAATATTTCAATTACTGCAGCTTCCTCTGACAGCCATTTTTTTTATTCTTTTATTTACCTTTTTTGTATAAATCCTTTAATTTTTTTTCAACCAATTTATTGAAGGAATGGGCAGGGAATGATCCTTTTTCATCTGCCTCTCCCGCATCAATTCCTGAGAGAATACTTATCCCTTCGTTTATATGGCTTATTGGATATATTGAAAACTTTCCATTTCTTACCGCCTCTTTGACAGTTTTTTCAAGAACCAGGTTTTTAACGTTGGACTGCGGAATAATAACACCCTGCGTACCGGTAAGGCCGAATTTTTCGCATATTGAGTAAAACCCCTCAATTTTCTCATTTACACCGCCGATCGGCTGTATCTGCCCAAACTGATTAACAGATCCTGTTACTGCGATATCCTGTCTTATGGGGAGTTCTGTTATTGCGGATAATAGCGCGTAAATTTCGGTAGAGGAAGCTGAATCACCCTCTATTTCACCGTATGACTGCTCAAAGCAGATGCTTGCAAACATGGAAACAGGAAAGTTTTTTCCGTAGCAGGATCTGACAAATCCTTCAATAATCATTACAGCCTTGTTATATATTTCACCTGAAAGTCCTGCTTCCCTTTCAATATTAATTATTCCTTCATCCCCGGGCGCTACTGTGGCTGATACAAGAAACGGCCTTCCGAATGTGTAAAACCCCCTGTCATAAACTGCAAGCCCGTTAACAACTCCTGTTTTTTTCCCTTCGACACATATTTTGATAGTCCCTTCTTCCATCATCGCTGTAAGTTTTTCTTCCGGAAGGCTGTTCATGCTGTTCCGTTTTATTATAGCTGTTTCCACATCAGGCCTGTCGATAACATCATGAGAAAGCTCACTCGCCCAGTAATCTGATTCAACCAGAAGATCGAGAATTTTTGAAAATTTTGTTGTATATTTTTTCCTGTGTTCTGTCAGGCGGATACCATAATCAAGAACCGCCTGTATGCCGCTGTCTGTTATTGATTTCATCTTTTTAGTTTTGATCTGCTCTTCAATAAACCCTATATACTGCAATGTGTTTTCTTTATTCACTTCCATTTCAGAATCGAATTCCGCTGTTACCTTGAAAAATTTTTCAAATTCTTCATCGCTGTTATAAAGTACGTCATATATATTTTCACTTCCTATAATAATTATTTTTGTGTCTATCTTCACAGGCTCAGGTTTTAAAAACCCTCCTGACGGATTAAACGGCGAAATCGGCTGCTGTATCTGAACTTCTCCGCTTTTAAGCGCTCTTTTCAGGTGATCCCACGTATTTTCTTCCTGAAATATATCTTCCGCGTTGAGAACAAGAAATCCTCCTGATGCCTTAATTATTGATCCTGCCTTGACCATCATGAAATTGCTTTTAAGCTCAATATTGTATTCAACCCTGTTCTCAACTGTTCCGAAAAGGTTTGATGCTGTGGGATATGATTCAAATATTACAGGCGCCTGTTTTACTTTTGAGTTATCTACAAGAATGTTTACCTGGTATCTTTGTTCCTCATCAAGGTCTGACTCTTCTATTTCATCACTTTCCATATTTTCATCTTCATCGATGAATAGATACAGTCTCTCAAGAATATCTTTCTTAAGCTCGGATAGATATCTTTTTACATCATTCTGGAGATAATCAGAAATTAGATAGTCAATTTCTGACCTTATTACCGGTTCAACAAATTTTTTCTCTGTTTCAAGAAGCTTGTCTTCCATTTCAATTTTGTTGTGCTGCAGTTTCCTAAGCAGTTCCTGCAGATCATCAAGATGTTTGAAATAAGCGCTTCTTATTTTTTCATGTTCATCTTCAGAAAGTTTTCCTGTGTCTGCCATTTTCTGAAGTTCTTCGAAATCTATCGGTTTTCCGTCAATAGCCGGCATTATATCGGATATCATTTCATTATCTTCGGTTGTTGAACTTACAAGAAGAAACCCGCCATCCTTTAAGCTGGTTTCAAACTTTGAAAGAAGATCTTTTTCAATATCTTCACACGATTTGATTATTGCGTTTTTCTGTTTTTTAAAGCTGTCGCTTTCAATTCTGCTTTTAATTCTTTTTTTTACAGCAGTTATAAGGTTTGCAAGGCTGCTTTTAAAGCCTGCGGCTTTACCCCTGGGAAGATATAGTATTCCCGGGTTTTCAGGGTTTGTGAAATTAAAGACACAGACAATATCCTTAAGCAGAATGTCATTCTTGAAATTTTCAAGTATTTTCCGGATAGCAGTATGGCGTCCTGTTCCTGTATTTCCTGTAACAAATATATTATAGCCTGTTTTCCTCAGCCTGGTTCCGAACATCAGGGCATCAGTCGCTCTTTTTTGTCCCGCTATAATTGTTTTTACCGGTGTTTTTCTGAGTAAGGCAATTTCTTCCAGTTTTGTACTGTATTCAAGATCTTTTGCATCAAGTTTTTTATATCTATCCATAGATGAATAATATTGTAAAGGAACTGTTTGTTGTCAAGGATGATATAAAAATATATAATGATTTTTATGGATATTAAAGAAGTTGACACCTTTTTCCGCTCTATTTTGAATATTGAAGAGATGAAAAGCATTGACAGGTCTTTAAACGGGCTGCAGGTTTCCAGCAGGACAGGAGAAATCACAAAGATCGCGTTTGCTGTTGATGCTTCACTTGAATCATTTAAAAGAGCGGCACAGCATGGCGCAGATATGATTTTTGTCCACCATGGACTTTTCTGGGGAACTGAAAAACCTGTAACAGGCGATTATTTCAGGCGGCTTTCCTTTTTGATTGAAAAAAATATAGCGTTATACGCAGTCCATCTTCCCCTTGATATGGATCCAGTTTTGGGCAATAATATCACTGCTGCAAAAAAATCAGGGCTTGAAGAGTTACAGCCTTTTGGAGAGTATCACGGGAAAAAAATCGGATATAAGGGGGTTTTTCCTGAAGGAAAAACCTGTGAGGAAGTTATATCAGCATTTGGGTTTAAAAGCTCTGACATCCTTTCTGTATTGAAATTCGGGCCTGAAAAAAACAATAGCGCCGGTGTTATTACAGGGGGAGCCTGCAGGGAAGTTGAGCAGGCTATTGATGAAAGGCTTGATTTATATATAACTGGCGAGATTTCTCATCAGATATATCATCAATGCCTTGAAGCCGGTATCAACGTAATTTCTGCCGGACATTATCTGACTGAAATATTTGGTATAAAGAATGTGGAAAAAACAGTAAGGGAAAAACTTCCCCTTGATACCTGTTTCATTGATATACCGACCGGATTATAGTATCCGGAAAAAACTGCAGCTTTGGGGTTTACAATGAAACTGAAAGATAAATTAATTCCGTTCAGCATTGCTGTTTTTGTTATAATTCTTGACCAGGTGACAAAATTCCTGATAGTAGCGGGGATTGAACCTTATACAATAAAATACACATTTCTTGACGGTTTCCTGAGAATTATTCATGTAAGAAACAAGGCTATAGCATTCAGCATGGGCCAGAATCTGCCGGACGGGTTTCGTACCGCCCTTTTCTCCTTTCTGCCTCTTATAATACTGTTTCTGCTTATAATCTATATCATTAAAACTGATGAAATTACAGTGCCTCAAAGATGGGCCCTCGGGGGAATTGTCGGGGGAGGCTTCGGAAACCTGATTGACCGGTTTTTCAGGCCGGATGGGGTTGTGGATTTTATAGATGTGAAATTTTACGGTATCTTCGGACTTGAAAGATGGCCTACCTTTAATGTGGCAGATTCATCTATAGTTGTTTTTGG
Organism: Spirochaetia bacterium; assembly: GCA_034003145.1. Classification (GTDB taxonomy): domain Bacteria; phylum Spirochaetota; class Spirochaetia; order CADAEX01; family CADAEX01; genus JACKPD01. The sequence continues at coordinate 5,045 of JAVEZE010000127.1, forward strand.
AATTTTTCTGTTTTTTACAATGATTTGGGTTAAAAAGGAAAAAGAATAAACTTGTTTTCACCTCTCCGCATCTATCGAATTAAGGCTCAAAATCATTCTGATCAGATAAATCAATAACCGTCAGACATTGCTATGTTTATATCTTTCTTGTAAAGCTCGTTATAGACAAAACCCCTGTTTCTAAGTTTGTCTTTTATCTCCTGCGGGAATGGAATATTGCGCCAGAAAACACCTCTAACATCCTTGTCAAGTTTCTGCATCCCGTCTGCCTCTTTTGTAATCCAGAGGTAGTAGTCTGCCATAAATGATTCCTTTACATCTCCCCTTCTTTTCTGGTCTGTAAACCACTGGTAATACCATCCTGTTATCCCTTCTTCCATCCAGTAATAGGACGCAGTTTCTTTTGCGACCTGCCATCTTAGATCCCCAAGGGCGTAGATTATCGCGGTTTTAAGGTCTTTAGGATACAAGGGTATTCCAATTCTTCCCCTGCTTGTTGCCCTGTTGAATTTCTGGAAAGGTTCCCAGCATATTCCAAACTCGCCGTAGCATGGGAGGATAATGGTATGGGGAATAATTCTGTTTGTCTGACGCTTGAAAGTTCTTTTGAAAAGGCCGGGATCAATCTTTTCTATTTCAGCCATTGTTGTTATTACGTTTTCCCGTGTTGCTATTTCCCTGATATTTGCCCGCATATACTGCTGCATGAGAATCGGAAGATGGTTCCCTTTTCTCCCTACACTCATTTTTGCCATCTGTTTTAAGGTCATAAACTCTTCAACAATTACCTGTTGGTCTACAGAGCTTTCCTGCCCCTGTTCCTTTGATTTTTCTTCAAGCTCTTTTACCTTTTCTACCGCGGCATCCATGTTATCTACTGCACTTGAAAGCTCCCTGTCATACTGCGAAAGTCTTCTCAGCAGCTCCATCATCTCTGATATGGCAGTTTTCTGCTCCGGTGTAAACGGGGCAGGGAGATTTCCGTATTTCGCAAGCTGCGTGTGTTTTTGCAGGAATGACATTTTGTCCGCGAGTGAATTTTCAATATCAGTAATTGACGATACCTTGCTTTTTAAAAGGCCGAATACAGCATCCCTGTGTCCCCGCTCTTTATCAAGGCTCATGTTTATTTTTCTGTTTTGATTCCCTTTGATTTTTTTTGTTTCATCAGTAATAGAAGGGGCAATTTCTCCGGAAGCTATCTTGCCGAGCCATTCATCTGCAAAATATACCGGTTCACCGGTATCATTATCCATTTTGACTTTTGCAAGTACAAGCCTCTGCTCCTTGTTTATAAGGGTAGGAAGTACTACGCCAAACCTGAGCAGCATTTTTTTTGGTATCGGGATAGAGCTGTTTATTTTTCCTGCTATAGAGGAGGCAAGCTCCCAATATGATAGAATCAGCCTTTCCCTGAAAAGTGTCTTGTCTTTGGGGTTGTCTGCCTTTAAAAAGTCTGAAAGAAGGGAATGGAACCTTTGCGATACAGCCCCTTCTCCCGAAAGAGCGGTTTTGTAGTATTCCTTGTCATTAAAATATGGTTTTGCCTCTTCTTCAAAACTGGTTATCTCCGGGAATTCCTGTTTTCCAATATCGTCATCAGGGAGAAATATCTCTTCTTCCGGTTTTTCATCTGAAAACAGATCAAGGAATGATGGATTATCTGATGGATCGTTTTCTTCAAGGCCTATCAGATCCGCGATTTCAGGATCTATATCGTTTGAGCTGTTATCTGATTTTATTCCGCTGTTTTTGTAATTACTCATTTTAATTATGGAGGTGGTGGGAATTGAACCCGCGGCCTCTTGAATGCCATTCAAGCGCTCTAGCCAACTGAGCTACACCCCCCTGTTTTTCTATAGACTATATTACTATTATAACGCTATTAAATCAACAATTCCTTTGTTGCAATCTTGAGGTATTTCATTTATAGTTATAGCCACAATATGAATACAATAAAACCTCTTGCGGAATTTGTGAAAAAAGCCGGCGACAGGGCAGCCGAAGGGCAGCTTGAAGTCAGCCGCAGCTTTAAAAAAGACGGCTCTGTTATTACCCATATAGACAGGGAACTCAATGAATACCTGTCAAAAGCAATTGCCTCACTTTATCCTGAGGCTAATCTTGTCACAGAAGAGACAGCCGGAAGCTATGATAAGGGCAGGGAATACTGTTTTGCAGTTGATCCGATTGACGGGACAGATTCTTTCAGCCAGTTTATGCCGGGCTGGTGTGTTTCTGTCGGACTGCTTAAAAACAATCAGCCGGTTGGAGGAATAGTATATGCCCCTCTTTGGGGAGGGAAAAACGGATCCTTTTTATTCTGTGATCTGGATTCGCCTGTTTCTCTCAATGGAGTTCAATTAAGTACTGCAGATCTTGAAATGGAAGATGAACCGGAGGGGATACAGGTTATGACTGGTTCCAGGCTGCACCACAATTTTGATTTTTCGCTGTTCAAGGGGAAGATAAGGACTGCAGGATCTGCTGTCCTTAATATTGTTTCCCCCCTTCTCCACAGCGCAGTCGCGGGAACAATTATTCCGCCATGCAATATATGGGATATAGCAGCAGCGCATGCTATCATAAAAAGAGCTGGTCTTGAGTTCTCCTTTTACAGCGGAAAGGATGTAGATTACAGCGAGCTTTATGACCGTTCCATCTGCAGGGATTTTATTGTTTCAGGAAGAAGCTCTTTCTGTCCTGTGATTAGAGAGAGATTTGTAAAAAGGGATCAGAGGTAAGCTCTTTCCTGCCGAAAAAAAAGAAGTCTGATAACTTCCTGACCAATTAATGGAGATTAAGTATCCCTATGAGCCTTAAAGTATATATCAGCAGATTACTTGAACTGCCTTTTTTTTCTGAAGAAAATCCTGTATGCGGCGGAACAGAAATCCTCCGGATAGATGATTTTTCAGTTGTCATGGAAAAAGGAGATCGGAAGAGCACAC
>JAVEZE010000128.1:0-1363 GCA_034003145.1 Spirochaetia bacterium
AGTTATTATATTTTCCGCATTAAATCAGAAAATATATGGGGAAATTGATTACTGTTTCAAGAATTAAATTATAGGCAGCGGCAATTGCAATAAATATTCATATTTGTCAGCATCCTGTTAGTTATAAAAAATCCGCGCGTTTCACGTTGCTTGTGATTGCGCTTTTAATATTTACCGCTTTCCAGGCTGCCGCGATGCCGCCCCATCCGGGAAACCTAAACCCTTCAGGCAGAGAAAGGCCTCCCGCCCCCCTGGACAGGCAGACTCCTTTATATCAGTCGCTGATGAGGAGTTCAGAAGTTAGCAGGATTTCAGCTTCTTCCCCCGCCACAGGAACTGTCAAAGTGCTTGTAATACTGGCTGACTTCGGCGCAGAAGTTGCAACTGCACCGCCAGTTGTTTTTACTGATAAAAATTCAACAGACTTTGGCGGTAAATCCGGTTTCCCTGCCTTTATTTCGTTATCCGCCTTATTTTTCCTTTTTACTTTAAAAAAATGGAAATGGATATTACCTTTAAGCGCGTATTTTATTGTATTGTCAAGCTGCCCCTCAAGCGGAGGGAGAATTGATTACGGCGACCCCCTTTATTTCAATACTTCTAAATCTGTTTATGAACAGATACTTGAAAAAGGCACTGGGCTTACAATGACAAAGTATTACTCTGACATGTCCAAGGATACTCTTAATCTGACTTTTGACGTTTTCGGGCCTTACAGGGTATCAAAAGGGTGGCAGTATTACGGAGAGAATGATTCTAACGGTTTTGATATGTATCCGGGTAAATTTGTCGGAGAAGCTGTCGACTTGGCAGAACAGGATGGAGTTGATTTTTCAGACTATACAAATGTAGAAGGCTCTCTCCCAACTGTAATTGTAGTTCATGCAGGGCAGGGAGAAGAGTTGACCCGGGTTGAAGAGAGTATATGGTCCCACAACTGGTCGCTTTCAGAAGCAGAAGCATATGGCGATGGATCAGGGGCAAGATATTATGACGGAGTATCCATAAATAATTATACACTGCAGCCGGAATACTCTAAAACACCTGGAATTCCAACAATCGGTGTTTTCTGCCACGAGTTCGGCCATGTGCTGGGACTGCCCGACCTGTATGATACAACATTAGAAACCAATGGAGTAGGATACTGGAGCCTGATGGGAAGCGGAAGCTGGGGCAGCGGTTACGGGGAAGATCCCTCGCCTCTCCTTGCCTGGGAGAGAGACAGGATTGGTGGAACAGGCTGGGTTAAAATTTCTGAGCTTACAAGCAATGCAACTAATCAGAATATTGAGAACATTGAACACACCGACAGGGAAGCTTTTAAAATCACGCTGGGGAATTCTCAATACCTTCTTCTTGAAGG
>JAVEZE010000128.1:1463-7965 GCA_034003145.1 Spirochaetia bacterium
CCTATGACTTTTGACCTTACTTTTTTACCTTAATCCAACCTAAGGCCCGGCGCCACTCAGCTGTCATTATGATCAGGATGAGAGGCAGGAAGGCAGGGAGAAAAGCCTGCGCGCGCAGGAGCGCGCAAAGAAGCGATATTGCGCATAACGCAAACAGCGCAAGGCTTACAATTTGCATTAACAGCACAGCCTTCCTGCCGGCAGGAGGATTATCCTTTTCCGGCCAGGTAAATAGAAGGATCAGGTTAAGCGGGGTGCACCAGAGGAGATTGAAGTTGGCTGCGGTAATTGTATGGTCAGAAAAAAACCATAGATAAGAAATAATAATCCCTGCTATTCCTGTAAGAAGAAAAACAGAGCTTTCAATTATCCTGATAGCAATACGCGCGGGCCGAACGATGTGCGTAGCCCGGACGGTGTGCGCAGTCCCGGTTAAGTGTGGACCCCTAGCTCCGCCTTCAGGAACTACAGAACTTCGCCTCCTGTAAAGCAGCAATAACAAAACAGCATACAAAACAAGAAGTGAAGTAAAAATAATCAGAGGATAATCGCCCCTCTTTGTATAAACCCTGTCTGATTCTCCAGGGACAAGTTCTTCATAGACAAGAGGAACACCCCCTTTACTGCCAATTACAGCGGAGGAAAAAGCCTCCATCATTGGAAGCGGAAGAAAGAAAACCTCATTGCCTTGCGGTACCGCATCAGCGCCTGAACCGAGGGCAAGCTGGATACCGAAATCGGTAAAAGGGCGGGAGGCAAGATACTGGCGGATCATGGTTCTAAAACTCTCTCCCGTGCTTTTATAGGCAGAATAATCAGCCAGGCCGGGAAGCGCCTTATCAAGCGCGTCAGCTATACGGGTTGAGCAGTTGTCCCATATAAAATCATATTTATAGAACCTGTCTTCCATCTCGCCGTTATCCTGCAGAAAATCAAAAAGCTTCTGTTTTTCTTTCGGATCAAGATCCAGCATCTGCTCAACTATCTTTCTTTTCTCAACATTTTTATAGAATTTAAAAGCGCTCTGATAGCTGTTTATATCAAGATAGTATTCAAGTTTGCCTGAGACAAATTTTGGGACAAAAGCAGGATCATCAAAATCAAATGTTCCGTAATTATACATCCAGTCAATCCTGTTTTCAGGATCATAAACCCGGAAAGAGCTGTGGCCGAAAAGGGAGTATATCTCATCCCCAGGGTAAACTGTAACCATGCTTATTACAGCAGATGGAGATAATGTGATATCAAGGTGGGGTTTATACCTTAATTCCCTTTCCTGGGATGAAATACAGGGTATTACCAATAAAAATAAAATTACTGCCGCTGTCAGGTGCAGGCAGCTCCTGTTTGATGAAGCCTTATTCAAGTATTCTTCCTTATCCAGCTATTTTATGTATTAGTGATTCTATTTTCACTTATTCTTAATGTCAATTTACAAATTACTGCCTTTAAAAAATAATATTGACAAAACTATCAGATACAGTTTATGTTTTTATAAATACTTAAGGAGCTTTATTATTGCTTAAGAAAGAGTGCAGCTTCGGTGAAAAAATAAGAACAGTGAGGGAGCGCAGGCAGATCACACTCAGGCAGGTTGCGGAAGCTGTCAGCATCAGCGAAAGCATGGTAAGCCAGATTGAAAGAAACAAGGTTTCCCCGTCTATTGATACCCTCCTTTCTGTCGCTCAATACCTTGGAATAGATATTGATTACCTTTTCAGCGATTACAAAAAATCAGGAAAAGTGATTATCACAAGAAAAAATAAGGGCAATATCTTAAAGTCTGACAGCGCCACCTACAGCCAGCTCTGCTCAATCCCCGGCACAGATAACACTTCACCGGTAGAGGCGGTATGGCTTGAGATAGAAAGCGGAAAAGAAAAAGGCAATATAGAATACGGCCATCGGGGGAGTGAAATCGGGATAATAATCAAGGGGGAAGGGTGCCTTATCCACGGGACAGAGCAATACAGCCTCTTCGAAGGAGACAGTATCTCTTTTTCATCAGATATACCCCATATATTAAGAAACACAGGTAAAGAGACACTAAAGGCGATATGGATCCTTTCTCCGCCAAGGATATTTTAGAACAGGGATAGATTAAAGCAGGGTTTTTATAATCCCGGTATTAAATATTAATGAATTTCAAGGAGTAAAATTATGGGAAAAACAATAGCAGAAAAGATTTTTGATTCGCATAAGGTTGATCAGCCTGCTGATGATATATTTGTTATCACTCTTGATGCAGTCTTCTGTCATGAGATCACAACTCCCACGGCCATCCTCGATCTGGCAGAGAGGGGGCGGGACACTGTATTTGATCCTTCAAAAATAAAGGCAGTAATTGATCATGTAACTCCGGCAAAGGATTCAAAAACCGCAACACAGGGGCTGATCTTAAGAAACTGGGCGAGAAGACACGGTATAAAGGATTTCTTTGACATCGGGCGGAACGGAGTATGCCATGTAATTTTCCCGGAAAAAGGTTTTGTAAGACCTGGGTATACTGTCATAATGGGAGATTCCCATACCTGCACGCACGGGGCATTCGGCTCTTTCGCAGCCGGAGTCGGCACAACAGATCTTGAAGTTGGAATATTAAAGGGGGTCTGTTCATTCCAGAGGCCCAAAACAATAAAAATTGAAGTTACAGGGAATCTTAAAAGCGGGGTTTATTCCAAGGATATTATCCTTTCTGTAATCAAAAAAATCGGCGTAAACGGCGCGACAGACAGGGTTATTGAGTTTACCGGCCCAGTAGTGGATAAAATGAGCATGGAAGAGAGGATGACACTCTGCAACATGGCAGTTGAGGCAGGAGGGACATCAGGGATATGCTATCCTGACCAAACTACAGCGGAATACCTGTGGGAATTTATTAAGGATAAGTACATTTCCAAAGAAGAGGCGGTAAAGGATTTTTCCAAGTGGATATCAGACTCTGATGCTGATTATGACAAAATAATCACACATGATATTTCAGATCTCCAGCCGCTTGCGACTTTCGGATACAAGCCGGATCAGGTTAAAACAATTTCAGAGCTTGAGGGGACAAAGCTTGATCAGGTTTATATCGGCTCATGCACAAACGGAAGGATCGAAGACCTCCGGATTGCGGCAAAGGTACTAAAAGGGAAAAAAATCGCTGATTCTGTAAGAGCGATTGTCTCACCCGCTACTCCCGCGATTTTCTCCCAGGCACTGAAGGAAGGGATTATCGAAATCTTTATGGATGCAGGTTTCTGTGTGACAAATCCCACTTGCGGGGCATGCCTCGGGATGAGTAACGGTGTCCTTGCATCAGGAGAGGTTTGCGCATCCACAACAAACAGGAATTTTAACGGAAGAATGGGAAAAGGGGGAATGATCCACCTTATGAGCCCCGCATCAGCGGCAGAAGCGGCTGTAAAAGGCTTTATAACCAATTCCGGATTATATACAGGAAAGGAGCAGTAAATATATGAAAAATTTTAACGGTAAAGCGCTATTCCTCGACAGAAACGATATAAACACTGATGAGATTATTCCGGCAAAATACCTTACTGAAGTAGATAAAAAAGCTTTAAAGCCGTATCTGCTTGAAGACCTAAAACTCGATGGTTTTTCTCCGGATATGATTGAGGGGAAAAGGGCAGTAATCACAAAATCAAACTTCGGATGCGGCTCTTCAAGGGAACACGCACCCTGGGCTTTTGAGGTAAACGGAATTAATATTGTAATCGGAATAAGTTTCGCGAGAATTTTCAGACAGAATATGTTTAACTGCGGAATGCTTGCGATAGAACTTCCGGATGGCGATATTGAAGATATATTCAGAGAATACGCAAAAACCGGGGCAGAAGTCAGTACAGACCTTGCTAAACAGACAATCAAGTTTTATTCTGATAATAAAAGCAAGGTATGCAGCTTTACAATATCAGGATTCAACAAAGATCTTGTTGCATCCGGGGGCTGGGTGAATTACGCTGATACAAAATACTGAATGCGAAGCAGATCAGGATCAGGCAGGTTAAAATGAATAATGACAACTTACATGCAGATTTTAGCGTTAAAGCAGATTTTTTCAAAGGAGGCTCTTTCAGGGTAAATCTCTCTTCCCCTGAAATTTCAAACAGGGTTTTTATACCAGGCCACCGGTTGATCCCGTTTTTGAGCCCTGCGGTAAGGCCATGGAACATTAAAATAACTGATCATGCGGGGAACAGCCTGCCTCGGAAAACCATTTCTGCGAATTCCGAGATACTCAAACCATTTTATTCACTCTACGGTGAGGAAAATTTTCTTTTTCTCCTTATTGACGACAGAAGTGAGAATTCCGGAATAATTTTAAAAGGTGCTTCAGATGTTCCCTATAAGCTTAACGCGACAGTGTTTGACTTATCACAGTTATTACCTGAGACAAAAGAATCTCCCGCAGATAACCTGCAAGCCGCGCTTATATTTAAAATTGAAGACTGGGAAAAAGGAATATACAAAGTATCGCTGCACAATTCTGATACAGAAAACAAGGGTGCCGCAGAATGGGTTGAAATACTTGAAAACGGATTTAAAACAGTACTGGAAAAAAACAAAAAACTTCAGATGGTTCAGGAAGTGATGAGCGAAGCTTTTCTCTATGGCGGTAAAGCGCTCCTTGAGAATCCTGTTTTAAGCCTTGAGGATTTTTTTGATATTTCAGAAATCAGCGATATAGCAGACATGCTCTCGGTACAAAAGGAAGACCCAGAAATTGCCAGGCAAAAGCATGTTATCAGGGAAAAAACCATAAAACTCATAAAAACATTAACTTCCTGGCTTGAAAACGGAAGCGCTGATATAAAAAATAATCCTGAAGATGTCAAGATACTTGAAAAACAGGTGCTGATGACAAAGAGAACACTTATTGCTGTCCTTGAAGAGCTGAACAACCCGTTTATAAGCGAAGAAATGATTAAAACAATGCTTCAGGTTATATCAGAATCATCACAGCTTGTATCAAAGATCAAATAGCGAATCCTCAAGCGAGCACAGTGCAATAGCGCACATTGAAACAATCCCGTTTACTATGACATTATCGTTAAAATCAAATCTGCTGTTATGCAGGGAAGGATGATTCTTCCCAAGGCCAAGCCTGTAGAAAGCGCCAGGTCTTTTATCAAGGTAAAAGGAAAAATCCTCGCCTCCTCCTGTCGGAATGGCGGAATCTGACCATTTATCTTCACCGAAAAAGTTTTTTATAACTTCTCCCGCAAACCGGACTTTATCACTGCTGTTGACTAATGGGATATAGCCGGGGGTATATTTTAAATTACCTGTCGCCATATTGGCGGAGCATACTCCATTTACAATCTGCCCTATTCTATCCTTGAAGAAGGACTGCATCTTTTTTTTAAAATATCTGACAGTTCCTTTCATTTTTACTGAATCAGGAAGGACATTGTTAAGCTCTCCCCCGTGGATTGTACAGACAGAAACTACAGCTGCGTCGTTCGGATCAACATTCCTTGAAACAATTCCCTGGAGCGCTGTTACAATCTGCGCCGCAGTAAGTACCGCGTCAGTAGCATGATGAGGCATTGCAGCGTGCCCTCCCCTGGCAGAAACTTCAATTTCAAAATTGTCGACAGCTGCCATCATCGCTCCGGAGACACTTTCAAAAAACCCTTCTTCAACCCCGGGCCAGCCGTGCAGTGCATATACCTCATCAACATACGGCTCATCATCAAGCACCCCTTTTTCAACCAGGATTTTTCCGCCTCCGCCGCTTTCCTCCGCAGGCTGGAAAACAAGTTTTATATTACCGCTGAAATAGTCAGTAAGGGTTGAAAGTATTTTGGCAGCTCCAAGCAAAATCGCGGTATGCCCGTCATGCCCGCACGAATGAGCAGCCCCTTCTTTAGTGGATTTCCAGGGGAGCTCTGTTTTTTCTTCAAGCCTCAGGGCATCAATATCAGCGCGGAGCAAAACTGTCCTGCCAGGGCCAGCCCTGTTTCCCTTTATTACAGCTGTAGTATCTGTCTCAAGATATGGTTTAAGTATCTTAATTCCCGGCCTGTCAAGATAGCCTCTTATGAGCGCTGCTGTTTCATACTCTTTAAACATAACTTCAGGATTCGCGTGGATTGTATGTCTTATCCCTATTATTTCATCAGCTATACCGCCGGCAAGGGTGAATAAATCATCTTTGGTTATTTTTTCACTGCTCTTTTTCCTGTTCATTAAAAAGCTCCTTCTGTATTTCATTCCAGCATGTGTCGCTGTCAATTCTCCCCTTAAGGTATAGGGTCAAAAGACCGCGGATCTTTTGGGAAAATCTCTGCCAGTAGGCCTGCTGCCAGTCCGGTATGCTTTCACGGAGACGGGACTGCTCTTCAAGCGGCATCTTCCCGCTTGAAAAACGGAGAAACTGGTCAATCATTTTTAACTCAACATCATGCGGAAGTTTTTTTTCAATATTCCGCTCTTTTGTATCCGGATCAGCGACCCACTCTTTTAGCAGGACATCAAGATGCTCATCACTTAT
>JAVEZE010000129.1:0-7800 GCA_034003145.1 Spirochaetia bacterium
AGCGGCAATAGCGGATGCTGTTTTCAGCAAAGTCTGATTTCTCAGATGAATTGTCTGGATAAACCAGTTTGCCTCTTTTATCTTTGTATTAATATACTGTACTGTATTTTTATCAGTTTTATCGTTATCACCTTTAAGCCCTTCAAACTCCGGATTGATCTTTAAGACAGGGATTTCTTCTTCGTTAAGCCGTATTACAAGCTCATCATCTACTACCTTGATCATCAGATCCGGAATAACATAGGTTGAAGTTTCTGTGGAAAATTGCCTGCCGGGAAAAGGATTTAACGTCTTGATATATTCAAGAGCATCCTCAACCTTTTTCAGCGGGATTTTAAGAATTCTGGCTATTTCCCGTAATTTTCCTTTTTCAAGATAGTCAAAATATTTGTCAATTATTTCAACTGTATAGTCTGGTATGCTCCCTTTTATTCCAGCCTGGACAATAAGGGAATCCCTGAAATCGTTTGTACATGTTCCCGGAGGATCAAGCACCTGAATAAGAGAGATTGTCTCGCGCAGCTCTTCTTCCGAATAATCCCCTGCCAGAAGCTCGGGTTTTTCAATATTGAACCCGTTTTCGTCAAGATTCTGGATTAATAACTCCCCGATCCTGAAAACAGAGTTTCTGACAGGCTGCACACTCAGCTGCCGCAGAAGATGGTCCTGCAGCGATTCAGGCCTTGATAAAGCACCTTCAAGAAACATTCTTTTACTGTCGTTGTCGCGGGAAGATGCATAGGAAAGTATTCCGGAATCAGATGAGTTCTCAAAGTAATCATATTCCTCGGTGGTTTTCTGTGGAATATCATCAAGAGAAAGGTTGTTGTTGAGTTCAAGAGCGTCAAGGGCAGGGTTTTTCTCAACTTCATCCTGAATTTTTAATTTCAGCTCCTGTACAGGCAAAGCCATCAGCTGTATCGATTGATACATCTGGGGACTTAATTTCATTCTTTGTTCGTGTATCAGTACAGGTTTCTGATTCTGCAATGCTGTCTCCAGGGTATGTTGTAAAAGCGTTCCCTTGCTGTAAAAAACAGTTCTGTAGAACATCAGCATAAATTAATTATAGCTGTTTCACAGGGAATAGAGGGAACCTCCTTATCTTAAATTTAGGGGTGACCTATCTATTTGTCAATGGTTAATTGAATCTAATTCACTACATGGTAAAATCGCGGCCGAGATATATGTGGCGCGCGATATCATTGGAAAGTATCTCTTCCCTGCTGCCTGAGGCAAGAATTTCCCCAAGGTTGATAATATATGACCGGTTTGTTATATCAAGGGTATCTCTTACATTATGGTCTGTAATAAGTATTCCGATCCCTTTTAAAGATAGTTTCTTTATTATCTGTTTAATTTCATACACAGCAATTGGGTCAATACCGGCAAAAGGCTCATCAAGAAGAAGGAAGGCCGGTTTAATCGCAAGCGCCCTTGCGATCTCGGTTCTCCTTCTTTCCCCACCTGACAGGGTATATGCTTTCTGTTTTCTTATTTCACTTATTCCAAGCTCATCAAGAAGAGAATCAAGTATCGTGTTTTTTTCACTGATATCAATATCAAGGCGGGTTTCAAGTATTGCCATGATATTTTCCTCAACTGTCAGTTTTCTGAAGATTGATGTTTCCTGGGGAAGATATGAAATACCAAGCCTTGCCCTCTTATACATGGGGTAGGATGAAATGTCGAGATCGCCGAGATAAATTTTGCCGCTTGTTGCATTGATAAAACCGACTATAAGGTAAAAAACCGTGGTTTTACCGGCACCGTTTGGGCCCAGAAGCCCGACAATCTCACCCCCTTCCATTGAAAAACTTACATCAGCTACAGCAACCTTCTTTCTGTAAACTTTTTTAAGCCCTTCAACCCGGAGTGTGGCGCTTATAGTATCTTTTTTCTCTGCGTTAAAACTCAATAGAATTATTCCTTTCCGCTTTTCCCGGCGCTGCTATCTTCAGGGGCGGGGATGCTGCTTTCAGCGCCAGTATCTTCTGCAGATCCATCGCTGGATGAATCATCATCAGCTGTTTTTTCCTGCTCTGTGTATATTATACCTGAAACCTTCCCTTCGAGAAATATTTCATCAGTGTCAAGGTTGACAGTTATTTTAAGGGCACGGTAGACATCCCCTTTCCAGTGCGCTACAGGAAGGCCGGAAAGTTCCAGAATCTTGTCCTTTCGTGTATATCTTGCAAACTCGGAGCGACATGCCATATCCTCTTTCAGTATTCTTACTCCTATCTGTACTGTCGCAGTCTCACTCTCGCCGGCATATTCAAGATAATTTCCTTTCACAACAACTTCATTCCTGAAATCTTCCATTACCACAGCGCCTTCAATCCTTGAGATATCATCTTTTCTGTCAAATACCATTTTTTCTGCTTCAATAAAAAAACCTTTTTCACTGTCCTCAACCCTTATCATACCGGAACATTCCGCGAACCGGTAGTCATCTCCGTACAACTCAATCCTTGAGGCAGTAATTACAGTGGAATCCGATATTATCTTCGCATTGCCGGAAAGGACTGTATACTCCCTTCCTTTTGACATGATAGTTGAAAACCTGTCTCCGCTGAACTCAAACGTATCAGCAGAAACCGGGGCACAGAATATCAAATTCAATATTGAGGCAAACAGGAGAAAAGAGATAAGTGGCGGAACAGGGAAATATTTATTCATCAATTTCTTCTTCGTCATCTTCATCATCTTCAATCGAGACAAAACGCCCTTCCGCGCCTGATTCAAAACTGAAGCTTTTATCAGATGCTGATGATTTAAATCCTTTACCCCTGATGAAAGAACCGTCATCTTTTCCAATTTCAATTTCTTTTTCATTATCTTTGCCGCCTGCGGAAAGGGACCTTGCTTTCCCGTCCCAGAAAGCAGCGCTTCCTTCGATATAATAACCCTGTTCACGCGAGTCAATCCGGAAAGAATTGTTGAATTCAATATTTTCAGTGTCTGAATAAAAACTTGCTTTTTCAGCTTCACCTTCAGTTGCTATCAGATTATCATTGCCATATTCGGCAAAATAAAGAGCAGTAAAAACAGTAAGGTTTTTCTTATCAAATGTTTCTGCCTTCTCTCCCTGTATAAGGTAGGCAGTACTCCCTTTTTTGACAACTGTTTCGCTGAAATTGATTATAACAGTATTTGGAGTTTTCCCTGACAGCTCTTCATCAAGAAGAGCCCCTTCATAGTCGAGGCTGCAGGAAAGATGGGCGAAAACTATCAGAAACAGTAAATTATTTCTCATTCTCCTTACTTGCCTTTACAAATTCCACAAAGAGCGGGTGGGGCGAAAAAGGCTTTGAATTAAATTCAGGATGAAACTGAACCCCAACCCCCCATGGGTGGTCTTTCCATTCAACTGCCTCTACCAGGCTTCCGTCAGTAGTATAGCCGCTTATTATAAATCCTGCATTCAAAAAATCATCTTTGAATTTGTTGGAAAACTCAAACCTGTGTCTGTGCCTCTCAATAATCAATTCAGAACCATAAGCTTTATATATTTTTGAGCCCGGGATAAGCCTGGATTCGTTATTTCCAAGCCTCATTGTGCCGCCGAACAATTTTATATCTATCTGCTCCTCAAGGAGACTAACAACCGGATAATCTGTGTCGGGAGAGAATTCCTTGCTGTTGGCCTCACTGTGTTCAAGAACGTTTCTTGCATATTCAATAACCATTATCTGCATTCCAAGACATATGCCAAAATAGGGAATATTTTTTTCACGGGCGTATTTTGCCGCGCAAACCATCCCGTCTATACCTCTCTGCCCAAAACCGCCGGGGACAAGGATTCCCTTGATGCCTTTAAGAATTCTGTCCATTTCATTTTTTTCACAGGCTGCTTTTTCAAGATCTTCTGAGTCAATCTTTATAATTTCCACTTTAACGTTATTTGCGATCGCACCGTGAAACAGCGCTTCTACAATTGATTTATATGTATCATTCAGATGAATATATTTTCCGACAAGCGCAATCTTCACTGTTTCAGTCGCGGTTTTAAAAGTATTGACAACTTTTTCCCATTGGGCCAAATCAGCAGGGCCCGCCTCTATTCCCAGTTTTTTAATTGCGATCTTGTCAAGGTTCTGCCTGTGATAGGCAAGCGGTATCTCGTAAATTGTTGAGACTATATCATAGGCAGAGATGACAGCATCATCATCAACATTTGTAAAAAGCGCTATTTTCCTGCTCATCTCCTCATCCATCTGCACCGGGGTACGGCACAGAAGAATATCAGGCTGGATACCAAGTTCCCGCAGTGCTTTAACTGAATGCTGTGTCGGTTTTGTTTTAAGCTCTCCCCCGATAACTTCAGGGACAAGGGTTAAATGGACATAAAGAACACTGTCTCTTCCGATATCATGCCTGAACTGTCTTGCCGCCTCAAGAAACGGGATAGATTCAATATCACCTACTGTTCCACCTATCTCTATTATTGTCACATCAACATCAGGGGATTCTCCTATAGCGAAAATCCTCTGTTTTATTTCATCTGTAATATGGGGTATTACCTGGACAGTCCTTCCCAGATAGCTCCCTTCCCTTTCTTTCTGTATGACAGACTGATATATCTGCCCTGTTGTCATGGAATTGGCCTTTGTAAGGGGGGTGGTAGTGAATCTCTCATAATTACCGAGATCAAGGTCAGTTTCCGCTCCGTCAGCTGTTACATATACTTCACCATGCTGATACGGACTCATGGTTCCGGGATCCACATTAAGATAGGGATCTGCTTTCATCATCCTGACCTGGAGCCCTCTGCTTTCAAGCAGGGTTCCAAGCGAAGCTGCCGCAATACCTTTTCCAAGGCTTGAACAGACTCCTCCAGTCACAAATATATATTTACTCATAAGTGTGATTATTTTATACCCTTATGAGAATGTCAATTAGAGATATGAAAAAAATTAAATTGACATTAGCAGTTAAAAAAATATACTTAACGTTAAGAGTTTAACAAGTATATGACCTTTAAAATGACAGATTCAGATTTCGAAAAAATAAAATCGCTGATTTATGAAAAAAGCGGTATCCATTTTTCCGAAAGTAACAGGCCTATTCTGGAAAGCAGATTAAAAGAACGACTCAAAATTGCAAATAACGATACTATAGGCGATTATTACAAGCTTATAACACAAAATGAAGAAGAGATGAAAATCCTTCTCGACTCTGTTACCACAAATTTAACTCGGTTTTTCAGAAATACAGCCCATATGCAGGCTTTTGAATACTATATAATACCTGAACTTGTAGAATACAAGAAAAAAACAAAGGATAATACAATAAGAGTATGGAGCGCCGGCTGCTCAACCGGAGAGGAACCCTATACCCTTGCGATGGTTTTATCAGAAATACTCCCCCCCGGGTTTAATGTTTCCATTGTCGCCTCAGATTTGAGTCTTAAATCTCTTATGACAGCAAAAACAGGATTTTACCCGGACAGCAGGATAGCCGGTATCCCTGATAAATACCTTTCCAAATACTTTGAAAAAACATCAGGCGGCTATCAGATTATAGAAAATATCAAAAAAAACATAAAATTTGACTATCACAATCTTAAATTTGACAGCGGTCTTAAAAACCTTGATATAATCTTCTGCAGGAATGTTCTTATCTATTTTGATGACGCGGCACAGCAGAATGTTGTAAACAGGTTCTATAGCTCTCTGGGAGGACATGCCTACCTTGTTATAGGGCATTCAGAATCACTTTTCGGAATGAAAACCAGCTTTAAATTCCACAAAACAGACTGGGCAACCTTTTATATAAAAATGGTTGATTGATTTAAAAAAAACAGGAATTAAACGTGGACAAAGAAAAAATAAAAGTACTTGTAGTTGATGACTCCGCGCTTATGCGCTCGCTTATCGGAAAAATAATTGACAGCCAGGATGATATGGTTGTTGTAGGCAAGGCTATGAACGGCGCTTTCGCGCTGCAGAAAATCCCTATCCTTAAGCCAGATATAATAATTCTTGATATAGAAATGCCTGAAATGAATGGTATTGAATTTTTAAAAGAAAAAAACAAAAAACAGCTGAAAATTCCTGTTGTGGTTCTTTCCTCAATTGCCAGGAAAGGGGCAAAAGTTACTTTTGAGGCGCTTTCTTCAGGAGCTTCAGATTTTATAACAAAGCCGACAGGAGAGGTCTCTTCGAATATCAGCAATGTCGCTTCCCAATTATGCTCACTTATCAGGGCTTATACCGGACATAAAAACATTGATGCCCGGCAGACAGAAGAAAATGAAACCACTCAGGCAAAGCCTGTTGAAATCAGGCAGAAGGATGAAACATTAAAATATCCCGATACATCAAGAGGAGTGATAGAAATAATCGCGATTGGAATCTCGACAGGAGGGCCAAACGCTCTCAGATTCTTTCTGTCAAAAATCAAAAAAGATTTCAGGGTTCCGATTGTTATTGTACAGCACATGCCGGAAGGCTTTACCGCAGAATTTGCCAAGAGCCTGGGAAGGGCCTGTCCCCTTGATGTAAAAGAGGCAGAAGAGGGAGATCTGATTTTACCAGGAAGGGTATTTATCGCTCCCGGTAACCGCCACATCAAGATAGAAAAAAAACCTCTTGGAACAATGATTTCCCTAAATGAGGAGAAGGCTGTTAATGGACACAGACCTTCAGCAGGGGTATTATTCAATACTGTTGCCCAAAACTATGGCAACAGGGCAATGGGTGTTATAATGACTGGCATGGGAAAGGATGGAGCTGCTGAAATAGGGGAAATCTATAAAGCCGGAGGTTATACAATAGCGCAGGATGAAGAATCATCAATCGTGTTTGGAATGCCCCGTGTCGCAATAGAAAACGGATTTATCAGAAAAGTGCTGCCGCTTGATGAGATGGCAGACTTTATAACAAATTTAATCAACTGACTGGAGTAAATATATGGGCTGGTATGGAAAATTGATAGGAGGGGCTATAGGATTCACATTCCTTGGAGGGCCTTTTGGAGCAATACTTGGGGCCGCAATCGGCCACAGCTTTGACAGAAGGGCTGATATGCAGGGTCCCGGAAGCAGCGGCACATGGCAGGGCAGCAGTTCGGGCGGTTTTACAACAGGAGACCAGGCCCAGATGATATTTTTTGTTGCAGCATTTTCAATGCTCGGCAAGATGGCAAAAGCTGACGGCAAGGTAACAGGGGCTGAAATCAAGGCAATAGAGGATTTTATAGACCGGGACCTGCGCCTGGGGATACAGGAAAAACAGTTTGCCTTGAGAATTGTCAATACTGCGGCTGAATCATCTGAATCTTTTGAAAAATTCGCCCAGCAGTTTTACTCGCAGTTCCGCACCCAGCCGCAGATGCTTTCCACAATGTTTGATATTCTTTTAAAAGTATCTACAGCAGACAACGTCTTAAGCCCGCAGGAAGAAGCGCTTCTCAATTCAGCCGCGAGAATTTTCAATCTGAGCGATACACAATATGAAAGGCAGAAAACAAAATACTACAGCAATACAGAAAAATACTATTCTGTTCTAGGGTGCAGCAGAAGCGATTCAACAGAAACAATTAAATCAAGCTATAAGAAACTTGTCAAAGATTACCATCCTGATGTAATTGCGGCAAAAGGGCTTCCTGAGGAATTTACCAGGTTCGCGACTGAAAAATTCAGGGAAATAAACCAGGCTTATGAAGAAATCAGAAAAGAAAGAAATTTCTGATATTTTACTGGCATTTTTCTGCGGAAACCCTGGAAAAGAATACAACTCAACACTGCACAATGCGGGGTGGATGCTACTTGATGAGCTTGCAAAAAGTGAAAAT
>JAVEZE010000130.1:0-7621 GCA_034003145.1 Spirochaetia bacterium
AAAAAAGACCGCTCTCTTCTGTCCAAAATGGCTGCGGCAGGTGAAAAAGCAGTGGTTTCTTCCCGCAAAAAAATAAACGAAACCCAGCTTCAGGCTGCCAAAAGAAAAGCAGGCAAAGATATGTGCGAGAGCAAGATTTTTGAAAACAGTCCGAATCAGGAAATTACAGGGGTGTTTTCAGCATACATAAGCAACATGAAAATTCAGGAGGATCTGGAAATTAAAAGAGAAACTCTTGAAGCTGAAAAAAATAATTTTGAGCATGAAATAGATGAAATCATGATTTATTTTGAAAACGATCCTGATAACTTTCTAAAGATGAAACTTAAGGATAGGGAAGACCATCTGAAAGAATTCGGGAAAAAAATCTATCAGATTGTAATTGATAATGAAAAACCCCGGACAATGAAAGGGGAATCAGAAGATGCTGCAGAAAAGAAAACTGAATATCTTATAGATCCTGAAAGCGAGGCAGCCGGCATAATTATAGGAATCAAAAAGAGAAACAGTGAAATCAAAGAGCTTGAAAACAGGAAATCCCGGCTTGAGATAGAACTTGAAATTGAAAAACTTGAAAACGATACCGCTGATAGGCAGAAAAGCATCTCAAAGAAAGAAGAGAAAATCAGCGTTATTGAAAAAGAGATTTCTGAACTTGAAATCCTTATAGACGAAGACAGATCAAGAATAGAGGAGCTTAAAAAAAGACAGATAACCCCTTGACTATATATAGAAATATATATATATTGATAAAAAATATTAAGGGGTCTATATTATGGCAGTGCAGATAACGAAACAGGATTTTGTGGACAAGATTTTTGATTATGAAAATGAAAAGGAATGGAAATTCAAGGGTGAACTTCCGGCAATAGTGGATTTTTACGCAGACTGGTGCGGGCCGTGCAAAATGGTTGCGCCGGTTCTGGATAAACTTTCCAAGGAATATGAAGGCAAGCTGAATATATACAAGGTTAATACTGAGCAGGAACAGGAAATATCAGCCGCGTTTGGTGTTTCAAGTATACCTACTATTCTTTTTATACCAAAAGATGAAAAGCCGCAGATGGCAGCCGGAGCGCTTCCCAAGGAAACATTCAAGCAGCTTATAAAAGATGTTCTCAAGGTAGAATAAATGAAATATGTCGGAGCGCATGTCAGCGCGGCAGGGGGCGTTTATAACGCCCCTTTATCAGCATCAAAATTAAAGGCAAAAGCGTTTGCTTTTTTTACGAAAAATCAGAAACAGTGGAAAGCAAAACCTCTTACTGTTGAAGAAATATCTTTGTTTAAAAAAAATCTGGCTGAATCAGGTATTGATCCTTATCATGTCCTGCCGCACGACAGCTATCTTATTAATCTTGGGAATCCGGATCCTGAAAAAAGGGCAAAATCATTAGAAGCGTTTACTGATGAAATTCTTCGCGCAAGCCAGCTTGGGCTTAAATATGTAAATTTTCATCCGGGAAGCCATCTTAAGGAAATTACAGAGGAACAATGCCTTGATCTTATATCAGATTCGATGAACACAGCTTATAATAATTCGCCTGACTCCGGTGTAACCCAGGTAATTGAAATTACAGCTGGGCAGGGAAGCAATGTAGGATATAAATTTGAGCATATTAAAAGGCTTATTGATAATTTTAACGATAAAAAAAATGTAGGAGTCTGCATTGACACAGCACATGCCTTTAGCGCTGGTTATGACTTATCAACACCGGATAAATTTGAAAAAGTCATGAATGAGTTTGACAGGATAATTGGGCTTAAGTATTTAAAAGCTTTTCACCTTAATGATTCAAAAAAAGATTTTGGTTCAAAGGTAGACCGGCATGCTCCTCTTGGCGAGGGGACACTTGGTATTGAACCTTTCAGATATATAATGAACCAGTCTGTTTTTGACAATATCCCGCTGATTCTCGAAACACCGGATCCTGAACTGTGGGAAGGGGAAATAAGGCTTCTTTACTCTCTAGAGATTTAGTTATAACATTAAACCAGATATCAATAGATATCGGGAGTTGTTATGGCCAGATGGGATTGCATAATTGTCGGCAGCGGACCGGCAGGTCTTGGAGCTGCTTTTGTTCTGACAGAATTAAAACCAGATTATAAAATACTAATTATTGATAAAGAAAAATATTCAACCGGCGGTCTTAGAAACGACTGCAAGATGAACTTTACCTTTCCTATCGGCTTTCCGGTTGAATACTGGGAACAGGAAAACGCTGATTACTATCTTAAAAAAGTAATGGAAGTACTCAAACCGCCTGTCATGGATAAATATAACCTTGACATTTATCAGAAAAGAGCTGTAAAACTCCACGCCCAGCTTATTACTGTAAGCCAGGCCCATCTTGGAACTGACGGCGGGCTTAAGCTTATAAAACAGCTTGTAACTGAACTCGAAAACAGAGGTGTAGAGTTTTCACTTGGAGAAGAAGTAACAGACATCGATTATGAATGGAAAATTCTTGTTTCAAGAAAACGGGAGATGGAATATGGCGATCTGATTATTGCGCCAGGCAGGAAAGGTTTCAAATTCCTGCAGGATATGATGAATCGTCTTAAAATATCCTATAATGACAATATTGTGGATATAGGGGTAAGGGTTGAAACAAAAGAAGAACTTTATCCCATAGTAAAAGATTACTATGATCCTAAATTCCTTTTCCCCCAGAAAGTAAGGACTTTCTGCACCAACAGCAAAGCAGCCTATGTTGTACAGGAAAAATATGTGTCGAATGACGGTGTGGAGTATTTTTCCGTAAACGGGCATGCCTGGTCAAATTCGGAAAAAAACAACAACCTGGTAAACTTTGCACTGCTAAAAACAATAAAACTTACCCAGCCAGTCGCGAGCGGACAGAAATTCGCCGAAATCCTGGGGCTTCAGGCCAATCTTTGCGGCGGAGGAAAACCATTAATGCAGCGTGTAGGTGATTTCAGGATGGGAAAACGGTCGATAAAGGATACGTTTAACAGCGATTTATATAATTTCGCCCCTACTTTAAGCGGATGTACCCCCGGCGATATTTCCCTTATCATGCCCTATAAAATCCTGAAGTCAATCTGGCATTCAATGAAGCTGCTTGATACAATAACCCCCGGCATTCTCCATCCAAGCACAATAATGTATTATCCGGAAATCAAGATGTATGCGAACAAACCTGAATTCATTGACAACCATTTCCAGGCAAAAAAGAATATCTACCTTATCGGCGACGGGGCAGGGACAAGCAGGGGGATAACAGGGGCCTGGGCAAGCGGAATCCGTGCTGCTGAAGGAATTATCAGCAGCCTTTGAAAAATAGTTATATGCAAGCTTATTAGATGAATAACCCCCTCTATAATCACTCATTTACCACTGGCAGCTCTTTTTGGATCCATTCCCCGATGCCATAGCGCATGTTATGGATATTTGTAAAACCGGCATCTATGAGTATTTTAGATGCGACAGTACTCCTGTTTCCAGCTGCGCAGTAGATCAGGATATTTTCATTTTTATACTTTGCAAGTTTATCAAGCTCATCTGACAGCGACTGTACAGGAATAAGCATTGAATTTTCAATATGAGAGCTGTCATATTCCTCTTTTCTCCGTACATCAAGAATAAGAGGCTTTATGTTTTTAATAAAAGCATCAGCTCCCATGGCATTAGTTTCATGATAAGAGGAATCGCTGAAATCAATAACATTTATGATACCAGGTTTGCCTGAAAGGGTTATCTCTATCTTTCCAGTATTATTCATTTTTATATACGGTATATCTGATGGAAAAGGAATCGAAGTATCAACATCAAGTGACGGTATCTGCAGTTTTAAAGGGTTATCTGACATAGCGGTGAAAGTGATACAGTCTCCCCTGTAGACTGTATAGTTAAAACTCTCTGCATCCATATCCGCAGTAAGTACCCTGGCGGCTCTGTTAAGTGTTCCGGAAACTGATCGTGTCTTGCTTTGGGCAAAAGGTTTGTTTTTCATAAGGGGACTCCTTTTATATATATAGCTGATCATTCATTATGCGGCAAGCAAAAAACAAGTAAAGTGTAATATAATCTATGACATTTGCTACTTCACAAAGGTCTAAGTGTAGTATATAATGTCACACTATGAATCTTCAGACAAAGAATCGAATTCTTAATGTATTTGAGAAACACTCCGGGTATGCCTTAACAAAAGATATACGTGCCAGAGGTATTCATCACAAATATCTGACAGAACTTGTAAAGGAAGGGCTTATTGTAAGAATCCGTCAGGGGCTATACAGTCTTCCGGAAATTGAAGGATACAATTCTCTTTATGAAGCTCTTCTTGCGGTACCGGATGGAATAATTTGCATTGGTACAGCTCTATCATATTACGAACTTACCACTTGGAATCCTCCAGATATTCATATAGCGATTCCACGAGGAAAAAAGATAGTTCTTCCTGATTATCCGCCAATAAAACTGTATTATTTCACAAAAACTTTCTTTGAAATCGGACGAAATAAAATAACACTTGATTCTGGCCAGCAAATTTCAATTTACGACAAGGAGCGAACTATTTGTGATGCTGTCCGCTATCGTAACAAAATTGGTATTGACATTATAAAAGAAGCCCTTGGCGAGTATGTTCGAAGGAAAGACAAGAATCTCAATACACTCTTTGAATATGCCAGCAGGCTCAGAATTAAATCAGTCCTCAATCAATATCTGGATGTACTTCTGTGAAAAATTTTGAAGCGTCCATTAAGGCAAAATTACTTAACCTTGCAAAAACAGAAAAAAAGGATTTTGTATTAATCTCCCGTCTCTATATGCAGGAAGGAGTGCTTCGTCGTATCGGACTTTCTGATTATGCTGGTTCATTCAGTTTAAAAGGAGGTTTACTCCTGTATTCGCTCTCAGGGTTTACAAGCCGCCCGACCCAGGATATTGATCTACTTGGCTCTAATATACCTACTGAAGAAGTTAAGCTAAAAGCAATTTTCGAAGAAATCTTATCAATCCAATTTGAGGATGGCTTATTGTTCAAAACTGAAACAATGACCTTCCAGAAAATAACCGAAGGTACCGATTATCACGGACAACGATTGAAAGTAGAATGCAGCCTTGGAACTATACGTACCAACCTGAAGATCGATATAGGCTTCGGTGATGTAATCTATCCTGATCTGTTGCAAATGAATTACCCGACTCTACTTGATGCCAATCACTTTATAATTTCAACTTATTCATTAGAGTCTGTGATAGCTGAGAAGTTCGAGGCAATGATTGTCCTTGATACCCGTAACAGCAGAATGAAGGATTTTTACGATATTTACGAAATACTTACAAAAAACAAGATTAATATTTCTAATCTAAAAGAAGCTGTTAAGTTGACACTTGAACGAAGGAAAACTGCTAAGCCAAAGTTTCCGGCGATATTTCAGGATAGCTTTGTCAGTAATTCAAGAAACCTTCAGATGTGGTCAGCTTTTCTTTCAAGGATTAAAGCAGATGATATTGAATTTCAACTCGTAATGCAGACTATTCGACAGCAGCTCGAGCCGATTTATCAGTATTTATTAAGATAAAAACATCCATAAGTCTTCATTTATTATGGTAAATGAAGTTGGCTATTCACCTTGTTCCAATCATCAATCGAATATTATCAACTATTTCTGGCCATGCTCCGTCTTCAGTTTTAAGGTTTTTTATTAATCTTTTACAACAGGCAGCCCTTTCCTTATCCAGTCTCCGATACCGTGCCTCATGTTGTATATTTTTGTATAACCCGCATCAATCAGTATGTTGGCTGCGACAGTACTCCTGTTTCCCGATGCGCAATAGATCAGTATATTTTCATTTTTATACTTTGCAAGTTTATCAAGCTCATCTGACAGCGACTGTACTGGTATCAGCATTGAATTTTCAATATGGCCTCTGTCATATTCTCCTTTTGTGCGGACATCAAGAATCAAAGGATTTATGTTTTTTATGAGTGCATCTGATTCAGATGCAGAAAGCTCATGATAGTTTGTGCCTGTGTAGTCAATAACTTTTATAATACCAGGTTTGCCATCAAGAGTGATGCTGATTTCTCCGCTATCCTTCATTTTAATGTAAGGTAAATCTGATGGCAGAGGCACTACTGTATCAACAGCTAGAGAAGGAATCTGGAGTTTAACAGGGTTTTTACTGTTTCGGCTGAATGTTATGTAATCGCCTCTGTAGACTGTGTATCTGATTCCGTCTGCTAAAGTATCTGCATCAAGAGTCCGTAGACCGTTTTTTAGCGTACCTGACACTTTTTGTTCTTCACTCTGCGGCAGGGCTACGCTTTGACCTGTAGATTTTTGGCCGGAGAGAGACTGCGCTGCTGTGTCATTACGCGGTGAACAGGCAGATACAAGAAATAAAACCAAAACTCCAGCAAGTATTAAATATTTTTTCATAAGTAAACTCCTGTGCTATATTAAATAAAATATAATTGTTATTTTATCAGACGGCAAACATAAAAATAAACAGGCAGGTTATACCGCTTCAGGGGTATTGCCTGGTTAAGGGTGATTATTTCACCTGAATTATCCTGTACCCATGAATTCCTTGAAAATTATATAACATCATTGTAGAAAATGTCCTTTTTATGATATCCTTTCTTTAGATTAAGAGGTGAAAATGAAAAATTCCGTTGCAATACTGTGGGACGCAGAAAATGTTAATCCGAATCAGAAAGAAGGGCTGGTTGAAGCAGTAATTGAATATACCAAAAAGTATGGACAGCTTTCTGTCGCTGCGGTTTTCGCGGATTGGAAAAAAGTGAATCTTGGCGCATGCGATGAAGCCTTTGCCAACAATCTTTTCCAGCTTATACATGTTCCGTCATCAAGAAAAAACAGCGCAGATATCTCGCTCATTACAAGCGGGATTGAATATTTGTTTTTATATCCCCACATTGACACGTTTTTTATTGTCACTGGAGATGTTGATTTCCGCCCGCTTCTTGTAAGCATAAGAAGAAGAGGGTGCAAGACAGTCATAATCTGCGACGCAAGAAACGCGAGTGAGAATCTTCTTGAAATTGCTGATGAATATTTTGACTACAGAACTATAATAGATCCTGATAACGAAGATAAATCTGAAAAGCTTTCCAGGGAAAGGTGTTATTCCCTTATGACAGAGGCTATAAAAAGCATAAGAGAGAAAAAAGAGAAGGTTAATTATTCCGAGGTAAAGGTCAGAATGCTTCTGTTAAATGATAATTTCAGTGAAAAGGATATAGGTTTTAGCAGCTGGAGATCATTTGTCGAAGCGGCCGAAAGGGACGGTATTGTCAAGATGGTCAGCGATGACAAGAATATCTATCTTGAAGTAAGGGAGAGTGCAGGTAAGGTAAATGGAACTTATGATCCTTTCGCCGCAATGCTTGCAGAGCTTAAAAACCTTGTACGGAGGGAAAAGGACAACCGTATACTTTTCACAAAACTCAACAATGTTCTGATCAAAAAAAAGATAGATATAAAAGAGCTCGGCTACTCCCGGATTAAGAAATTTTTACAGGATGCTGAAAAGAGAGACCTTGTGAAAATTGAATCTGAAGGCCTTAATTATTACGTTACAATAACGGATAAAGGCTCTAAATATTCTGCCTGAATGGAG
>JAVEZE010000131.1:0-7589 GCA_034003145.1 Spirochaetia bacterium
CATGGCCAAACCCCCACCTTCGAGATCGCAAGTTCATCAACATCAAGGAGAACAATCTTCTTTTCTTCCGGAACTTCCGGCTTTATTCTCAAAAAAAGGTCATAAGCCCTGTGCTCATTATCCACCATAATCTGGGTAAAGCTTAAAATCGCAAATATAGCTGCTACCGCCAATGGCATTAAATATAGCAGGTTTTTCTTCATGTTCCCTCCCCCGGGATTTTTTTAATATTATACTTATTTTTATTTTCAATTCATATTGTTTTATATTATAATTGTATATTGTAATATTTTGAAATGGAATTACAAAAAGATTTTTTATCAACAGGAGTTTAACGATGAAGAAATTATTTTTGTCGGCAGCTCTTTTTTTGACCGCGATGCTTATTTACAGTCAATCAAACGAGGAAATAGATGCATTTATGGCAAAAGGAGAGGCAGACCTTGCAACAGCAGCGTATTTTACCCTTGCGGCAGCAGGGATGCAGGGAGCCGCAGCAACCGCGGAAGATGCACCATGGTACCTTAATGAGAACAATTGGTTCAAGGAAGAGCTTAAAGGTGATGAACTGCTTAAGGCAAGCGATGCGTCATACCTTATTATGAAGGCATTCAATCAGAAAGGGGGGCTCTGGTATACTGTCGCACCCGGGCCGCGTTATGCCTTCAAGGAGATCAAGTATCGCAAGCTGATAGATCAGAAAACAGATCCCGCAAAGATAATGAGCGGGGATGAGTTCATGATCCTTCTCTCTGAATTCCTTTCATGGAAGGAGACAAACTGATGAGAAAAACAATTTTTTTACTACTTGCGTTTTTCACAGCACTATCGTTTGCATCAGCTGTTGATTTTGGGGGAAACCTGGAAAATTATTCACTTATAACCAGCGACAGCGATTCACAGAAACAGACAGACAAGGCATCT
Source organism: Spirochaetia bacterium (assembly GCA_034003145.1). GTDB lineage: Bacteria > Spirochaetota > Spirochaetia > CADAEX01 > CADAEX01 > JACKPD01. Next base: position 925 of record JAVEZE010000131.1, read on the forward strand.
CTATGGTTTGCGGTAACCCCGTCTGAAACAATCTATATAAAGGGACAGGGAAGCTTTGCCTACTCCATGGATGATTACGATTTTCTTGCAGACATCGACTACCTCTACATCACCCAGGATTTCCCCGGCGCTATCAATGAGCAGTCTGCCTTCACATACAAGGCAGGAAGGTTTTTCCAATCGGAATTCACAGGTAAAGTATTTGCCCACAGGCTTGACGGCGCCCTCTTTACACTTGCGCTTCCAATAGCGAACTTTTCACTCGGCGCAGGCTATACCGGCCTATTGCTAAAGCCGGTTTCAGGTGTAAACAACACAGCCGCAGACATTATTGATGATGGTGATGATGATGTAAAACTTGCACCCAAAAAGATGATTGTGAGGCTTGGCGCAAGTTTTATCGATATCATGCCTGCCCAGCAGCTTGATGTTTCCCTTGTAACCCAATTTGATATGCGAAGCGATGACCTGCTTGAAGACGGCGATGCTGAAGGAGATGGTAATGGAGGAAAACTCAACACCTACTATATCGGTGCAGGGCTCTCTGGCGCTTTTTCCGCCTCTTTTGTCTATGACACATACCTTTATTATCAGCTTGGTAAAACCCTTACCGCGTTCGATGATGAGTACAAGGATAAACCGATCAGCGCATTTCTCGGCGGCGGAAGCGTAAGCTACCTTAACAGGGAATTCTACAGTTCAAGAGCCACAGCCTCGCTTCTTTACGCAAGCGGGGATGACGACAACAAATCAGTCTATGAGGGAAACACAAAGGGAAGCGGCACACAGTTCATGCCTATATCAAAGTCTTCAACCGGGCTTATCTTTTCCCCTACCCCCTCAAACCTGCTAAAAATGGGGCTTGAATACTCTATGAAGCCTTTTGCCGAAAGAAAAGACATGATGAAAAACTTCCAGGCTGCCTTAAGCGCCGCGATGTTCTACAAGGCATCAGAAGGTGCTGTATCAGAGTCAAAAGCCGCCCTGTCAGATGAAAAATACCTTGGAACAGAAGCTCTCCTGACGCTTAACTTCAGGCCGGTTTCTGATTTCGGCCTCACACTCGCGGGAGGGGCATTCTTTCCGAACGATAAAAAAGACGGGCCGATGGGAGAGGATTACAGAGATACAGAAGCAGGCGTGATGATAAACGCGTCCTTGAGTTTCTAAATATTTTATGGATAACATAATCCATTACAGGGAGGAAAAATGAAACTATATAAAATATTCACTCTTTTACTTGTACTGATACTGGCAACTTCATCTGCCGCATTCGGAGCTGATGCTGTAATAAAGAATTTCACAGGCAGGGTCGAGATCCAAAGCAGTGGTTCTACCGCCTGGAGCGCAGTCTCGCAGGGACAGATCATAAAAACAGGAACACTGATATCAACAGGATTTAATTCAAACGCTGTACTTGACCTTGGGAGCTCTGAAATTTTTCTTAAACCTCTAACAAGGGTTTCTGTTGATGAGCTTGACACAAGCGGCAGCACAATAAAAACAGACCTTAACCTAAGGCTCGGCAAGATAAGGGCTGATGTAAAAACAACAGAAGGGCTAAAGCACAACTTCACACTGCGCACACCGGTATCAACCGCAGCTGTTAGAGGAACAGTGTTTGAGGCAGGAGTATCATCTCTTGATGTAATTGAGGGGATGATTGCATACTCAAACAAAATAGGCCAGAGGCGCAGTGTAGGAGGAGGATCTTCCTCATCAATGCCGGGTACAGGATTCAGCTCGCCTGAATCAGCGCTTGAAGCAATAGCGGCAAGCTTCGGCATAGACACAACAACAGCTTTTGAAACAGGCGCCGGAATCGTAAGCGATTATCTGGGAGTCAAGATCAGGACGACAGGCGACGGGACAGTTGTGGTGACACTGATTAATAGTGGAACTTAAAGGAGATATACAATGAAAAAATTATTTTTTATATTATTTATTATCAGCCTGATTTTTGCATCATGCTATTTAACACCTGAAACTGAAAAAACTGACGGTGATATTTCTGTGAGTATACCTCGTAGTAGCCTGCCCCAAAGAGAGTATCCATATGGAACAGCAGGTTTTCAGATATTTATATTTGGCACTACAATTGAGGATCCGGAAAATATGAATCCTGATGATGAAATTATATTCTATCAGAAAGAAATTCTATTATCCGGAGATGTTTTTACAGAAAATCCCAATTTTCCCGAACCATATAGTTTTACATTAAATAATGTACCAGAGGGAGATAATCTTTATATGGTAATCATATATCTGGGTGAAAATATTTATTATGATGAATTTTATGATGATTTGTACGGACTACAGGGCTATTTTATATCACCAGAGCCATTCTCGGTTAAAAGCGGACAAACTACCAAAGTAACATTGGTATCTCATGTTTATGATTATCAGGTATAATTTTAATAAATAAGCCGGCGTCTCTGCCGGCTTTTTTTATCCCCTGTAACTTCACTCCTTTCTCATTCAGCCTATTAACCTTCTATTCTTCTCTTTCCTGCATAGCAGTCTGATTCCTGCCGGCTATCATAAAATCATCAGAAAACTCATCAAGACTTTTTTCAAAATCCTCCAATGTTTTAACTGTTGGAGGCTGCTGCCGCGGTTTTACCTCTTTCACCATTATCCTTTCCCTTACAACAACGCTGTCCATTGTATAACCGTGCCTTTCGTAAAAACCATGGGCAAACCGTGTTGTAAGATAACCGCGGATTGTTTTAAACTCATCAATATTATCAACATAAGTCATCAGCTGCTCACCGACACCCTGCCCCTGATATTCAGGGAGAACAAAAAAATCTGCAAGATAATACATGGTTGAATAATCTGTAACAATCCTTGCAAAGGCAACCTGTCTCCCTTCAAGATACGCCCCTATGCAGAGTGAGTTTTCAATTGACTTCACAATAACATCAGCAGCCCTTTCCTTTGCCCAGTAAGACTGGTTATGCAGAAAATCTGTAATCATGGCAATATCAAGCCGTGACTTGTCGGTACTGAATGTAAGTTTCTTCATGCTATAAACCTTATGACAAACCTTATTTCACACCAAGGTTAAATACTCCGTCCCAGTTTGCAACCGGCGGGGTTTTTATGTATTTCTGGCACCTGTCGATAAATGTGGTTGCAGGTCCGTCTTCAGGAAGAACTTTAAGTATTTCACTGAAAAGCTTTTCCGCTTTTTCCCACTCTTTATCCTCAAACACTTCAAGTGCGTTGTGAAACATTTCAATTCCTTCAGTTACTTTACTCTCTGCAGCAGACTTTTCTTCCACTATCTCAAAAAGCCTAACCGGTGTATTTATGCCGACAACCCTTACCCGGTCGAGTTTCCGGAAAAGAAAAGCATCCCCTGCCTGATCAGCAGTTGCCTCACTTGTAAGAAGCCATGTACCGTACTGCTTGTTAACCCCCTCAAGACGGGCTGCAAGGTTTACTGAGTTTCCCATAATTGTATAATCCATCTTCCGCGGAGTACCCATGTTGCCGACAACCATCTCGCCGGTATTGACTCCAACCCTGGTTAGAAGGGGAGCTGGAGAAAGAGAGTCGCGGAGAAATCTCTCATTAAGTTCTTTTTCCTCTCTTTTCATTCTCACCGCAGACATGCAAGCCTTGTATGGGTGGTCTACAAGATCAATCGGGGCGCCGAAGAAAGAGATAATAGCATCCCCCTCATATTTATCAATTGTCCCTTTATTCTCAAGGATGATGTCACTCATCGCAGAAAGATAATAATTAAGCAGTTTTACAAGATCCTGCGGATCAAGTTTTTCAGAGATTGTCGAGAACCCCCTTACATCGGTAAAGACAGCGGTAAGATTTTTCTTTTCACCGCCAAGGTTAAGTTTGTCAGGATCAAGGATAAGCTGGCTGATAACGTCTGCCGACAGATATCTTGAAAACGCGTTTCTAAGAAAGCTTTTTTCACTTTCGCTTTTTATGAATTTCAATATTGAAATAGAGAGAAATGTAAAAAATATTACAAGTAAAGGGGTGAGAATCGGCAGATAGATTTTAAGGGAAATAAATACTCCGGCTCCTGCCAGTATTACAATAAAAATGAAAACCAGTCCAATCAGTACAACCTTTTTAGGGTCTGTTTTTCTTGTTATGAAAGTTACAATAAAAGCTAAAACTGAAGCTATTATTCCGGAAATCGCGACCGGAAGCTCTGTAATAAAATCACCTGAAAGAATTGTATTAGCAACTGCGGCGTGTGTGCCTACATTCATATAATTTTTTTCAAACGGGTTTACACCGATATCTGTTGTAGATATTCCTGTATAGCCCATAATGGCAAATGAACCTGCAAGTTCTTTTTCAAGTATTCCACGGATTTTCATCAGATCTTTGTAATCACCGTCTACCGCGCTGAATACTGATTCAACCTCACCGCGGATTGCAAGATATTCTTCCTTTTTTTCGGTATCAAAATCAGGATGGGCAATAATTTCATCAATCCGGGCAAGGATAGCTTTTTCAGCATTGCCGTTAAGCAGCTCTCCCAATCCCTCGAAAAACATTTTCCTAACACTGCGGTATTCTTCCATCTCATCCGGTGATCTTAATTCTTCGAGTATATCATCCTTGATTCCGGCGCTGTATCTGTAAATATCAAGAAGAGGGGTATCTCCTTCATAAAATGCCAGATAACCTGCCCTATCCATTATTTCAAGGTTCATCAGAATGTTGTCAAGAAGCTTGTCATGCACTACAAGATTATTAAATGATAACTGCCGGAAGCTCTCTGCGAAAAGCTTTTTAGGCCAGTGGATAAGCATTTCACCCTCTTCTGTAAGAGGTATAGTGATATCACCGGCAGAACCGTCAGGATACTTTACTCCGCTAAACGTTAACCTGGTGCCTGATACTGAAACTTCAGGATTTCCAAGGTAATCAAGCAAAGGTGCAGTTACAAGCTGGGGATAAAGCTCTCCTTCATACTCCTTAAAAATATCTATACGGCGCCTTACCCCGTCATCATCTACAATAACGTTTGGAAAACCTGCCCCCTTCCCTTTTGAGATGATTGGGAGTATTGCGGGCTGAAGCGATCTTGCTTTTTCAAAGAGCGTGTTTTTTTCAGGATCAAAGCCTGATACCTTAACAGAAATGTTTGATTTGACATATTCAGTCAGCTCTTCACTGACATTTATAAGCTGGATATCATCAGGCAGCATATTAACAGTAAAAAAAGCAGTATCAAAAAGCCTTGCTGTCTTTCCAAGATATATATCGTTATCGCGGGCAATATGATTTACCGCATCAAGGAGCTGTGTTTTAAGTGAATCTGTAAGTCCCGCAAGATCGTTAACATAGTCTTCAGCATCACTTAGCGGTATTAAACCACCTGCGATTGCTGAAAACAGATCCACGATATTATTGCGCAGCCCTGAAAACTGGCTTGTGAAAAGATCAGGGATAATTTCCTCAAGATAGCGGGAGTCTATCCCCTGGGGGCTTCTGTCTACATACTCAATATCAAATACAACATAGGAAGTATCAAATTCCTTCATCAGGATAAGGCCGTCGGCGACAATGTCGCGGCTCCAGGGCCATACCCCTACCTGGGCTATCGCAAGATCATCTATGTTAAGAAGAAGTATCTCCTGCCTCTCCTCAATAGAGGGTTTTATGTTTAGCAGTACATCGTAAACCCTTTTTTCCGCTACCCTGTAGACAGGAAGAAGGAGGAGAAGCGCGAAAAAGGCAGAGACAACTGCCGGAATTATAAAGAGTTTCCATTTATCCAATATTATCTTTTTCATAAGTACCTTTCCCCTTATTTAAAAAGTATATGTGAATTCCCTCCCTTTTTACAACCATAATTATATTTTTTAAAAACATGATTGAGATTAAAGCTTTTGCAGGATATAATTTTTTAATTATAAATTAATTTGGGAGTATTATCACATGAAAAAAATTATTTCTTCACCTTCAATGCTTTTCTTGTCAATTTTTTTACTTACAGGTCTATTTTACACCGGCTGCGATTCTTCCGGAGGAGGAGGAGGCAGTATAACAGCAAAAGATGTTATCGGAACATGGATCAAGGTGTGGAATGCTGAAACACCTTTTGAGCTTCCATCAGGAACTGAGGCTGATGCGCTGATATTTGATATCGGAGAATCTGATCTTCAAGCTGTTTTTTATCAAAACACCGAACAGGTCGGCGGGTTTAAGGGAACCTATGCGATTTCAGATGATGAAATAGTTGTTACTGCAACACATACATGGAATGAGGACTGGAGTGTGCAAGAAGAATTTCCGGTCTGGGAACCCTCATCAGAGAAATATAGATTCCCTGCCGCACCAGGAAGCAGCGGGCTTACAATTACAATTTCTGATGATTCTATTACTATGGAAAAAATAACATTCGGCAAACCGACAGTTTTATCTGATCCTGAAAATGGATGGGTTGAAAGTGGTGACGGTTTATATTATCTGCATTTTTATCCCGAAGGAGATTTCGTTCCTGAACACGTGGGGTGTAACTATCATTACGAGGAGGGAAACAACTGGAAGAATGGGACATGGGATGCATCAGGTACGGCAGAAGGATATATCCGCACTGTCATTACAGTTGATAATTTATTGCGCGTCCAAATAAACTGGGGATTTTTAAATCAATATAATTATTATGAGGGTGA
>JAVEZE010000132.1:0-7576 GCA_034003145.1 Spirochaetia bacterium
ATTTCAGAATAATTGTCACTTATATAATTGTTAATAACATAAAGCGCTCCCTTTAGATTATAGGGGTCCTTGTCTGAATCTTTTTTTCTGTGACGGATAAGATATCTTTCAATATATTTCGGGATAATTGCCGAGAACTCTTCATGCGCGTTAAATGAATCGCCTGAGCAAAGCAGATCAAGTTTTTCCTTCAATGACATAATCACAGTATCAAGCCGCCTGGCATGCTTATGCGGCTCAATCTTCCGAAGCTCTTTTTTCCCTGACGCAATTTTATCAGTTTTTCCGTTTTTGCCTTTTTCCGGCAAATATCTAAAAGCAGAATTTTCATTTCCCGGATCTGATTTTTTACCTCTTTGCTGTGATATGTCTGCAGGTTTGATTTTACGCCACAGGGCCTGCATCATCATGTCTTCTTTAAGGCTGTACTGGTATCTGTTGGAAAGAAGGCTGTAAATCTCAAGCAGTATTACATCATCTCCTATATGCCTGACGCGGCAGCTTTTTATTATCTGGAAAATCCGGTAATGGATTGTGGAGAATTTTTTTGAGTAAAGAAAAATCTTTTTCTCAAAATCCTGATTAAATATGTGTTTCCAGTAAAGACGGCAGTATGCAAGCACCTGATAAGATCTATGCCTGATCCTGCTGTCAATACATATCAATGATAATTCTTCTTCCGTAAATTCAATTTTATCAAGATCTATTGTTATCTTTTTCCGCTGCTCCCCGCTATCTCTCCTCCCCTCCGGCTCAGCTTCCGGATCTTTCCCTGCCGGTATTTCTTTTTCATTTTTAATCTCTACTTTAACAAAAAGAGTGTTGTCAAAATAACGCTTCAGGATATCAGAGGCTGTGCTGAACTCCTCAGTCATGTAGTCGAGAAGAATTGTGTAGGTTTCCATTTTCTCAAGAAAGGCAATACCCTCATCCCGACCGCGGGGTATGACACGAAGTGCAATCTCAATTTTTTTAAGCAGTTCTATCGGATTGCGGTTTTCCCCTTCAAAAAGCAGACAGAGATGTGAAACAAGTTTTTTTACAGCGCTTACTATTCTTTCCAGTAATTCACGGACAGCATCAGCATAAATTTCAGCGAAGCGGGAATCATTCTTTCTGTAGTACCTGATTATCCTTATCCGGGCATACTCATCCGGATACCGGGGGATCAGCTTTTTTTCATAAACCCTGGCCGCATCCCTGTATTTTTTATCCCTGACAAGAGAAACATATAAATCAATATCAGTATCAAAACCGTTTTTATTAAAAGTTGTGCATTCTTTAAGAAGAATTGTTCTAGCACTGTCTGGCTTCATGGTATTCCTGAATTAACTTCGGCTGTAAAATCAGTTTGGATTAATTGTTTTTTCTGTCATCAATAACTCTTTTTGCTTTGCCCTCATGGACAGGCAGCGCCCCTTGTTCATGAAGTTCTACATGGGGAGAAATTGATATGGCTGCCTTGATGTTCTCCCTGATCCTGTGCCTGAGAGCATTTAAATCACGCGCGTCATCGCTGAATATATCAGGGCCTACCTCAGTCTTAACAGTAAGTTTGTCAAGCGCTCCCGATTTTTCTATGGCAATCAGATAGTTGGTCCCTATCTCCGGCATTTTCATGATAATTTCCTCGATCTGGGAAGGAAAAACATTGACTCCATTGATGATAAGCATATCATCAGTGCGTCCCTTGATCCGGGAAATACGCCTGTGGGTTCTGCCGCAGCGGCAAGGCTCGGGATTTAAGGCTGAAAGATCCCTTGTCCTGTATCTTAAAAGCGGTGTGGCCTGCCTTCTGAGTGTTGAAATAACAATTTCACCGTTTTCCCCTTCATCACTCTCCTCAAGAGTCTCAGGATTTATCATTTCAAGATAAAATGAATCTTCCCATAAATGCATATCTTCCTTGTAAAAGCATTCAGTCGCGACGCACGGGCCGTTCATCTCGCTCAAGCCGTAATTGTTGTACATATCTATATTAAAAAGAGATTCTATCTTTTTTCTCATATCTTCAGAATGAGGCTCTGCTCCCCCCATCGATTTTTTAAGATTAAAATCTGAAAGTTTGTACCCTTCTTCCTCAAGTTTTGAATAAAGGTGCAGCATATAGCTTGGTGTCGCGTGGACCAAAGTTGTCTGGAAATCTTTCATGAATTTGAATTGTCTTTTAGTGTTGCCGGAACTTACCGGAATAACAAGAAGTCCTGCCTTTTCAGCTCCATAGTGAAGCCCTATACCACCTGTAAAAAGGCCGTATGTCATCATGTTCTGAAGAACATCACCCCTGCCGCATCCAATCATGGTAACTGATCTTGAGACAAGCTCAGTCCACCTGTCAAGGTCTCTCTGGCTATGGTATATAACGGTAGGAGTCCCGGTTGTACCGCTTGATGCATGAAGCCTTACAACATCCTCTTTGGGAACAGCCAGAAGACCGTAAGGATAGGCTGAGCGCAGATCATCCTTTGTGGTAAAAGGTATTTTTTTGATATCAGAAAGCTTTTTTATCTCATCAGAAGATTTGATCCCCGCATCAGCGAGCCGCTTTTTATAGAAAGGGGTTTTAAGAGCCCAGTAGACTGTTTCTTTCAAATTTTCAAGCTGATATTTTTCAAGGCTTTTCCTGTCCAGTGTTTCAAATTCGCGGTTCCAGTATCTGATATTCAATGCCTGCTCCATTTATTCAGCCCCGAGCTCAAAAGCTTTTAGATTGACATCAATTATATCTTTTCCTTTGGATGAAAAAAGCTCCTCAACCGCAGCTTTGAGTGACGAGGAAGAGACAGGAAGAACAGAAGAGGCTGCGCCGATAATTACCATATTTGCCGCGCGGGAAGATCCTGCTTTTTTGGCAAGCTCAAGCGACTTGATGATTTTATGATTTTTAAGTTTTTTTATTTTCCCGTAAATAATTTCTATATCAGGATAATCAGGAATATTGATAAACGGTTCGGAAGCTGTAACAATAAAACCGTCAGGCGAAAGAAAGTCGACATACCTTAAAACCTCAAGAGGCTCCATGCTGATGATAAGCGATGCTGTCCCTTTGGCGACAAGGTCGCTTGATATTTCACTGTCAGATATGCGTAGGTGGGAAAGGACTTCCCCCCCTCTCTGCGCCATTCCGTGCACCTCAGACTGACGCACTTTAAGGTTGTCTTTCATTGCGCCTGTAGCGATAATGGCGGCAAGAGACAACACCCCCTGCCCGCCTACTCCTGCAAGAATTATGTCGAATTTCATTTATTAGCCTTCCCTTTTTTAAGCTGTCTTTTTGTCTCTTCAATACACTCGCGTACAGATAAAATTACAGAGAGCCCCTCATAGGCAATCTCTTCCTTTAATACTGCTGTATTTTCCTCATGGTTCTTTTTAAGCGGTATTATTGTCTTTATATGGGCCGGATCAACACCAAGCCCTTTTACAACTGAGAAAAGCCTTGATGACGGAACAACTGTCTCCTGTCCTCCTGTCATGGCTACTATGCAATTATCCAGTATTACAAGAGTCATGGGAGTGTTTGCCGCAACAGCGTCAACAAGGGCTGTCATTCCTGAATGATAGAAAGTACTGTCGCCTATAACCGCGACCGCAGGCTTGAGACCTGCTTCGGCAGCCCCTTTCGCTGTCCCGACAGAAGCACCCATGCATATTATTGACTCGATTGCCGAATACGGGGGAAGCGCTCCAAGAGCGTAGCAGCCGATATCTGATGTAACAACACTTTCGCTGTAAGAGGCCAGCGCCCCCTTTATTGCGTTATACGAATCTATGTGAGGGCAGCCCTGGCAGAGCTGAGGCGGCCGGCCTGGAAGAGCCTCCACTTCCGCAAGTGTCTTTCTTACAGGAAGGCCGAGAGCAGGCCTTATATTGTCAGGATTAAGCTCTCCGGTTTGAGGAACTTTACCATCTATTTTCCCTTCTATTTCTACCGGCTGTTTTAAAATACCGCGGAGCCTTTCCTCAAGAAATGGATAGCCCTCCTCAATAACAATTATTTTTTCAACATTTTCTGCCAGCCTTTTTATCTTCTCTTCAGGATAAGGATAGAACCCGACATGAAGGTGTGAAGGTTTGACAGAAAGTTCCGGTATATTTTCAAGATAATAGTTTTTGCCAAGCCCGGAAGTAATAATACCGTATTTTTTAAAATCTGGATTTATATAAAGGGGGTTATGTAAAGAGCTTTCCGAATCTTTTTTAAACTCTTTATATTTGCCTAAAAGAGTAACCCACTGCTTTCTTGCAAGGGCGGGCAGAAGCATCCATGTTTTTTTATCCTCTGCCTTTTTCATACGGTTCTGCTCTTTTTCCTTTCCTGTAACAACAACTGCCCTTGAATGGGCAAGCCTTGTTACAAGCCTTATCATAACCGGAACATGGTATTTTTCCGAAACCTCAAATGCCTCGCCTGTCATTTCATAGGCTTCCTGCTGGTTTACAGGTTCAAAACAGGGTACTTTCGCGAAATCCGCGAAAAACCGGCTGTCCTGCTCATCCTGGGAAGAGTGCATCCCCGGATCATCTGCAACTACTATTACAAGGCCTCCGTTGATTTTCAAAAGAGCTGAATTTATAAACGGGTCTGCCGCGACATTTAAGCCTACATGCTTCATCGTTACAATTGCTCTTTTACCTGCAAGTGATACTCCAATAGCATCCTCATAGGCTGTTTTTTCATTGCTGCACCATGATGCGTGAATATTTCCTGTTTTTTGGGAATATTTTATAAGATATTCCATAATCTCTGATGATGGAGTTCCGGGATACCCGTATCCGTTTGAAAGTCCTGAATGAATAGCTCCGAGCGCGACAGCCTCATCGCCAAGCAGTACTTTTTCTGCCATTATATAGCTCCTTGATTAATTTAATCTTTACTTTTAGTGATTTATTTTACCGGTAAATATCTTTAAAACCGTTATCCTGATATTTTTATTAGCCTCTTTAACCCGCAGCGGTATGTTCCAATAACCTTTGTCAGTTTTTTTTAAGAGCCTTGTAAGCTTTCGCGAAACCAACAGCTGATCCTTCGATAACCCTGTCTGATACACAGTAGGCAATCCTGAAATATCCCGGTGTCCCGAATCCTCTTCCGGGAACTGTAAGAACCCTCTCTTCCTGAAGCGCGTTAACCGCCTTTATGTCGTCCCCCCCCGGCGCTTTGGGAAAAAGATAAAACGTCCCTTCCGGTTTTGTAAATTCATAACCTGAGTTTCCCAGGATCTCGCACAGCCTGTCTCTTTTTGTCTTGTAAAAACTCATATCAACGCTTATCCCCTGAAGATCTGCTACGACCTTCTGCATTATCGCGGGAGCGTTGACAAAGCCTAGAATTCTATTGCACATAATTATCCCGCCCATAAGATTTGAGAAATCCTCCGCAGCCGGATTTACAGCAAGCCACCCTATCCTCTCACCTGGAATGGAAAGATCTTTTGAATATGAAGTCATAACTATGCTGTGTCTGTAATTTTTTATGACAGAGGGGACTTCAACCTTGTCATATACAATTTTCCTGTAAGGTTCATCGCTTAAAAGATAAATTGCCCTGCCCCTTTCGCTGCTTTTTCTCTCAAGCATTGAAGCAAGACTTTTTATTGTATCTTCGCTGTATACCTTTCCTGAGGGATTGTTGGGAGAGTTTATTATTATACCCTGGGTCTTGTCATTTATCGCTTTTTCAATATTCTCAACTGATAGGTCAAAATCCTCACCGCTTTGTACGCGGACGACTTCTCCGCCGTGATTTTCTATATATGCTGCATAGTCGGCAAAATAGGGGGCAATTACTATTATGTTGTCACCGGGAGTAAGAATTGTTTTAAGTACAACATTCATCGCACCTGCCGCTCCGCAGGTCATAACAACATTATCAGCATGCAGCTCAATTCCTTCGGTTGAACTTACCCATGAGGATATTTTCTCCCGTACATCCAGATATCCGGCATTGGGCATATACCCGTGCATCCCTGCTTTTGTCAAACCAGCGTATTTTTTAAGTTTGACAAAAAATTCCTCTGGCGGTTCAACATTGGGATTGCCTATGCTGAAGTCAAAAACATTGTCATCTCCGTATTTTGCTTTCAGTATCCCCCCTGTTTCAAACATTTTCCTGATCCAGGAAGAATTTTCCATAGATTTAATAACCCGATGTGATACTGCCATATAATCCTCCGGTTCCTGATAATATATGCTGCAAAATTATAACTGCAATGCTTTTTTTTATCAATAACTTTACAGACTTCCCATTACCCCGGATTACATCACTATATATTCATCCCCTGTATAAAGTGCCTGAATCCCGCCTCTGTAAAAATCTTCTCTCATATTATTTTCATATTCCAGCGGGCCGGGAAACATTGAAAGTATTTTGGCAGCTGCTTTCAGCAGGGAATCATATAAGGATGATTCATCTCTTTTTCCACCATTTGAGCTTTCAGAAAGATATGAGAATTCTTTCATCAGTGAAACGCGCCAGTCATCCTCAGGCTCATAGTATTTTACTGAATAATCTTTTCCTTCGCATCCGCACTTTTGCGCGGCAAGAGAGATTGCATCTTCAAGACTCCCCATCCCGTCAACAAGTTTTTTTATTTCAGCATCCTTTCCGCTCCACACCCTTCCCGCTGCAGCTTTTTTTGCCTCGGAAACAGTAATCCCTCTTGAAGCTGAAACAAGAGAGAGAAAATATGAATAATCCCTTTCAACACTCAGCTGCAGCACCTTTTTCATATCATCAGTCATGCTCATATCAGCCCTGTAAAGATGTGAATACGGGGTTGTACCATAACCGTCTGTTGTTACACCGGGATATCTCTCAAGAAATTCGCTGAAATCAGGAAGCACCGCGAATACGCCGATTGAACCTGTAAGGGTAGACGGCATGCACAGGATTGCGTCCGATGCTGTTGAAATCCAGTAAGCGCCTGAGGCTGCAACCGAACTCATTGAGACAACAACAGGCTTTCCGCTCTCCCGCACTTTCTGCAATGCGCGCCTTATCTCTTCCGATGCCCCGGCGCCTCCCCCTCCGGAATCAATCCGCAAGACAACTGCGGATATTTTATCATCTTCCCTTATCCTGTCAAAGATTGATGTGTAGGTATCTGAACCGATCATCCCTCTGGGAAGATTTCCCCCCGTGATATTTCCCGATGCTGTAACTACAGCGATTCTCTTTTCTCCGGGTATTTCCCTGTTTTTCACAAGTTTGTAATATTTTTCCAGGCTTATTGTCAGCCCCTCTCCCGCAAGCTTTTGCGCGTCATCGTAAACCGCACTCTCATCAATCAGATGAGCCCCCTTTGCCGCATCAGATGAGCTTCCGCTGCTTCTTGCCAGAAACACGGCATAATCTGCTGCATAATTTTCAAGCTGTTTTTTTGTAATCCCTCTCTCTGAAGCTATCCCTGAAAGATATTCCCCCCAAAGATCTCCCAGATAATCAGCAGAAGCCTCTCTTGCGAAACGGCTCATCCCTTCTGATGTAAATGGCTCAACCGCGCTTTTATAATCTCCTGTTTTAAACACATTAACCTTAATATTGAATCTCTCCATACCTTTGCCGTAATAATTG
>JAVEZE010000133.1:0-7518 GCA_034003145.1 Spirochaetia bacterium
GGGCAGAAAATAAAGAAGAGGAGAAAATATGGCAGTATGGAAAACCTACAGGGTATCTGAAATAGTCAACGAAATATCAGAAAAATTAAATTAGTCTGGCGACTATGGCGGAGGGGCCCCACCCGTTCCCATCCCGAACACGGAAGTTAAGCCCTCCTGCGCCGATGGTACTGCTTATCGCGGGAGAGTAGGTCGTTGCCAGGCTTTTTTTTATTAATTTACACTGCTGATTTAACTGTCTGTGGTGAATATTTTACTTGCAAAGGAATGTAATCCTGGCGATCCCGGAACGGGCATGCCAGGCTTTTTTATTTTATTATGCATAAATGATTACAAATCGAATACTAAATAATTATTAGAATTCGGCAAATTCAGGGCGACCCCCGTGGACGGGGTTTCCCGTACAGCGGGGTGCCAGGCTTTTTTTTATTAATTTACACTGCTGATTTAACTGTCTGTGGTGAATATTTTACTTGCAAAGGAATGTAATCCTGGCGATCCCGGAACGGGCATGCCAGGCTATTTTTTATTAATCTCTGTTGATATTTAGAGGAAATCTTTTTGTTGCCTCTCCCGTATAAATGGACAGATGAGGGAAAGGAATCTCAATACCTTCTGCATCAAAACGTTTTTTCACATCAATCATAATGGAATTCTTCAAGGCGAGAAAATCACTTTTAACACACCAGACTCCGTAAAGTATGTTGATCCCAGAATTCCCAAAATCCTTGATGAAAAAAAGAGGTGCAGGTTCATCAAGGCAAAATGGATTATTTATAGCAGTTTCAATCAGTATATCTTTTACTCTTTCAAGATCTTCCTTGTAGGCTACGCTGACATCAATATCAATACGCCTTATAGGGTATCTTGTAATATTTGTAAGCTCGCTTTTTATAATTAATTCATTCGGAATTCTAAGATATTGATTATTAAGTGTTCTTAATTTAACAGACAGAAGATCAATTGAGACTACAACACCTGTTGAATTTCCAACACTTATAAGATCTCCTATTTCAAAAGATTTTTCTGATATCAGGAACAGGCCGCTTATGATATTGGAAACACTTGTCTGTGATGCGAACCCAAGCGCTACACCGACAATTCCCGCAGCTCCGATAATTGCGGCAACACTGATTCCCATTCTGTTGAGAATCATAACACTGATTATTGCCATACCTGTGTAGAATGTGACTTTATTGATAATCATAGCAGTCTGGGGAGAAAGCATTTTTTTTGTTGTTCTTTTGACAAGTACCATTATGAATCTAAGAATGATCAATCCTATTGTTGCAATCAATAAATAAACAATAAAATCATAAATAAAATCCTGAGTCAAAAATTTTTGAAAATTAATTCCTTTTTCTAGAAACATTTTATAACCCTTTTTTAAATTCCTGTGACAGTTTTAATAAAAGAAGTAACTCCTTTAATAAGAATAGATTTATCCTGTATGGATTTTTGTGTTTCGTAAATTATTTTATTGTTTCCGCTTTTAAGTTCAATATCGTCAACAGATATTTTAATTTTATCATCATCTGCATACTCAATCAGAAGATTATCAGTTATAAATATTTTAAAATCATTTCCATATGATTCATAAATATTCATATTATTAACAGGAATAGAAAGCTTTTTAAAGTTAAAAGATTTTTTTGCTGTATTAATGATTTTTATTTTGCAATAAATATAATTATCACCCGGAGTTAAAATGTTGCCTGCCATGATGTTTGTATTAAGTGAATAAGCCATCATGCCTGTCAATAATTCTCCGAACCATGTTTTGGACATTATTTCTGAAGGGAATTCAAACAGCATTTTTTCTTCATTGTTGGATTCTGTGTAGAGCCTGTAATTAGCAGGAATTTTAACAGTAATTGACGATTTCTGCCTTTCTAGAATTCTAATTTCTTCCTGAGATTGAACAATAACAGGTTTATCAGGCATTGCAGGCTTTAAAATAATTCCAGAAGATGAATTTTCTGAAATTATCCTTATCCAATCAAGATGATCTGGCTTGTCAGTAACTTCAATAATATTATTCTCACCCAATTGCTCAGCATGGGTAAAGGATATCATCCATTCGTCTGATATCTTTCTTATCCAGAATTCAAGATACCCAATTCTGCAGCAACATGTGATATTTTCTTTTATTGTGTAATATTTTAAAAGTTCCATAAATATTTTATATATATTCAAGTTAACTAAAAAACAAAAAAAAAGCAAATATCAGGTTTTTTTTAAACAAATATAAAAATAGCGTAGTATAGCTAATGTTTTTCTTTTAACCTCGCAGAAAAAGTAAACTCTTCAGTTTTT
Organism: Spirochaetia bacterium; assembly: GCA_034003145.1. Classification (GTDB taxonomy): domain Bacteria; phylum Spirochaetota; class Spirochaetia; order CADAEX01; family CADAEX01; genus JACKPD01. Next base: position 2,317 of record JAVEZE010000133.1, read on the forward strand.
TCTTCGCTTCTGTCTGTCGCTGTCGGAGGCTCTTGTGACAGCGAAGATATTTTCATACGAAGCTCATCTGTCATCTCTATTTTAACAGACTCAAGTGAGTCTTTCAGCTGCGAAAAATTACGTGCTCCTATTATGGGAGCTGTCACCGCCGGATGGCTTCCTGCCCAGGCTACAGCAAGTGCTGTAGGGTTATACCCTCTCTCTTTGGCAAAAAAAGTAAAATCCTCAGCTACTTTATACACTGCATCTTCGGCATAACGGGTTTTATACATTGCATTCTCAACTAACCGCCCAGTTTCAGGCCTGCGCTCTACTCCGTATTTACCGGAAAGCAGCCCTGCGGCAGAAGGGCTATAGGAGATAACTCCCAGTTTTTCAGAAATCGCCATCGGGAAAAGTTCAACCTCAGCCTGCCGTTTTACAAGATTATACATCGGCTGAAGACAGATGAATTTTGAATAACCTTCACGGACGCTGATTCCAAGAGCTTTTGCCGCCTGCCATGCAGCGTAGTTGCTTGCAGCCGGATAGAGTATTTTACCCTGTTTTACCATATCATCAAGGGCGCGCAGAGTTTCCTCTATCGGAGTTTCATCATCAAAGCGGTGCATGAAGTAAATATCAATATAATCAGTTTTAAGGCGCTTTAAGCTATCTTCAACTGCCTGCATCAGATGTCTGCGGCTGCAGCCGTGGCTGTTTACATCATCACTCATGGGAAAACCTGCTTTTGTAGTAATCACAAGGTCTTTTCTGCAGTCTGCAATCAGACTTCCCAGTATCTCTTCAGCACGTCCTTTCTGGTAGACATCAGCACAGTCAAAAAAATTTATCCCTGCATCACGGCATGTATTAAATAATTCCGCGGAAGTTTTTTCATCAGCAGTGCTCCCGAAAGACATTGTTCCAAAACAAAGTTCAGATACCTTGACTCCGGTGCTGCCCAATAGTTTGTATTTCATATAAACCTCTCGAAAACATAATCTGTAAATTATAAAGAATATAATTACTTCCTACAAGTTTTTTCTCCTAAGTCTTCTGTTTTTGAGGGACAGGATAAATTAAAAAATGTCTACCAAGCTTTAATATCAATTAGAAATGCAATATTTTGATGATTTTGTTGAAATACTTTATCTGATGTTTAAACAACAGCAGTTGAAATATCAGAGAAAATAAAGGATAATTATAGTGCTGATAGTTAATCGTTATCGGTAAAAGAGGAAGTAAATTGCTTAGAAAAATAATTAATTTTCTGATAATTGCGTTTATTGTTCTTATTACAATAATTTCCATGATGAACCTGCATCCAGTTTCTTTTGTTATCTTTTTTTATACTATAGAAGTGCCGCTTATCATTTTAATATTTGCACTTTTGTTTGTCGGATTCTCCGCAGGATATATGATTAAAAGTCTTTCTGTTTTAAGAAAGAAAAAGAGCAGCAAGACAGATCAGTAAGTTTTATTTTAAAATTTATCTGTTGACAGAAAAAGAGAAAGAAATACATTTTTAGCGTTGATGGATGAAGTTCTTTTATAAAAAATAGGGACTAAAAATGGGGTTAAAAAATCCCGCACAGTATAATAAAATGTCCGCCTAAAAACGGAAAGGTAATGAAAGTCCCACAGGCCTCTGATATAGTTAGTTTACCAAACAAAACTACCAGAGGTGCATCCATGGGACGATCAAAGCTTATCATAAAAACAGGGTGTAAACATACACATTTCACCTGGGGAGAGCGATTATTGTTGCAGTATTATTCCAGCGGAACAAATGGTTACTCTAAAATAACAAGTCCTACACTATTGGGAACTTTACTGAGCAAAAGTGAAAGGACTATCCGCAGAGAGATTAGAAGAGGTAAAGTGGAACATACCACAAGCGAACTCCTTAAAATCACGGTATACAATGCAGAGTATGCACAAAATGATGCTGAGTCGAAAAACAGTGCAAAAGGACCTCCCATAAAACTTGGTAAAGACTGGATTTTGGTTAAAGGGATCTCGAAACTCATCAAGGAAGATAAATATAGCCCATATGCAGTTATACAGCATTTTGGGAGGAATAATTGGCCAAGTGATACCAGAATTTGTGAAAAAACGCTGTATAACTACATAGCTGCAGGTGATATCTCAAACGTAACAGAAAAAGACCTGCTATATGCAGGAAAACGCCGTAAACCCAAAGGGAAGCCCAAGAGGCATGCTAATGCCATGAATGCATCCAGAAGCATCGATAAACGCCCCATTGAGGCCAATGATAGGAGTGTTGCAGGACACTGGGAGATGGATACTGTATACAGTGGAAAAGATTGTTCACCCTCGTGCCTGCTAACACTTACAGAAAGAAAGACGCGAGTCGAAATTGCAAGAAAGATTCCTGATAGAACTGCTTCTTCTGTAAAGAAAGAAATTGATAAAATAGAACGTCAAATAGGAACTGTACGCTTCAGAGAATTGTTTAATTCAATCACGCCGGACAATGGTGTTGAATTTTCAAATGCAGAGGGTCTTGAAAACTCTATATTATGCAATCAGATCAGAACCAGATTGTTTTTCGCACATCCATACAGCTCTTATGAGCGAGGGACAAATGAGAATCATAATGGAATTATCAGAAAGTTTATTCCAAAAGGCAGTGATATTGGTTTAGAAAAAAAGAGCACTATCAGAAATATCCAGAATTGGATGAATAACTATCCAAGAAGAATCCTTGGTGGCAGATCGCCACTGGAAGCTCTTTCTGATGAATTAGGAATTGAATTTAGAATCCCTGAATTACTGGAGGTAAAAACTTGAAAAAAACCGGACAATCTACTTTACAGGGAACTATGGGGTTAAAAAATATCAATTATTATTGACATAAAACCGATAAAAGGGTAGTGTTCATATCGCAGAATGATTTTGCAGTGGGAAAGGAATTGTTAAGCCTTTCAAATTGCTTATAGTTCCAAGGTAAAAAAGAATCTCGATTTGGTGAAAATGTCGGGATTTTTTTTGTCTGTAATATATTGGAAAATAAATCTTGCCTGATTTTTCAGATGCAATATTTTTTAAAATACCAATATGCATTAACTAAAAAAACAATAGAAACTGATTGACATAGAAATCTATTTCTGTTACAAATATTGAGCATTTTGGCACGTAAGTTGCTAGGGTGCAAAAACATGTGCCGGCCTTACCGCCGTCGGCCCTGCTGGGGCAGGATTGAAATGGCAGGTCGGCACAACGCCATCCTTGGCATTGAGCTGCTTTTATACGCCATCCGCCCCGCTATGCGGGATTAAAATGGCATTAAGCAGCATCATACCCTCCGTTGGGAGGTACCGACCTTATTGCCATCCATGGCAGGTCGGCACAACGCCATCCTTGGCATTGATCTTTAAAAGAAGAAGAGAAGGGACCTGAAGCGGGTCAAGAAGAGTAATTTTTGACAGTTTCATTTTTTTGTAAGAGTGAAGCTGGGAGAGAAACGAAATTAGTAAACTATCGTTCTTCGGAACGATGGAATAAATAATGGAGAGTTTGATCCTGGCTCAGAACGAACGCTGGCGGCGCGTTTTAAGCATGCAAGTCGAACGGGATTCAAGTGCTTGCACTTGATGAGAGTGGCGAACGGGTGAGTAACACGTAAGTGATCTGCCCTGGGGATGGGGATAGCTCATGGAAACATGGGGTAAGACCGAATACCGTAACACTATTTGAAGGTTATGTTACGAAAAGAGCTACGGCTCTGCCCTGGGATGAGCTTGCGTCCCATTAGCTAGTTGGTGAGGTAAAGGCCCACCAAGGCGACGATGGGTAGCCGGCCTGAGAGGGTGAACGGCCACATTGGGACTGAGACACGGCCCAGACTCCTACGGGAGGCAGCAGCTAAGAATCTTCCGCAATGGGCGAAAGCCTGACGGAGCGACGCCGCGTGAACGAAGAAGGCAGAGATGTTGTAAAGTTCTTTTCCTGTTGAAGAATAAGTGGAAGAGGGAATGCTTTCATGATGACGTTATACAGGGAATAAGCCACGGCTAATTACGTGCCAGCAGCCGCGGTAACACGTAAGTGGCGAGCGTTGTTCGGATTCATTGGGCGTAAAGGGCGTGTAGGCGGCGTATCAAGCTTGGTGTGAAATATTTCGGCTTAACCGAAAAAACGCGCTGAGAACTGATATGCTAGAGTTCAAGAGGGGGAGTTAGAATTCCAGGTGTAGGGGTGAAATCTGTAGATATCTGGAAGAATACCGGTGGCGAAGGCGAACTCCTGGCAATGAACTGACGCTGAGGCGCGAAAGCGTGGGTAGCGAACAGGATTAGATACCCTGGTAGTCCACGCTGTAAACGATGTGCACTAAGTGTTGGGGGGTTTACCTTCAGTGCTGAAGCGAACGTGATAAGTGCACCGCCTGGGGAGTATGCTCGCAAGGGTGAAACTCAAAGGAATTGACGGGGGCCCGCACAAGCGGTGGAGCATGTGGTTTAATTCGATGATACGCGAGGAACCTTACCAGGGTTTGACATATAGAGGAATACGTAAGAGATTACGTAGCTGCTTGCAGTCTCTAAACAGGTGCTGCATGGCTGTCGTCAGCTCGTGCTGTGAAGTGTTGGGTTAAGTCCCGCAACGAGCGCAACCCCTTTTGTCTGTTACCATCAGGTAATGCTGGGGACTCAGACGGAACTGCCGGTGACAAACCGGAGGAAGGTGGGGACGACGTCAAGTCATCATGGCCCTTATATCCTGGGCTACACACGTGCTACAATGGCAGGTACAGAGTGATGCGAAGCAGCGATGCCAAGCAAATCACAGAAAACCTGTCTCAGTACAGATTGGAGTCTGAAACTCGACTCCATGAAGGTGGAATCGCTAGTAATCGCGCATCAGCATGGCGCGGTGAATACGTTCCCGGGCCTTGTACACACCGCCCGTCACACCACCCGAGTTGGGGGTACCCGAAGTCGTTAGTCTAACCAGCAATGGAGGACGATGCCGAAGGTATGCCTGGTGAGGGGGGTGAAGTCGTAACAAGGTAGCCGTACCGGAAGGTGCGGCTGGATCACCTCCTTTCTAAGAGAAAGGTATAAAGCTCTATGTAGATTCGAAAGGATTTACTTTGAGTAACAAAAGTCCTTATTAAACTGACTGTGAGCAATCACGTGAAGTTAAGGTAAGGCGGCCCATTTAAGCTTCAGGTCTCCCTCTTTTTTTATATAT
>JAVEZE010000134.1:0-7475 GCA_034003145.1 Spirochaetia bacterium
CTCCCGGCCTTGTCCATCTTCAAGATATATTTAAGTCAATCCCTTCTCTTGTACTTGCCGGAGGCCCTGGCCTTGATTCAGTTTTACCGCATCTTGAGAAGCTGAAAAAAAAATATCTTATAATTGCGGTTGATACATCATACAGAGCCTGCCTGTCATACGGCGTGCTGCCTGATATGGTGATTGTTGTCGACCCACAGTACTGGAACTCGCGCCACCTTGACAGATGTATCAGCAATGAGACAGTGCTTGTTTCTGAACCCTCAACCTACAGCAGAATATTCAGGAATTTCGGCAGCTATAAATTCTTTGCCGGATCTGTTTTTCCTTTGGGGCGCTATTTTGAGAAAACCACGTTTGAAAGGGGAAAGATAGGGGCAGGAGGCTCTGTCTCAACCAGCGCCTGGGATCTTGCAAGGCAGGCAGGATGCAGCGAAGTACTCTTTGCAGGGCTGGATCTCGGGTATCCCGGCAAGCGTACTCACTTCAAGGGGAGTTTCTTTGAAGAGAGGGCTCACACCTTTTCCGGCAGGTTATCACCAGCCTCTGACATGGATTTTTCCCTTATTACAGATGCCTTTCTAGTTGAGACAGAAAGCAGCTGCGGCGGAAAGGTTTTTACAGACAGCAGGCTGATTATCTACAAACAGTGGTTTGAAGAGCAGTTTCTTATCCATGATTTTAAAACCGTAAACCTCTCTCTCGACGGGGTTCTGATAAAAGGGATGAAAACCTCAACTCTCGAAGAAGCGCTTGGTAAACCTGATATAAGGGAAATTATTAATGAAAGACTGGAAAACCTGAAATCATTTACAGAGAACTACAGGGCGGCCAAAGGAAAAGGTTATATAGATGAAACTCTTGAAAATATAAAGATGCTGCTTGAATCGTTTAAAACCTTAAAAAAATCGGCACTGAAGGGAAAAAACTCGGCAAGAACCCTTCTTTACAGGTTTGGAAACAGTACCTCTTACACAGACAGGCAGAAAAAAGAGATGCAAAAACTTTTCTCTGCACTTGATGAGGCGGATATGGAGGTTCTTGCCGGAAGCGGGAAAGGTATCGCAGGTTTTCTTTTGCAGGATGTAATCAGAAGTATCACACAGGAGAGCGGTGCAAAAAACTTTAAAGAAGTAATTGGAAAATCACTCAAAATATACACTGAACTTGAGCAGTCATCTGACATCCACATTCAATATCTTGCAAACAGCATGAGACTTCTTCAAAAGAAAAAATCAGTCCTTGAAATAACAACTTATGAATAAATTCCATAAAAAATATCCTCTGCCTAATTGCCTTTCTAGACTTATCAAATAAACCTTGTCCCCAAAACGTTACCCCAAAGCTTAAAAGAGTATTAAAGGGGGCATCCATTTAAACCGAAAATAATAGTGAGGGTTGCTTAATTAATTGGTCCTCAAATTACGGTATGCAATACTGACGTCCAGGCATACCGTTTTTTTATGCCCAGGTACAAGGAACACTTCAAATTATAAATAGGAACCAACTTTCCCCTATTGTTACCAGTAGTGTCTTATATGTAATTTAAGGGCTTTAAGGTTTTTTACAGAAATTATGAAGATCTTTTGTGTTCAAAGCGACATCAAGTAGCTTGATAGAATCTACCACATATTGCTTGTACTGTGGTAGATTCTATCATGTAATGACTTATGGATCAGAAGACCAGAAGTAGAATAAAAGAGTATCTTGAAAATCATGAAGGTATTGCTCGTACCTCAGTATTTCAAAGCGATGGATTTCATAATTCCTATCTAACTGAACTGGTCGAAGAAGGATATCTTATCCGGATAAAAGCTGGTCTATACCTCATGGCTGAGAAGCAAAGTGTCTCAGGTTTCTATGAAATACAGCTTGCTCTCCCGTCTGCTGTAATCTGTCTCGCTTCGGCTCTATCAGTTTATGAACTGACAACATATGAACCTCCATCAGTGCAGATTGCTATTCCCAGGGACGATAAAACTCTACCTCCTGAATATCCGCCTGTCAGGAAGTTCTCGTTTGGAAACACCAGATATAAACTTGGGATCACCAAGATTGTAGCCGAAGGAAAAGACATTGTTATGTATGACCGGGAGAAAGCAATTTGTGACTGTATACGATATCGCCGGATACTTGGTCAGGATATAGTTAATGAAGCAGTCAGAAGTTATATGGAGAGTCAGAGAACCAATATCGACAGGCTAATCGAGTACTCACGACTCCTTAAATCCGAGGGTCCTGTCCGGACCCATCTGAGGCTGATGTCATGACAAATATCGCAGCATCAATACGAGCGAAACTGCTTAATATGGCTAAGAACAAGCAGATACCCTTTCAGCGGATTCTGACTCTTTACAAACAGGAGGGTATGCTGCATCGAATTGTTATGACACGGTATAGCAAAGATATAGTCCTTAAGAAAGGGCTCCTTTTCTATCAACTTCAGGGATTCATAGCCAGGCCAACAAAGGATAGCGATCTTTTAGGATCGGATAGAAGCAATTCAGAAACATTACTGCAGGATATCCTCACCGAAGCATGTAAAATAGAAATTGAAGATAGACTCAGGTTTAACCCGTCATCTATAGAAGAAAAACTCATAACTGGTCAGACGAAGCATGGGGGAGTTAGAGCCTGAATAACAGCTTATCTCGACAATGCACGAACCAGACTTCAGATAGATATGGGGTGCGGTAATTTCATCACCGGCGGTCCCGTGAACAGACCCTACAGAACCCTTCTGGAAACCGCTCCTTCTCAATCCAGATATATTCAGATGAAACTGTAGCTGCAGAAAAACTTGAAAGCCTGGGTTTCCCGCGGAACTGTGAACAGTCGCTATAAGGATATCTATGATCTTTATGAGCTTCTCATCAAAGCTGAATTGAATGAAGACAGCGTAATAACGGTGGCATACAATACATTCAACACCAGATCCGCAATTATCCCACTTATCAACAAGTCTTATTTTACTTCAAATCTGCTGACATTATATTTTCCAGGATCTGATTGAAGTTTAATTTTACGAATAAAAAATTATTGTTTTTTCGAAAAATATAGGTTTACAAAGGTTTCTATTTAAGTTAATATCCCCGTAACAACTGGTTTACCTATGGTTAACCAGTTGTTACGGGGAACAATATAATGAAAATACTTATGGATGACATTATTGAATACCTGCAAAGTGATAAAATTAGTGCAGGAGAAAAAATTCCTTCAGAAAGACAACTGAGTAGTTTGTTTAACTGCTCAAGAGGAGAAGTGAGAAAAGCGTTAAAACAGCTGGAATTCGAACAGATGGTAAAAATTGTACCCCAGGTAGGCGCGGTTTTAACATCAAAAGTTCCAGGCGCTTCCATGTTAAAGAAAATACTTAATATTTCATCCATAGATATTTCTTCATTATTGGAACTTCGTGTTGTTTTGGAGATCAGTGCAGCAGGTCTTGCTGCCCAAAGAGCAACTGATGAGGATATTAAAGCAATACAGGATGCCTGCCTTGCCTATGAAAAAGAAGCGACAGAATTCAAACCATGGCATGAAGAGAATAAAAAATTTCACAATGCAATTATTAAGGCATCCAAAAACGGGGCAATTATAAGCATAATGGAAAACTTGTTAAGTGAAACAGCGGTATTTACCCGTTCCAGGCAAAGTGAATATACGATTGAAAGACTTAATTCATCAATACAGGAACATAAAAAGATTGTACAGGCAATAAAGAATTCTGATGTAAACAAGGCAAGGGAAGAGATGACTCATCACTTAAAAAAGATGAGTGAAATGATTGAAAAACTAAGAGTTGTGTTAGCTTAAAGCTGCTGTAAAGCAGATTATATAGATTTAATTTTTTAAGAAGGAGAAGTTATGTTTCAAGGAATTTTAGTGATTTTGATATTCCTGGTTTTTGCTGTGTTGATTTTTAAGAATAAAATCCCCACATTTTTAGCATTGATGGCTATGGCAATACTTATTGCCATAGCAAGCGGAGTCCCTGTAACAGGGCCTGAAGGGATATTATCGAAGATAATTGAAAAAGGTTCTACAGTAATGGCCTCATCAATTATGGCATTGATATTTGGTGCCTGGCTTGGAGAGATTATGACAAGTACAGGTGTGACAAAGGACATTATCCGCAGAGCGACAGAATTTGGTGGAAATAAACCATTTATTCTTGCAATTGTATTAAATATTGCTGTAATTGTTCTTTTTACCGCAGTAACAGGACTTGGTGTTACTATTATGATTGGAACATTGGTACTTCCCATTTTAATTGCTGTTGGTATTCGTCCCATAGTTGCTGGTGCCATGTTTATCTTTGCCCGCGCAGTCGGATTAATCTTAAACCCGGCTCAGTGGCAGTTGTATATGAGTGCGGCAGGCATTGAAATTGATGTAATCAAACCTCTTGCTCTGGTAGTTATGAGTGTAGGTATTATTGGCCTCCTTTTATTTACAATTATTGAAGTACATGTTAAAGGAAGGAAAAAAGCCTGGGCAGCCCCTGTAACACCACCTATTGAACTACAGGATGGTAAAAAAGTATCTGCATTTGCCATGTTAATGCCTTTTATTCCCTTTCCACTAATTTTAGGATTTAACTGGTCAATTGTCCCCGCAATACTTGTTGCCTGTATCTACGGTTCTTTAGTAACTTCAGGTAAATCTACTATTAAAGTATTGGCAAAAACCGGTCCTGCTGCTGTAAAAACAGCTGCTCCTTCAGTATTTATCATGATTGGGATTGGTATGATTATCGCTGCTGTAAAACACCCGATAGTCTCTGAAAGCATGAATGGCCTGATGAGCGCGATTATGCCGACCGGCACCATTTCCTACATCCTTTTCTTCAGTTTATTAAGTCCTCTTGCCCTCTATCGCGGCCCGTTTAATATGTGGGGACTCGGTTCAGGTGTTCTTGGTATGATGATTGCTTCTCAAATACTTCCCGCTGGCGCTATTGTCGCAGCGTTTCTTGCGTGTCATATCTTCCTGCTGGCATGTGATCCGACAAACAGTCATCATGTATGGACAGCTGATTATTTACAGACTGAAGTCTTTAATCTTACTAAAAAATCATTCTTATACCTTTGGTCTGTTGCAATTGTTTGTGTAGTAATTTTCAGCGCAATAGCGTTATAGGAGCAGGAAATGATAAATAAGAAAATTGGATTTATTGGCAGCGGAAATATGGCAAGCGCCATAATTTCAGGAATTATTGCGGCGAAAGTTGTTGCTGCAGATAATGTCTATGTTTTTGACATAGACAAAGAGAAGGTTGAGAATCTGAAGTCTTCTCTTAAAATAAAAAGTGCTGCCAGTAATAGTGAACTAGTTACTACCTGTGATATTTTATTTGTTGCTGTGAAGCCAAATATTTGTTCTTTAGTCTTTTCCGAGATTAAAGAATCTCTGTCTCCTGAGAAAATTATTATCTCGATTGCAGCCGGCTGGAGTACAGAAAAATTGCGCAATGCTATTTCTAAAAAAGCAAAAATACTTAAAGTTATGCCAAACACTCCAGCTATGTATGGAGCAGGGGTGATGATTTGCAGTAAAGATAATGATCTTGCTACAAAAGAAATGGAAGAGGTGAAGTCTCTGTTATCTGCCAACGGTCTTGTTGTAATGCTTGAAGAAGAAAAAATGTATGCAACTACAGGAATCAGCGGTACTATTCCAGCTTGTGTATCAATGTATATTGAAGCACTTGCAGATGGAGGGGTAATGAATGGTCTTTCGCGGGACTTTGCCTTAAAAGTGGCAGCACAGGCAGTAATGGGATCAGCTAAAATGGTTCTTGAATCTGGAAAACATCCTGGTGAAATTAAAGACCAGGTGTGCACTCCCGGAGGAACTACTATTGAAGCAGTTGTTTCACTGGAAGAAGATGGCTTTAGAGGTACTGTGATAAAAGCATGTAACCGGTGTACTAAAAAAAGCTATGATATGATGTATAACTAGAAGGAATAATGGCACACACCTACCGTATAGGAATTGATGTTGGCGGCACTTTTACAGATGCTGTTCTCTTGATTGATGGTACATTAGAGCTAGTGGGAACTGTAAAAGTCCCCACTACTCACAGTTCTCCTTTCGGGGTGGCTGAAGGAATCAGTAATGCGTTGGAATCTTTGTTACAGACCTATCAAATTCCTTCAGGTGCTATTAGTTTTATTGCTCACGGCACTACACAGGCGACAAACGCTTTACTTGAAGGGGATGTTGCCCCGGTTGCAATTATTGCAACCGGTGATGGTGCATTTTCCTATAAGGTAAGAAAAGAGACGCAATTCTCATCTTTCCCCTTGGCAGATAAAAAAGAGTTAAAATCCTCCTCATATTTTCTTTCATCTTTCAACAAAGAAGAGGTGGATAAAATTATTGATAATATTATTGAAAAAAAAATAGTTACAGTAGTATCTGCTACAGCTTATAGCGTTGATACTCCATTTATAGAAAAAGCTATAAAAAAAATGGTCTCTAAAAAAGGGCTTGCCTGTACTGCTACTCATGAGATGAGCGGGCTCTATGGATTGCGGACAAGAACCAAAACAGCAGTATTAAACGCGAGCATCCTCCCTAAAATGGTAGAGACTACCGAATTCATGAAAAAAAGTGTTATATCTTCAGGAATACACTCACCCCTTATGATTATGAGAAGTGATGGAGGAGTGATGAGCGCTGCGGAAGTTGCCCACACCCCGATTCAAACAATTCTTTCAGGTCCTGCTGCCGGAGTAAGAGGCGCTATTTCATACCTTGATGTTCAGGAAGGTTTTTTCATGGAAGCGGGAGGGACAAGTACTGATATCTCTCTCATCCGCAATAATGATGTTCTGGTAAGATGGGCTCAAATCGGCTCTCATAAAACCTATATAAATTCTCTCGATATTCACACTGTTGCAGTTGCAGGGGGGAGTATGCTTCAGCGCAGCGGAGATACGATTAAAGTAGGCCCCCGCAGCGCCCATATCGCAGGGCTTGAATATCTTTGTTTTGCTGAAAATTTAGATGTAGATTCCCTTGATATTGAAGAATACATCTCTAAAAATGATGTTTCACCTTATATCACCTGTGTTGACAGAACAACACAAAAACGATACGCCCTTACTCTTACTTGTATTGCAAATGTAATGGGGTATACTACAAAAGATGATTATTGTTATTCGCCGCATTATGAGCGGATTATGTTTGTAATCAAACTGCTTGCCTCTTTTTTAGGAATTAGCGCTGATCAGGTATTGCAAAAAGTCAATGACAGCGTATGCAGCACTATAATTCCTGTACTTGAAGAACTTGCCACTACTTACCAGGTTGATATCAATAATCTTCCTATTGTCGGAGGAGGGGGCGGGTGTTCTTCTGTGGTTCCGTTAGTGGCTAAGATAAAAAACATGAAATATCTTATTGGAAAAAATGCTCATGTTATTTCTCCAATAGGGGTTGCTCTTTCCATGGTTAGAGAGAGCGTT